>JAJUIC010000025.1 GCA_029265595.1 Flavobacteriaceae bacterium
CGCTCTTTTCAGGGATAATAACTGTTCCCAGTTCATGCTGTTGGTGTTCATGAGAAGACTTCGGTATCGTTAAGGTTAAAGAACACCAAATGTATTAAAAACTGAGCAGTATCTCCCCCGATGCGCAAATATTGGTTGCTCTAAAGGTTTTCTTCAGGGGCAAAGACAAACAAGGGTCCTGCAAGGAAAACATCCGTCCCGCAAGCTGCAGGACGGATGATAAAGGGTGGGTCCTAAAAGCTTTGATAATCGGCAGTAAGGAGTTCTGTTGGCTTTTTCTCAATCCTGGTCACCCGCATGGAAATCGGGTTGTTGGCGTTTTTTTTATCCTTCATGTCCATTCCCATAACCATGGCACTTTCCATTTCGAACCAGCTGGAATCAAAACCTTTCGGAAGGGTTTTCTGTTGTTGCGCCATATGCAGCTGATTAAAGCTCACCTCTGTTTCGTCCGTAATGTAATAGGTGAGCAGAAAATCTTCATTTTCCATTTCGTAGCCCTGACAGGTATATCCCAAAATATTGGTGGTCCCTATTTTTCGTATTTCAAAATCATCCATGGAATATTCCGCTTCCGGCTCCATATCCTCTTCCGCATCCGGAAGGCGGGTGGCCGATACCATCGCCTGTTCCCCTGAATTCATATAAATAACATGGAGGTTGTTTTCATAATCCTGCACCATTGTCATCCCGGCGGCCTGTTGCATTCGAATGGCGGTATTGGGGTGGTCGGTGGACAACAAGTAGATCATTTCCATATCCCCTGCCTCTGTTTTCATAGCCATGGTGCATTCCCAATTGAACCTGTAGCTTTCGGGAATCTCCTCTGCCGGTACCCGGTCAACTCCCATGGGCAGGGCCATATTTCCCATATTGGCAGTCATGATATTCTCCAGCTGGCGGTCGGCCGCATCAGCAGCTTTGTTTGAGACTTTCTCGGTAACCCTTTGCTCCACTTTTTGTTCTACTGATTTCTTCAAATTTTTAAAGAACTGTGCCTCGGCGGTAGTTGAACAAAAGACTACCGATAGAAGCATGAAAATTACTTTCTTCATGATGATAAATTTAATGGTTGCACTTCGTTTTATAACTAAAAATGTGGAGGGTACAGGAGGGGGTCCTGTAAAGGGAGGGTAGTGCAATTTCGGGAATAAGGCTGTTCCTGAAGATTTGCAGGGCTGAAAATACGAAATAAAAAGAGCAGAAAGAAACTTATCTTCCTAAAAATGAGAAATGTGCGAAGGAGTGACTATTTACCTGGATTTTATTTTCTCAGCTACCTGTTCAAGTTCATGATACCAGTCTTGGCCAAATTTCCTGATAAGGGCCTCACGGGTAAACTTGTAAATCGGAACCTGAAGCTCCTTACCCAGAGAACAGGCATCATCACAGATATGCCATTCGTGGTAGTTTACGGCAGCAAACTCTGAATATCCCTGCACCCGAACCGGGTATAAATGACAGGAAATAGGTTTTTTCCACTCGATATCTCCATTGCGGTAGGCTTGCTCGATTCCGCAAAGGGCAGTGCCTTTTTCATCAAAGGTGACATAGGCGCAATCCGCCCCATTGATCAGAGGTGTTTCGAATTCACCATCTTCTCCGATCACCCAGGTACCCTGGTCTTCAATAGCCGCTATTCCTTCAGGACGTAAATAAGGTTTTACCTTGGAGTAAATGTCATCCAGAATCTGAGTCTCATCTTCCTCTAGCGGGGCTCCCGCATCTCCCTCAATACAGCACGCACCTTTACAGGCGCTCAAGTTGCACACAAACTCCTCCGTCAGAATATCCTCGGAGACTATGGTTTTTCCTATCTGAAACATGCTGCAAAGATAATCTACTTTCTTCGGATTTCAAGTGCCCTAATATGAGGGTTTTAAATTCCAGGAGCAGGGGCTCGTTATGTGGGATATTCGAGCTAAATTTGCCGATTAAATTTTTCGAGCCATGGAACTGGATTTGAAAGAGATCGCCTCAGCAACAATGATTCTGTTTGCGGTAATTGATATTACCGGTAGTATTCCCATTGTGCTGGACCTGCGGAAAAAGGTAGGGCACATTCAAAGTGAAAAGGCTACCATTGTGGCAGGTATTATGATGATTGGTTTTTTGTTTGTGGGAAAACAAATTCTGAACCTTATTGGCATCGATGTGTATTCCTTTGCAGTGGCCGGATCCCTCATTCTCTTTTTTCTGGCCCTGGAGATGATATTGGGTATAACCCTATACCAGGATGACGAACCAGAAACCGCTGCGGTTGTTCCTTTGGCCTTCCCTTTAATAGCGGGAGCGGGTACCCTGACCACTATTTTATCCTTGCGGGCAGAATACCAGGCAATAAATATCATGGTGGCCATCATAATAAATATTATTTTTGTGTACATCGTTTTAAAGTCCTCCGGAAAGATTGAAAGAGTTCTGGGGAAACAAGGACTCTCGGTGATTCGGAAAGTTTTCGGCGTGATCCTGCTGGCCATCGCCGTAAAATTGTTTGCAGATAATATAAAAACCCTCTTTATATGAAAGCCTTTATTTATATCCTGATAGCCATTGCTACCGCCCTGATCATTTACAACTTTACCTTCCTGGACTTCGGTAATTTGCTGGCCGGAGACAGTGCGACCGCTCTGATTGGGGTATTGTGCTCCAGTATCGTGGTGCTTTTAATGATCATCCTGTTGATGTCCAGGAGTATTGAGAAGAAAGTTAATAAGCAAAAACCCTGAAGAATAAGAAACGAAATTTCTTATTCTGAGGCCAGATCCAGTACTTTTTCCAGCATGGGATCTTCCTGATTGACAATTTGTTCAAAAACATTCGTTCCGAAAAGCTGTTGGGCCATTACGGCCTTGAGGTATCTCTTCAGTAGGGGATGATAGTGGGAAAAGGTCATTTTGAAACCGTGATGTGGAAAGATACCTGCGGTGTTATTGGTGTAATCCTGAAAGTCCTTGATGATGGCCTCATCGATTAATTCCTGGTTCTTGAATTCTTCTTCACTCAAGCTGCTGTAATAGCGTCGATCCTGCTCGAGAAGTTCAAAAACAAAGCGATCCATAAAGCCGCTTCGCAGCATGAAATCGAGAGTTTCTTTCTGAGAATCCGTGTTCTTGGGAATGAAAACATCGGGAATAATCCCGCCTCCCCCGTATACGATCTTTCCGCCTGGAGTCACGTACTTCAAGCTGTCATCAATCCGGATACTGTCTTGACTGAGGAGTTCTCCGTTAGCGTACCGATCGAGATAGTCATGAAAATAAGCGTCCGTTCCGTTGGTGTAAGGTTTCTGAATGGATCTTCCGGTAGGGGTGTAGTAGCGTGCAATAGTCAGCCGTACGGCACTGCCATCACCTAAACTCATTTCTCTCTGGACCAGACCCTTTCCGTAAGACCTTCGCCCTACAATGGTGCCTTTGTCGTTATCCTGAAGGGCACCGGCGATAATTTCACTGGCCGAAGCGGAATTTTCATTAATTAATACGAAAACTTCGCCCGTTTCGAAACTGCCTTTGGATGTGGAATAGGTCTTTTCCTCCACTCCATTTTTATTTTTAGTAATCAGAATCAATTTATTGGCCGGCAGAAACTCATCTACCACCCGGGTAGCCTCTGATAAGTAACCGCCGGGATTATTTCGAAGGTCCAGGACCAATTTGCTGGCTCCTTCCCCCATCAGGCCTTGTAAGGCCGTATTAAACTCATCGTAGGTGGATTCTGCAAAACGGTTGATCTTGATATAGCCCATTTCCGGGTTCAACATATAAGCGGCATCCACACTTTTGAGTGGAACTCTGCCACGGCGTACTTTAAAGTCCAGTAATTCGGGTTCTCCCTTCCGGTAAACTTTCAGAGACACTTCTGTGTTTTCGGCCCCTTTAAGATGGCTAGCCAGGGAATCATTGCTCACCTGACGCTGGAATAATGGCTTGCCGTCGGCATAGAGAATTCGGTCGCCCCCTTTAATTCCCACTTGCGCACCCGGACTGCCTTCGAGGGCCTGAATAACTGCAATGGTGTCATTGATGTTAAAGAAACTTACGCCAATCCCAACGAAATCGCCCTGCATGCTTTCTTTTACACCTGAGAATTCATCCTGTGAAATATAAACGGAATGCGGATCCAGACTATTGAGGATGCCATTGACGGTAAGCTCCACAATACTGTCCGTATTCACGTCATCTACATATTCATACTCGATATAATCGATAAGCCGTGCCAGCTTTTGCTTCTTTTTATCCACAGGAGGAGCGTAGGAAGAAAAATCAAGGTTGGCGCCAATGATTATTCCTATGGCGCAGGCTATTCCTAAAAATAAGGGTAAAAATATGTTTCTATTTCCTTTCAACTGTCAAGGGATGCTATTTGTTCTAATTCCACTCCCGCTCTTTCCAGGAACTCCAGACCCGAGGGGTCTTTATAGGCTACATTATAAACCAGTCTCTTTATTCCGGCCTGATGAATCAGTTTACTGCATTCTTTACAGGGAGACATGGTGATATATAAAGTAGCGTCCTGACAGGATTGAGTAGAGGCGGCAACTTTTAATATTGCATTAGCTTCGGCATGAAGAACATACCATTTTGTATACCCTTGCTCGTCCTCACAATAATTTTCAAATCCTGTTGGTGTTCCATTATATCCGTCGGAAATAATCATCCTGTCTTTCACAATAAGTGCACCAACTTTCTTTCTTTTACAGTGGGATAATTGACCCCATTCCCGGGCAATACGCAAATACGCTTTGTCGTACTTCAGCTGTTTTGAGTTCGGCATGTTCAAATAAACACAAATGTGTTAAATAACAACGGTTACTAAAATAATGTTTGGTGAAATCCCAATCAATTTCGATCCGTTAAAGTTACCAAAATTTATTTTCCAGCAGTAGGGGGATCGTAAATCCTATCACGATGGAGGATATTACCAGGGCCCAGTCTCTCTTGGAGAACCGGAAAATGGTTTGGATGATGAACGTGAGAATCAAAACTATCAACACCACAATGATCTGACCGGCTTCCACGCCTAAACCATATTCCAGTAAAGGAATGAATTTTCCGGAGCTGCTAGTGGTGTGTGCTTCAAATCGGGAAGCAAATCCAAGTCCGTAGATAATTCCTAGAAACAGGCTTATAAAGTAGAAGACCTGGATCTTGCCATTGCGCGGGTTTTTGCCGGCCGTGAAAAGTGAAAAAAGAGCGGCTACAAAAACTATCAGCGGAATCAAAAAGTAGATCAATCCTCCCTGTACCATGATGACATCATACATGGAAAGACCAATGGCCACCAGATGACCAACAGTGAAAAGCGTCACGAGCCATAAGAGTCTCACCCAGTCACTGAAGTTGAAGACAGCCATAACGACAATTAGAAAGAGAATGTGTTCCGTGGTCTGCCAGCTCAGTATCTGGTTTAGACCGAGGTTGAAGAAGTTCCAGAATTGGGACATAATATGGGGCAAATTATAAAGGAGACGAATGTACAATTAAAATTGAAAATTCCAAGTGCGCCCGTTCGTGCGTACAGCCTGATATTCAAGAAACCATTTTGTTTCCCGCCTTTCCTATGGCAGTGACTATTTCCTGTCTAAATGCCGGGGTGAGTTCCTTAAGAAGGTACGTGAATTTTTTTAATCGGAGGATTTCTACCGGGTCGTTCTTTATCAAAATTCTTCTAAGGAACGGTTCGATGACTGCCTGCCGTGGTTGGTAGCGAAGAGAAGGTACAGGTTTTTGAGATTGTTGTAAATAAAGCATTTTTTCCGCTTTTTCAAGATAAAGAAAGCGGTCGGATAAGGGGGGATTGGACTCCAGGTGTATCAGGTCGGATTGAAGCCGCAACAGGTTTCGTAGCCAGTTCATTTCTCCCTGATTGAACAGGACAGGTACAAAGGCTTTGACTTTAAATGTTTTTTTGGTTTTATCCCAGTTTATATTCCCCCAGCAGATGACAGGGTCTTTATAAAGCTGCGAGAGGTTATAGGATAATCTTTTTTTCTTCTTTTTGTTGAGAAATCCTAGAAGCTGGCCATTTCCGTCGTATACACCCTGAACCAAGTCCTGTGCATACTCTTCGTTTTTGATGTATCCAGAAAAGAAACCGGGTTGAATTTTAGGCGTTAAATCCTGAGGCAGGTAAATTTTGAACTTCTTAATTGCCTTCTGGGGGTATATTTCCAACTTCCGGTCTCCAGTACTTCGGCTAGAAGATTTTCTGTGGGATTTAAACAGGTTTGTGGGTTTGGTGGCTGGACGTAAAGGTTTTCTTTTAAGCAGATAAACCAGTGCAAATGCCGTTAAAATCACACCCGCCCACATCAACAGAAGAACATTATAATTGATGCTTGCCTCGTCCGCTACCAATACAATGGCAAAAGCGAAGTTCAAGGTGATGATTAGAATCGTCAGGACTCCAAAAATAAAGTACCTTTTCATCCTTTCTGGGGCGTGTTTTGCCATAAAAGTAATCAAAAAACTGGGATAAAAAAGGCAAAAGTAAAATTAACTGCTTGTTTGTCAGATAGATGCGGGATAATTTTGTAAGATAAACAGAAAAAATCGCTCTCTGCTTTAAGACATAAACGATTTATTTTATACTTTTGCCCTCCACTAGCCTTGGTGGCGGAATTGGTAGACGCGCTGGATTCAAAATCCAGTGACTTCGGTCGTGTGGGTTCGATTCCCACCCAAGGTACTAAAAGAAAAGCTGGGTTTCGACTCCGCTTTTTTTTTGCCCAGATCCCAACTCAAACAACTGTTTTCATTATCTGTCTTATGAAAAGCTCCATTGCTCAAAGATTGGGTGTAATAGGCTGTATTTTTTTTCTAACTTTATATTCAAATTATTGATAACCAGGCGAAATGGAAAATTGGGCTTTACATCGTGGCTGGAATATTGGGCTTACTGGGAAGTGCATTCATTAGCTTTGGAGCAAAGGGAAATTTCCGCAATAAAATTTTATTTGTCTCAGGGATCTCTCACTTATGTGGCGCCGTGAGGGCCTTTGCTTATTTTTTATGTTTGTGGAAGGCTTGTCCAGAATTGGCTCCAAAAAAGATATTCTTAAGAGCTGCTGACGTATTCCTACACCATGGGAAGCATGGATTTTACCGTGTATCTGCCTGTTAGTTTTTTGATTGGCTCTTCTATTCCGGGCTCTCCTGAGGGTCTTATTTTAGGGTCCGTGCCTGGATGTGGTCGTAACTCAAGATTATATTGTTTCTGATCAGGAATAATTGCCTGAAGAAATCCTCTCATTCATCAAAATTATTCCTAATTTTGCACCTCAAAAATAAGAAAGCCCTTGGCTATCAAATCAATAAATGAATTATGTCCCAGGTGACGCCAGAAGCTAAATTCTTTGCGTGTTCCCAGAGTACTGCTCTGGCTAAAAAAATTGCAGAATCCTACGGAGCAAAGTTGGGTAATGTGATTACCTCAACATACAGTGACGGGGAATTTCAACCATCCTTTGAAGAATCCGTGCGTGGAGACCGTGTTTTTATTATTGGTTCTACTTTCCCCAACTCGGACCATCTGATGGAAATGTTGTTAATGCTCGATGCAGCCAAAAGGGCATCAGCAAGACACATTACGGCTGTTATACCGTATTACGGGTGGGCTAGACAGGACCGGAAGGACAAGCCCAGGGTTCCCATAGCAGCGAAACTTGTTGCAAAGATGTTGGAAACTGCAGGTGCTACCAGAATTATTACCATGGATTTGCATGCAGACCAAATTCAGGGGTTTTTCGAAAAACCGGTTGACCATTTATTTGCTTCTACCATTTTCCTGCCGCATTTGCAGGAGCTGGGTACCGAGAATCTGACCATTGCTTCTCCGGATATGGGTGGATCCAAAAGGGCTTATGCCTATTCAAAGGCGCTGAACAGCGAAGTCGTGATTTGTTATAAGCAGCGGGTTCAGGCCAATGTGATTTCCCATATGGAACTCATTGGAGATGTGAAGGGGCGCAATGTGGTGTTGGTCGATGATATGGTCGATACGGCCGGAACGCTTACCACTGCTGCTGATTTGATGATAGAACGTGGGGCGCTGAGCGTAAGAGCAATCTGTACGCACCCCGTCTTATCGGGTGATGCTTATGAGAAGGTAGAGCGATCGAAGCTTTTAGAATTGATTGTTACAGACACCATCCCTTTGAAAAAGGAGAGCAAGAAGATTAAGGTTCTTTCTTGTGCAGATCTATTTGCAGAGGTGATGACCAGGGTGCACACCAATCGCTCCATCAGTTCTAAGTTTTTAATGTAAGTTTTTTATTAATTATATATTCACACAATGAAATCAATTACGATCAAAGGATCTAAAAGAGAAAGCGTGGGCAAGAAAGCAACAAAGGCCCTACGTAATGCTGGACAGGTTCCTTGCGTATTATACGGAGGAGATCAGCCAGTACATTTTGCAGCAGAAGAGATTGCCTTCAAAAACCTGGTGTATACCTCAGATGTACACACTGTGGTTCTTGAACTAGGCAATGGGGAGAAGTACAACGCTGTTCTTCAGGATATCCAATTCCATCCGGTTACGGATTCCATTCTTCACATCGATTTCTATCAGATCTATGAAGACAAGGAAATCACAATGGAAATCCCGGTACAAACCGTAGGGGTGTCCCGTGGTGTGAAAAACGGAGGTGTATTGCGATTTAACCTGCGACGTCTGAGAGTAAAAGGATTGCCTCAGAACCTGCCGGATGTAATCGAGGCTGACATTACGAAACTGAAGATCGGTAGCAAATTATATGTAACCGAGCTGGCTAGTGATGATTATAAAATCATGCATCCTGACAACACCGTAGTATGCCAGGTCAGAACTTCTAGAAACGTAGTAGAAGACCTTGACGAGGATGAAGAAGGTGAAGAAGTTCCGGCTACTGAAGTGAAGGAATAACCCGCCGTCGGTTTTAAAATAAAAGAAGCGTCCCTTATTGGGATGCTTTTTTTATTTTTACGCAAACTTGTATCAGATGCTTCCATTCTTCGGTAGAATACTCGGAGATAAACCTAAAGAAGAAGTTGCTCCAATGAAGAAGTTCCTCATAGTGGGCCTGGGTAATCCTGGCCCAAAATATTATAATACGCGTCACAATATCGGTTTCCGGATTCTCGATCAACTTGCCACGGAAGAAGACGTGGACTTTGAAACAGAGAAATTGGGAGAGGTGGCCAGGTTCAGGTTTAAAGGAAGAACCTTTATTCTTTTGAAACCCTCCACCTTCATGAACCTCAGTGGAAAGGCAGTGAATTACTGGCTTCAAAAAGAAAAAATCCTTCTGGAAAATCTGTTGGTTGTCACAGATGATTTGAACTTGCCCTTTGGTACTCTTCGGCTGAAAGGAAAAGGAAGCGACGGAGGACACAATGGGCTCAAAGATATTCAGGCTCAATTGGGAACCACCAAATACAATAGGTTTAGATTCGGAATCAGTGACGAGTTCTCCCGCGGAAGGCAAATTGACTATGTTCTGGGAGAATGGGATTCAGAGGAAGAAGAAGGCTTGAAGGAGCGTTTGAAAAAGTCGACAGAACTCATTAGATCTTTTGGTACTGCAGGTCTGGATCATACCATGAGTGCCTTTAACGGAAAATAGATAGCGCCTTGAAAGAACATAAAGGAGTAGAGCAGTTCCAATCGGAGAAAGCGACGGTAGTTACGATAGGAACATTCGATGGTGTTCATACCGGGCACCAGAAAATCATAAAGAGAGTTGTAAAGGCGGGGCAGGAAAGTGGACTGGAATCGGTTATACTTACCTTTTTTCCACATCCCAGAATGGTCCTGCAGCAGGATAGTGGTATTAAACTGATCAATACCATTGAGGAGCGAGTTGCTATTCTCTCTAAAACCGGAATCGATCACTTGGTTGTCCATCCCTTCACCAAAGAGTTTTCTCAATTGGATGCCCAGGAGTATGTGCGGGATATCCTGGTGAAGCAATTACGAGCCAGGAAAATCATCATAGGCTACGATCATCGGTTTGGACGCAATCGTTCGGCTGATATCGAGGACCTCAGGCAGCTGGGAAAGGAATATGGAGTAGAAGTTGAGGAGATTTCCAAACAGGAAATCGATGAGGTGGCGGTAAGTTCCACTAAAATCCGTCGCGCCTTGATGGAGGGTGAGGTGGAGAAAGCCAATCGTTTTTTGCAATATCCCTTTAGCCTTAGTGGCTGGGTAATCCGGGGACTGGGGCTGGGTCGGGATCTTGGGTATCCCACGGCCAATTTACTCATTCCCGAAACGTACCGGCTCATTCCCAGGGAAGGCGTATATATTGTACGCTCAGAACTTTTGGATCAATCCGTGGTTTTCGGGCTGATGAGCATTGGCGTGCGCCCTACCATAGGGGGTAGTCAGCTGGCTATTGAAACACATTTTTTGGATTTCGACGCCGACCTCTATGGCCGGTTTATAAGTATTCAGATGCTGAGCCGAATTCGGGACCAGAAGGATTTTGGAAATCTTGAGGCCCTCAAACAGGCAATGGATAGAGATAAAGAATTTGCACTGAAGTACATTCAGAAACATTATGCTCAATAAATGCTTATTCACCCGGGTGGACAATTCCGCCCTTATTGTGTTTCGGATTCTCTTTGGTGCTCTCATTGCATTAGAGGCATTCGGTGCGATATTCACCGGGTGGGTAGACAAAAATCTGATTGAGCCTGCATTTACTTTTAATTTCATCGGTTTTGACTTTCTTCAACCCCTTCCAGGCAGCGGCATGATCTGGTACTATGCTGTTATGGGAGTTCTCGGGGTACTGGTGATGGTCGGATTCCGATACCGATGGAGCATGCTTCTTTATGCGCTGTTGTGGACCGGGGTGTATCTCATGCAAAAATCCTCCTACAACAACCACTACTATCTGTTGATGCTCCTGTGTTACCTGATGGTACTGCTTCCAGCACACCGCTTTGCTTCTTTAGATGTGAAAAGGGATCCCGGTCTAAAACAGTACCACATGCCCCGGTGGTGTTGGATGCTGCTGGTGGGTCAAATTTGGGTGGTCTATTTTTTCGGGGCGCTGGCCAAGCTCTATCCTGATTGGTTGGATGCAAGTGTGCCGGAACTACTGATGAGGTCGAAGGCGGATTACTGGCTCATAGGTGAATTGTTGCAGCAAAAGTGGGCTCATCATGTCATCGCGTGGTTTGGTATTCTGTTTGATTTCCTCATTATTCCGCTGTTACTAATCAGGCGCACTCGGATGATTGGTTTGGTGGCGGCGGTATTTTTCCACCTGTTTAACAGCGTGGTATTTCAAATCGGGATATTTCCATACCTGGCACTGGCTTTTTTATTGTTCTTCTTTCCTTCCCGGCAAATCAATCGTCTATTCCTTAAGTCAAAGCCGCATTACGACAAGAACGAGCTGGTAATACCATCCCATGGCGGATGGATCAGGACCTTTCTCATCGGATGGTTTGTAGTTCAATTAGCGCTCCCGGTGCGCCACTGGTTTTTCACCGACAATGTGTTGTGGACCGAGGAAGGGCATCGCATGAGTTGGCGGATGATGTTACGAACCCGATCTGGTGTGGCGGTGTACACGGTGGTAGATAAAGATACGGGAGAGCGGATTCGGATCGATAAGGAAGATTACCTTACCGAGAAACAGGCCCGTTCGGCTTCCTCAAAACCTGACATTATTTGGCAGTTTTCCCAGCACCTGAAAAAGGAGTTTGCAAAGGAGGGGAGAGATGTTGCGGTATATGTTGACGGAAGGATCAGTATCAATGGACGCCCCTATAAACCTTTTATTGATCCTACAGTCGATCTTGCTAAGGAAAAATGGCATCATTTTTCACATCATCCCTGGATTTTACCATCACAGCTCGACTAGTTCTTTCTCGGGCTTTTGCTATTTTTGCTGATGAGCCATAACAGGCTGATAAACTTTATAAAAAGCAAATTTTATGTTACAGGTAGCCAAGATCAGGGAAAACAAGGAAGCTTATTTGAAAGCCTTGGAAAAGAGGAACTTCGATGCCACTGAATTATTTTCAGAGGTTTTACGTCTCGATGAAGAACGGCGTTCGACCCAGGCGACCCTGGATGAAATACTGGCTGAATCCAACAAGCTGTCTCGGGAGATTCCCTTAATGTTCAAAAGCGGGGAACATATGAAAGCCGATTTGTTGAAGGAGAAATCTGCAGGACTAAAAGTGCGTTCCAAGGAGCTTTCCGGGAAACTCAATCAGGTCAGCGCAGATTTGCAGCAACAACTGTATAATCTTCCCAATATTCCCAATGAGCTGGTACCTGCTGGGGCTTCAGAGGCGGACAATCAGGAGGTGTTCTCCGAGGGCGAGATTCCTCAATTACATGAAGGCGCATTGCCTCACTGGGAGCTGGCCAAGAAATATGATATCATTGATTTTGAACTGGGTAATAAAATCACGGGCGCTGGATTTCCGGTGTACAAAGGTAAAGGCGCACGCCTGCAAAGGGCCTTAATTACTTATTTCCTGGATAAAAGTACCCAGGCCGGGTATACCGAGTTTCAGATGCCTCTTATGGTGAATGAAGCTTCGGGAATCGGGACAGGGCAACTTCCCGATAAGGAAGGTCAGATGTACCACGTACAGCAAGACGACCTGTATTTAATTCCCACTTCAGAAGTTCCCATAACCAATATG
The DNA here is from genome assembly GCA_029265595.1 of Flavobacteriaceae bacterium. Lineage (GTDB taxonomy): Bacteria > Bacteroidota > Bacteroidia > Flavobacteriales > Flavobacteriaceae > Salinimicrobium. The sequence continues at coordinate 12,660 of JAJUIC010000025.1, forward strand.
TTTCGGGATAGCCTACTGGAGGAGAAAGACTTTCCCATAAAGTGTACGGGCTATACGCCGTGCTTCCGCAGAGAAGCAGGTTCTTATGGCGCAGATGTGCGGGGATTGAACCGCCTGCATCAATTCGATAAGGTAGAACTGGTGCGAATTGAGAAGCCCGAGGATTCTTATGCGGCCCTGGATGACATGGTGGAACATGTCAAGGAGCTACTCAGGGAACTTGGATTGCCATACCGTATCTTACGCCTGTGCGGGGGAGATCTTGGGTTTACCTCCTCTATGACTTATGATTTTGAAGTATATTCTACCGCGCAGGATCGCTGGTTGGAAATCAGCTCCTGTTCCAATATTGAAGCCTACCAGGCCAATCGGTTGAAGCTCCGGATCAGAAGGAAGGACGGGAAGAAGGAGCTCGCACATACTCTTAATGGAAGCGCATTGGCCCTGCCGCGGGTTCTGGCTGGAATTCTGGAGAATTATCAAACGCCCGAGGGAATCCGCATTCCTGAGGTGCTCGTTCCCTACACTGGGTTTGATCTGATCAATTAATTAAAAAGGCCTCACACGCTCATGAAGTGAGGCCTTTTAAATATCGGTGTCAGGTCTGCAGGAATCTGGGATGAGCCACCAAAGGAAATGACTTCTACAGCGAATGACTTCTTGCGCAGATCACTTGGCTTACGGATCGCGGGAACGCCAATAGAAGTCATAGTTTTAGCAAAAAATTAAATGTAATTCCTTTTATAGTCTTTAATTTGTTCCGGGTCGAAAAAAAGACCACCAACGCCCAAGTTTCCTGCGGTACCTGAAATCCGGTTTTATAATCTAAGTTCGAATTAGCATGTATATATACAACGTAACAGTAAATGTAGAAGAGGAGATCCACGATCAGTGGTTAAAATGGATGAAAGAGGAATATATTCCTGCCACACTCGAAACTAAAAAGTTCAGGAAAGCCCTAATGACCCGGGTGATGATTGAAGAGGAGCTGGGGGGTATTACCTACTCGATTCAGTTCACCACAGAGAGCAGGGAGCTCCTGAATCGATATTATAAAGAAGATGCCCGGCGCCTGAGAGATGAAGGTTTGAAGTTCCAGGGGCACTATGCTGCATTTAGTACGGAGCTGGAAGTGGTAGGGGAATACGATTAAGATTTACGAGGTGTAATTAGGATAGCTAAGGTAAAGATCAACACATGTGATGGTGGAGCATAAAAACAAGTATCCCGGAAAAAACAAGTCTGCTGCTGCTCCAGCGAATTCGCTGGACCGCGTCAGGGCAAAGAAACATTTAGGACAGCATTTTTTAAAAGACGAGAATGTTTCAAAAAAAATTGCTCACACCCTGGACGGTGAGGGATATAATTACCTGCTCGAGATAGGGCCCGGCATGGGGGTCCTAACCAAATATCTTCTGCAAAGAGATGTAGAGGTTCACGTGATAGAAATAGACCCGGAAAGCGTGCACTACCTGCAGCATCATTATCCCGATTTGAAAGGTCGGGTTCACCAGGAGGATTTTTTGTCCTTTGATGTGCTTTCACTTTTTAAGGGTGCGCAATTTGGGATCATCGGCAATTTCCCTTATAACATCTCCTCCCAGATCGTGTTTAAAATGTTGGATCTGCGGGACCATGTTCCTGAGTTTGCCGGGATGTTTCAAAAGGAAGTCGCACAGCGGATTTGCGAACAAAAAGGCAGTAAAACTTATGGAATTCTTTCGGTTCTGGTGCAGGCATTTTATCAGGCGGAATATTTGTTCACGGTGCCTCCTTCGGTATTTATTCCTCCGCCCAAAGTGGACTCCGGGGTGCTCAGACTGACCAGGAAAAAGGATTATAAACTACCCTGCGACGAAGGGCTGTTTTTTAAAGTAGTAAAAGCTGCTTTTCAACAACGACGCAAGACCATCTGGAACAGTTTGAAGCGCTTTGAACTGCCCGACCATCTAAAAGAAGAAGCTATCTTTGGCCGCCGGCCTGAACAACTCAGCACTGCAGAGTTTATTTCATTGACTCAAAAAATAGCACCGCATGCAGTTTCAAATAAGTGAAGAATTAATAGAAAACATCCAGAACCTGATCCGGGAGGGTCGGGATGAGGAGTTGCTATTGTATCTGGAGGAAGTGCACCATGCGGATATTGCCGAGATTATCAATGAGCTCGAACTGGATGAAGCCACTCATATTATAAAAATTCTCGATACCGAAAAGACTTCTGAAGCCCTGATGGAGCTGGAAGAAGATGTTCGGGAACGCATTCTTAACAATCTTTCGGCCAGAGAGATTGCGGAGGAACTCGAGAACATGGACACGGATGATGCCGCTGATATCATCGCCGAACTTTCTGAGGAGCGCAAGCAGGAGGTCATTGATGAAATGGTGGACGAGGAGCATGCCGAACATATTGTGGAGCTGCTGCGATATGATGAGGATTCTGCAGGGGGATTGATGGCCAAGGAATTGGTGAAAGTCAATGAAAACTGGAGTGTCACGGGCTGTATGAGTGAAATGCGTGCGCAGGCAGAAGAGGTGACAAGAGTGCATTCCATCTATGTAGTGGATGATAAAGGACGTCTTAAAGGAAGGCTCTCATTAAAAGATCTGCTTACCGCACCGAGTGATGCCAATATCAGTGATGTGTATATTCCCAAGGTGGATTATGTAAATGTTCATACAGAAGGAGAAGAGGTTGCCCGTGTCATGCAGAAGTACGATCTGGAAGCCATTCCGGTCGTGGATGAAATGGGCCGGCTGGTAGGAAGGATTACCATCGATGATATCGTGGATTTGATCCGCGAGGTAGCCGAGAAAGACTACCAGATGGCGGCGGGTATTTCGGAAGACGTAGAGGCGGATGATTCCATTTTGAATCACTCCAGGGCCCGTCTTCCCTGGCTGATATTGGCCTTGTTTGGAGGGCTCATCAGTGTGAACCTGCTGGGGACTTTTGATGATGCCTTGCAGGAACATGCGGTGTTGTTTTTCTTCGTTCCCCTGATGGCAGCAATGGCAGGAAATGTGGGGGTACAGTCTTCGGCTATCATCCTTCAGGGTTTGGCAAATAAATCCCTTCGAGGGTCTCTGTTCAACCGCCTGATAAAAGAAATACTTCTGAGCCTTCTCAATGGTTTGGTGCTGGCGATTCTACTGGTGGTAGGCGGGGTGTTCTTCCTGGGGATGGATTTTCTCTTTGGAATTACCATTGCCATTTCGCTGATTTCTGTGATTATCAACGCCTCACTGATCGGCACCTTTGTGCCTATTATATTGGATCGTCTTGGTATCAATCCCGCGTTGGCCACGGGTCCTTTCATCACCACGAGTAATGATATTTTCGGGATTTTGATATATTTTACCATTGCCAAGATGATCTTAGGATTCTGAATCTGTTGCAGGCAACGGTATCCTATTCTCAAATAAAGATTTAAGATTCATGACCATTCTTCATATTGACAGCAATCATCCTGCACTTATTGAGCAGCTGGAGCGAGCCGGATTTACCAACGTGGAGGGATACGCCCTGACCCGGGAAGAAATTCTGGAAAAACAGCATTTGTATGATGGCATTGTGATCCGCAGCAGGATCGATATGGACAGAGCTTTTCTTTCCAGTTTCTCCAGACTGCGTTTCGTGGCAAGAGTAGGCGCGGGAGTGGAGAGTATAGATGTTGAAGCAGCCAGAGAGCTGGGTGTGGAATTGATTTCTGCTCCTGAAGGAAATCGCAATGCGGTGGGGGAGCATGCGCTGGGCATGTTATTGTCTCTATTTAACAAGCTTAATCAGGCCGATCGGCACGTACGGGAGGGGTTCTGGCATCGGGAAGCCAATCGCGGCGTGGAGCTGGACGGAAAAACAGTTGGCATTATTGGCTATGGAAATATGGGAAAGGCCTTTGCCAGGAAACTGCAGGGATTTGATACCCGTGTATTGTGTTACGATATTAAGCCTGGGGTGGGGGACCAATTTGCCCGACAGGTGAGCCTGGAGGAGTTGCAACAGGAAACAGACGTGCTGAGCCTTCACACCCCCTGGACTCCGCTGACAAACCGAATGGTGGACCGGTCATTTATCCGGGCGTTTGCCAAACCCTTTTGGCTCATTAACACCGCCAGGGGAAAAAGTGTGGTAACTGCGGACCTGGTTCAGGCCCTGGAAGAGGGGAAAATCCTGGGGGCGGGATTGGATGTCCTGGAATACGAAAAATCCTCTTTTGAGTCCCTTTTCAATGAACCCGGAGGAATCCCTCCAGCCTTGCAGCAATTGCTGTTAATGCCCAATGTAATTTTAAGTCCGCATGTTGCAGGCTGGACCCTGGAGTCTCACCTGAAGCTGGCCACAACCATCGCCGATAAAATTATCGCCCGGTTTAGCCCGAAAGAGGGGCAGGGAAGTTAATTGTTCAACATTTCCCTGCATCATGCTTATGAAATCCCCAGATCGATCATGGCGGATTTAATCGGCTCATTTCCCTCAATAGCTTCAAAGGTCATGTTGCGTACCAGAGGGTCTGCCAGTGCCATGACCAGAAGAAAGGCGACATCATCACGCGGAATTTCTCCCATTTCATTAAGTTTCGGGGCTAGCTTCACCTTGCCCATTCCCAGGTCATCAGTGAGGATGCCGGGCCGGATGATGGAATAGATGAGTCCGCTTTGGCGCAGATGCTCATCCGCAGCTGCTTTAGCTTTCATATAGTGCTCCAGGTTGCCATATTGAGAGGGTTCGTCAGCATTGATGCTACTGAGCATAATGAACTTTTTCACTTTCGCTTTTGAAGCAGCGTCTACAAGCTTTTTCGCTCCTTCCTGGTCCACTGCAATGGTTTTTTCCGGTCCGGTATGACTTCCGGAACCTGCGGCAAAAATGACCTTGTCAATTCCTTTAACGGTGTGGGAAACATCATCCTCCAGATCGCCCATAATCCAGTCTACCTCCATATCATCAAACAGCTGTTGCTGTTCTTCTTTCCGAATGAGTGCTACTGGTTTGAAACTCTGACTCCTATTGAGAATTTCTACAACCCTTTTCCCGGTCATACCGGTTGCTCCGGCTACCAAAATCTTTTCCATAATTCTTCTTGCTTTGACAGGAAGTTACACATCCCTCCTGGAAATCACAACCCTAATAGTTGTATTAAACGCTGCCCGACAAAAAACGATCAGGCATGATTTTTAGCTTTTTTCTCGAGCTCCAGTTGAAATTCTTCCATCACCGGTTTGACCGTGCTTTCGGGCAGGTCTTTGATTTTAATATACATCAAACCATCAATGGCGTCGTTAAAAAGTGGATCCACATTAAAAGCCATCACTTTTGCGTTCTGTTTGATGTATTTTTTTATAAGTACCGGTAAGCGAAGATTATTAGGCTCTATTTCATCAATAATCCGGTCGAACTTCTGAAGGTCCGCCTGGGTAGCATCAAATACAAAGTCCTTATCGGCATCGCTTAGTTTCACCTTAAATTCCTTCTTGGGACGAACGTACTGTGCCAGATAGGGGTCGTAATAATGCGACTTCATGAACTCAATCATCAGGGATTTGGAGAAGTTGGTGAATTGGTTACTGATACTCACGCCCCCGATCAGATATTGATGCTCCGGGAAGCGGAGGGTACAGTGGACGATCCCCTTCCAGAGCAAAAATAAAGGCATTGGGCGCTGCTGATATTCCTTAACAATGAAAGCCCGCCCCATTTCGATGGACTGACTCATCATTGGGTGTAATTCAGGTTCAAAACGAAACAGCTCCCTCAGATAAAAGCCTTCAATCCCATGAGTCTGGTATATTTCATTTCCCATCCCCATACGATAGGCACCCACTACCTGGTTGGTGTCATTATCCCACAAAAACATGTGGTAGTAATAATCATCGTATTTGTCCAGGTCGATGGCCTGATTGGTTCCCTCCCCAATTTCGCGAAAGGTTATTTCTCGCAATCTTCCGATCTCGTGCAGTATATGAGGAATCACTTCTTTGCGAGCCAGGAAAACCTCGTAGTTTTTACTCTCCAATAGACGCTTGTCCATGACCCTGCAGGTGGCGACTTCCCTAATCATTTCATCCAGTTTCTCCCGGGCTACTACATCCTTGGGTCGCCGACTGCGTTTTATGGTTTTGGGAAGGCGTTCGATCAGTTTTTTCCGCTCAAAGGAATTTCCCAGCATATAGGTCTTGCGCCGTATAAATGCGGTGTAGGCTTCCAAAGTGGTAATGGATTCCTGTTCGGCAACCGAAATAGGATTTCCGATTCTCACTTTTATTTTTCTTCGCTTCTGC
>JAJUIC010000181.1 GCA_029265595.1 Flavobacteriaceae bacterium
CTCATCGCGGCTGCAGCTGAAAACAACGCTCTGGGAAAGGAGAACGACCTGGTATGGCATCTCCCGGATGATTTCAAACGCTTTAAAAAATTGACCACCGGTCATTACATCATTATGGGACGCAAGACCTTTGAGAGCTTTCCAGGCCTACTGCCCAACCGGACCCATGTGATCATCACCAGGCAAGAAGATTATCAGGCCGACGGGGCCATCATCGTTCATTCCCTTGAGGATGCCCTGAGGGAAGCCAAAGATGACCCCCAACCTTTTGTTATTGGCGGGGGCGAAATTTACAAACAGGCCATGGATATCGCCGATAAAATCGAACTGACCAGGGTCCATGGAACTTTTGATGCCGATACCTTCTTTCCGGAGTTGGATAAGAACCAGTGGAAATTAACCGGGTCAGAGCATCATGAAAAGGATGAGCGACATGCCTACGCTTTTACCTATCTTACATACGAACGAGCATGAATACCAGCCCACAGAAGGATGAAATAATCAGGAAGATAGCAAGCCAGTGTGGTCTTCAGGTGAAATCCTTCTCGAGGCGCTATGGAGGGAGTATCAACGGGGTGTTTTTGCTTCAAACATCCGCCGGAAAGCAGATCCTGAAGATCAATAAATCGGAAGAATTCCCCCGGATGTTTGAATATGAGAAACAGGGCCTGGAGGCTTTGCGAGAGACTGGCACTTTTGCGATTCCAGAGGTACATGGAACCGGCACCTTAGATGACACTTCTTTTCTTTTGATGCAGTACATCCAGGAGGGCCCCAAAAAAAATACTTTTCATCTCACTTTTGCCTCCAACCTGGCGGACCTGCACAAAAATACTCATAAGGAGTTTGGTTATTCCACCCGTAATTATATCGGCAGTCTCCCCCAATACAATGAATGGACCGCCGGTGCAGCAGATTTCTACATCAGTCAGCGTCTGCAACCGCAATTCCGGCTGGCCTCCCAATATGGTTTCTCCTTCCGGGAGCTTGACAAAATTCTTAAAAACATCGCCTCGGAGATTCCTGAGGAGCCGCCGGCTTTGATTCACGGGGACCTCTGGGCCGGCAACTTCCTGGTAAGCGAGAAGGGGATGCCCTGCCTGATTGACCCCGCGGTCTGCTATGGCCCCAGGGAGATGGACCTGGCCATGATGAAACTCTTTGGCGGATTTTCCACGGAGATCTTCAATTTCTACCATGAGCAGTTTCCACTTGCTCCGGGTTTTGAGAAACGTGTTCCATTGTGGCAGCTCTACTACTTACTGGTTCATCTGAATCTCTTTGGAAGTGGATATCTGGGATCCGTAAACCGGATTCTCCGACAGTACACGTGATACTTGCTTAATAATTCCCTTGCGCTTTCTTACCTAAATTTCTCTTGAGGTATTCCGACCTTAACAGGCCCCTTGAATATTTTAGGATTCCTTTGCCCTTAAAACCCCCTTAATTGACTTAAATTTAGTCACTTAACCAAAATCGTGTAGCAATGAGCAAAGAGAATTTGAGTGCTGAAGAAGGAAAACAAAAATTGAAAAAACTGGTCAAGGAAATTAAAGTGGCCATGATGGTCACCGCTATAGGGAAAAAGCCGCTGTCCGTCGTTCCGATGTTTTCAAAGAAAGTGCAGGATGATGGAACCATCTGGTTTCTCAGTAAAGCCACCAGTGAACACAATGAAAATATAGAGACCCAGGATCAGGTGCAACTGCTGTACAGCGATCCTTCCTCCATGAAGTTCCTGAGTGTATATGGTACAGCAGAAATCACAAAGGACCCCGAGACTTTAAAGGATCTATACAATCCAAAGATCGATGCGTGGTTCAGCGGTCCGGACGATCCGGATTTGACGGCCATCAAATTTACTTCCACCGATGCGCACTACTGGAGCCCGAAATCAAATAAATACATTTCACTTTTGAAAATGGCCTCTTCCGCTGTTACCGGCGAGCAAAAGGATATCGGGGAGCAGGGCAGCATCAAGCTCTAAGGGATTGTCACCTGGCAACCCTCAAATCTGGCCGTGAAAATTTTCATACTTTTGCGCCATAAAATTCAAAATGATGAAGGCATATGTTTTTCCCGGCCAGGGAGCCCAATTCACGGGTATGGGGCAGGATCTGTATGACCAGTCCGAAATTGCTCGTGAACTCTTTGAGCAGGCCAATGATATTCTTGGCTTTTCCATTACCACTACGATGTTTGAAGGAGATAGTGAGGCCCTCAAACAAACCAAAGTAACCCAACCGGCAGTTTTTTTACATTCGGTTATTCTACGGCAAGCCCTGGGCGATGCTTTTAATGCTGATATGGTAGCAGGTCATTCTCTGGGAGAGTTTTCCGCTCTGGTTGCCAATGGCACTTTGTTATTTGAAGATGGCCTCAGACTGGTGGCCAAAAGAGCCCTGGCGATGCAAAAAGCCTGTGAAATCCAGGAATCTACCATGGCGGCTGTTTTGGGTCTGGAAGATGCAGTAGTGGAAGAAGTGTGTGAGCAGACCCAGGGGATCGTGGTGCCCGCAAATTATAACTGCCCCGGACAGCTGGTAATCTCCGGAGAACGGGCTGCTGTTGAAAGAGCTTGTGAAACGCTCAAAGACAGAGGAGCCAAACGTGCCATGATACTGCCTGTTGGAGGTGCCTTTCATTCTCCACTGATGGAGCCGGCACGGGAGGAACTCGCCAGTGCGATTGAAAACACGGAGTTCCATAAACCACAGTGTCCCATTTATCAGAACGTCACCACCACTGCAGTAATGGATGCCGACGCAATTAAAGCCAATTTAATCTCGCAGTTAACAGCACCCGTTAAATGGACCCAAAGTGTTCAGCAAATGATTCAGGATGGGGCCACGGAATTTATTGAAGTTGGACCCGGCAAGGTGCTACAGGGACTGGTTAAAAAGGTAGATCGACAGATGCC
>JAJUIC010000042.1 GCA_029265595.1 Flavobacteriaceae bacterium
AATAAAGCGGTAATCCCATTGAGAACCGCATGGAAGAAAGGAAAGGTACCCACCTGGGCATCTACAAGATCAAATCGCTCCGGCATCAACATCAACACCAGTACCAGTCCGGGAACCAAAATCGAAAGGACCGTGATAATAGGTACTGCAATTCTATCTGTTTTTATTCTAGACATTCTTTAATCTTTAAAGTAATTTCTTGATATCCTCTATGAGAATATCAATTTGCGGCTCCTCTTCCCCATCCATGACCACTTTGCCTCTTTCAACGGAACCTCTATAAAAAATAATGGGGTTCCCGAAGGGTCCCTGCCGCGAGCGGAAGTATCCCTCTTTATCGACCAGTGCAAAAAAGCCGGAGTGCTCAAACCCGCCGGGGGCATTTTCATTCTCATTGGCATAAATATTAAAGCCGGTGTTGGCGAGCTGGTAAATGTCCTTGGCCTCTCCCGTAAGGAGGTGCCAGTTAGGATGCTCAATATCATTTGTCTGAGCGTATTCTTTTAATACCTCCGGGGTATCATGTCGCGGATCTATACTGAAAGAGGCAATCCCGAAATCATCCCTGTCCCGAAATTCATTTTGCACCTCAACCAGATTATCATTCATAATGGGACAAATGGAAGGACAGGTACTAAAGAAAAATTCCACCACATACACTTTGCCCTTGTAATCAGCATTGGTGATGGTGTCGCCTTGCTGATTTATAAATTTAAATGGAGGAACTTTCTTGGGTTCTCCATTGACTTCCATATACATCAGATCCTCCACCGATGGCTTGTTTTCACCCCTGACGTTGAGTCGATCTTTAATAACCACCTCTCCATCCGAGAGACGATCCACAATTTTGGGCACGAAAATGATTCCAAAAACCAATATGATAAGTGAGATTCCTATGTATGAATAATTCTTCATGTCAGGGATTGCTGTTTTCGTTGTTCTTCTTTAGGGCCATTCGGTACTCGGCCAAAAGCACTTTGACATCATCGTCCATCTTATCGTCCAGTTCTGCAACCGACCGGGTATCATAACCATACATGACCCCTTTATCCTCATCATCTTTCCTTCCCCGAAGTCGTCCGTCTTTATCAAAAATGAAGACATAGGGAGTCGATAGCTCAGGAGTCAGGGAGAGCTCCGTTCCCATGCTCTGAAAGAAAGATTCAATGGCCTCAGGATGACCAAAGGCAAATTTCCATTTAAGGGGATTGGTAATTTGATGAAGTTGTCGCTCAAGCTCTTTTACCTGATCCTGCGTTCCTTCGGGAACAAGGATGACGACCTGAAAATCCAGGTATTTGTAGAAATTATCGTAAATCTTTCCTGAAAGGTTATAGGCATGACCATCAAATTCTGAAGGATTGGTTCCATAAAACCCCAGGATGCTGATTTGTCCGTCTAGGCTGACCGGTTCCCCTTCAAGATCCTGAAACCCTTCCAGTTCAAGCTTTTCCTGATTCAGCAAAGGGAGTTTGGCAAAGTCATGAACACCTGAAGCAAAGAAGAGGTATGCTACAATAGGCAGGCCGAACAGGGCGACCAGTACGAACGTCTTTTTCATTTTCAAAACCCTTCATTTACAGGGCAAAGATAAAAAAAGGCGGTGTAAAAACCGCCTTTCGAATTTCATTAAACTAAAAGTCCCATTTCACAAAGGAGTTCATCATGGTATCGTGGGTATAATCCCCCTCTGTGAGGATAATAAATACCAAATAGAGAATCAGGAAGCACCCCGTCCAGACTATGGCCCGCCTCAGGCCTTTGGTTTCTCCCTCCATGTGCATAAATGCCCAGGTAATATAGTATGCCTTATAAATGGTTAGGATAATAAATATCCAGTTGATCAAAGACAGGGAAATAAAATTGGTATGAGTCAGAAACTGCGGCTTAATGATTCCCAGGATTACCTCCACCAGGGTAACTACAGACAGAATGATAAAGACCGACCAAATCCTTTTAGTGGAAGAATGTTCTGAATGTGCTGTTGTATTTGCCATTGCTTTTTAAATTCTTTTGATTAAACCAGGTAGAAAAAGGTGAACACAAACACCCACACAAGGTCAACAAAGTGCCAGTATAACCCCACTTTTTCAACCATTTCATAGGATCCTCTTCTTTCGTAAGTACCGATCAGCACATTGGCGAAGACAATAATGTTCAGCAAAATACCGATGGATACGTGAAAACCGTGGAAACCGGTAATAAAAAAGAAATATCCTCCGAACAATTTAGGCCCGTATTCGTTGCGCTTTAGGTTAGCTCCTTCAACTACTGCAACTGCTTCGGCCTCCAGCTTTGCAACGGAAGCACTACGGCTTAATACCCGCTTTTCGTGCACTCCGATATTCTCGGTCGTTCTAACCAGTAAATCCGGATTCGCATTAAAACTTGCAATTACGTCCTCTATTGCAAAAGAAGGAAGATCTGGTTCATCGGTAAACCAAATTCCGTTGGCCCGGGTGTGTTGTGCCCGGTCAGTGGGAGTAGCGGTCACAAAATCAGCCAAAGCCACGCGTTCTCCATCGGAATTCACAAACTGAAGAATGTTTCCTCCTTCGGTTTCAACCGCACCATAGGTTCCAGTAATAAAATTTTTCCATTCCCAGGCCTGTGAACCAAGGAAAACAAGCCCACCTACAATGGTTAAAAACATATAGGTAGCGACTTTCTTCTTGTTCATCTGGTTACCAGCATCCACGGCCAAAACCATGGTTACGGAAGAGAAAATAAGAATGAAAGTCATCAAAGCCACGTAATACATCGGAGCGTCCACTCCATGCAAGAACGGGAAGTGATTAAACACCTCGTCAGCTATTGGCCATGTATGTGAATGATAATACCTCGTAAATCCGTAGGACGCAAGGAATCCTGAAAAGGTAAGGGAGTCTGACAACAGGAATATCCACATCATCAATTTCCCATAACTTACTTTCAAAGGCTCATTACCGCCTCCCCAGGTCTTCCCTTCGGTTCCTGTTCTGGTAAGAGTAGTCTCCATAAACCGCTATTAGAAAAATTTAGTATTGGGCAAAAGTACGTTTTTTTCCTATCTAAAGAAATATAAAAACAAAAACAGGTAAACCCAGAGTGCATCTACAAAGTGCCAGTAAGTTGCACCCATTTCTAATCCAAGTGTTTGCCCCGGACCATAGCGTTGTTTAAAATGGTTATAAATTAAGACCAGCAGCACGATGATTCCCCCCGCCAGGTGGGCCAGGTGAGCCAGAACTATAATATAAATAAAAGACGTGGTCACAGAACTCTCACTCCCGGTAAAGTAGTAACCAGCAGAAATGATTTCCGAGAAGCTCATCACCTGCAGAGCAGCAAAGACCAATCCCAGAATTAAAGTAGCTATAAGGAGCAGTCCTGCGGCTTTATTGGCTCCTTCATTCACCTTCCGCTTGGCAAAGAAAATACAAACGCTGCTTGCCACAATCACCACCGTACTCCAGATAAAGGCATTGGGCAAAGCAAATTCATCCAGCCAGTCGGGCCGTTGTTTACTAACGACATAGGCACTGGTGAGTCCCGCAAACATCATAGCCATGCTCACGATCCCAAACCACAACATCATTTTTTTAGCCCGGTTCAACCGGTGCTGGTCAGTCCCCTGTGTCAGATCCATAAACGAATGTATTTATCAAGTACCAAAATCAATTGCAATAAACTTATGTAGGATACGCTGGCAAGCATCAACTGTTTAGCGGATTTTACATCTCGCTGTTTATAAAGCCTCACGGCATAATACAACATTACCAGTCCAATGGCCAGGACGAAAATCCCCCCGACAATGCTCAGGCGCAGTTCCCCTGTAAAGCCAAATACGGGAATCAGCGACACCACAATGGTCCAGATCGTATACAATACGGTCTGAAGAGCCGTCTTCTGATCCCGTTTTCCCGTGGGAAGCATAAAAAAGCCTCCCTTTTTATAATCATCATACAACCACCAGCCGAGGGCCCAAAAGTGAGGAAATTGCCAGAAAAACTGCATCATAAACAGCGTACCGGCCTCCACACTGAATTCTCCTGTTGCCGCTACCCACCCCAGCATAAAAGGGATGGCACCAGGAAAGGCACCGACAAATACAGAAAGAGGCGTCTTACTCTTAAGGGGGGTGTAGAGACAGACATACATAAAGACGCTGATGGCCCCGAACATAGCTGTTTTCGGATTAATCATGTAGAGTATGGCCAGACCCAGTAAGGTCAACACACTCCCGATGACAAAGGCCACGCCGACAGAAATCCTTCCAGCCGGAATTGGCCGATCTTTAGTCCGGTCCATCAGTGCATCAGAATCCTTTTCAATGATTTGATTGTAGACATTGGAGGCCCCCACCAAACAGTACCCGCCAATAGCCAGCATGATTATAGTAACCAGATCCAGGCTGCCGGCACCTAAAAAATAACCAGCCACTGAAGAAAAAACCACACTTAGGGACAGGCCCATTTTTGTAAGTATTTTCAGATCTGATATAAGACTGGCACCGGAAATATGTGCGTGTGTTTTATCCAAAGAAGTTGAATTTCAAGTAATGCCGCAAAGATACTGCTAAATTCAATTTCGGCAAGACCAGGAACCTGCAATTTTTAAATTCCTGTTAAAAAACAAGCTTCGAAATCAGGGAATTAGATAAAAAAAGGCTGCCCAACAGACAGCCTTTTTTTATCAGGTATATGAAGAAAATTTAGTCCTGCACTCGGAAAACAATTGGAAGCGAGTACAATACCCCCACAGGCTGCCCGCGTTGTCTACCAGGTTGCATATCAGGCAACTGGTTCACTACACGTTCGGCTTCCTGCTGCAGCCTTGGATGCGGCGCACGAGCACCAAGAACACTCACGCTCCCATCCTTCTCGATACGGAATTGCACATAAATCCTGTTGATTCCTGAAAGACCCAATTCGCTTCCAAGATCGGTATTAAACCTCCTGTTCACAAATTGCTCCACCTTCTGGCTCATACAATTTTTACGAGCTTCGTTTGTGGTTTCGTTCTCACAGCCCGGGAAAATAGGCACATCTTCAATGACCGCAAAGGGCACATCGGCAATTTCCTCTTCCTCTTCAAAGACTTCCACTTCCTGAACTTCCACGATTTCCTCCTGACTGGTTTCAGTAGATTCAATAATGGTCTCTTCCACCTCTTCCTCGTCTTCCACGATTTCAATCACCTCTGGTTCTGGTGGTGGTGGCGGAGGTGGTGGTGGTGGAGGGGTGTTTAGCTCAGTGATTGGAACATCTTCCTCCTCAAAGGCACTCATATCAACCACTCCCGTGTCGATCGCCTCCTTGTCGTAAGTTTTCCACTCAATGGCCCTCCAAGTAATAAACAACACTACGATCATCCCTATCTGAAAGAACAGCGTGCTCCTCCTGGATAAATCGGCCTTGGGGTTTTTCTTGGGTTTCATAAATCCATTTTAATTATAGGTGGGCTAAAATAACTATTTTTCCTTAAAAAATAAATCAACAGCAGATTTTAACCGCATTAAACGTCCTAAGTTCAATTTTACCAAAACACCGGCCAGGATCACTCCTGCGGTATTGGCTAACATATCAAGCACATCGAGTTCCCGATAAGTCGTGAGTTCATTCTGTAAAACCTCAATAACAATACCAAAGAAAGCTACCAGCAAACAAACTACCAATATCTTTCTTAAGAAAGTTTTAGGCTGATAATTCAGTACATAAAATAATAACCAAACAAGGGCCATCCCGAAATATGCTCCCGCATGGAGCACCTTATCGCTCAATCCCCAACTACTTACCGCAGTGTCCGACAAATTCACGAGGGAAAGGTAAGTGATTACTCCCGTATAAACAACCGCTGGAATCAGCGTCAGGAGTTTAACCGCCAATGACTTCTTTGTACTGCGCTGCACTTAACAAATCATCCACCTGGGTATTGTCACTGATTCTGAGTTTGATCATCCAACCTTCTCCATAAGGATCTGAGTTCACTTTTTCAGGTTCGTCTTCCAAACTTTCATTGAACTCAATGATTTCTCCCGAAAGAGGAAGATATAGGTCTGAAACCGTTTTCACGGCCTCAACCGTTCCGAAAATCTCATCCTTATCAAGAGTTTCATCTACGGTTTCTACCTCAACATAAACAATATCACCTAGTTCGCTCTGTGCGAAGTCTGTGATCCCGATGGTGGCTACATCACCTTCCACCCGCACCCACTCGTGGTCCTTGGTGTACTTTAATTCCTCTGGTAAATTCATCGAATTGAAATTTAGTTATTGACAAAGTTATCGTTTTAATCCATTTCATCAAATGAGGTGCAATTTAATTTCCAAAATTGTACCTCAGGGTGATTCCCGACCGGATATTGGTCTGCGGAAAGGCAGTCGAGGTTGCATACTCTGAAAAACTGTGATCATAATAAAGAAGGGCCGTAAGGTTCTTTGTCAGCGCATAATCCGCCGTGAAGCTCAGGCTCCAGATATCCTGTCCGGCTGTAACCTGACTTAATTCCCGGTCCAGATACCGGATGATCGTTTCATTGTGACGGTAGGAAATATCCGCTTTCAGATTGAGATCACTACTTAGGATCCTCCTGTTGCCCCCAATATTGGTCGTCATCCGCAGGTCGCTCACCCGGTAGCCCAGCCCCAGTATAAACTCCTGGCCCTTCATTTCCGTGAGCAGGTTATTGGCAAAGCTAAGGGAGAGGGCACGGTCTTTCTGGATTTCGGCAAGCACTTTGACCGAATTGATCATTTCCATATCAATCCGCACCAGGGGACTGAACTGTTCGGTAAGGTTGATATTGGAGATCAACATTTCCTGCTGATAATTACCACGTGGATCCATCTCCCGCGGCCTTTGAGGATCATAATTGAGGTTGGTCTGGAACCTGTTAATGGTATATCCCGCCTGATAACCGTGGTTAATCGAAAACCGGCGAAAGCGGTCCTGGAACCAGCCCAGCCTCATTAGACCGGTGTATTTCACCTGCCAGTTCGGCAGCGGCACATCTCTGAAAATCCCCAGAGAAACCTCTTCCGGATCAGCACCCGTATAGGCAGCCAGAAAAGAAGGCAATAAAACATTTTGACTGTTTTTCCCATAGCCCTGAGGGTATCCCTCACTATCGACCAGACTGGGATCCTGTCCTTCTTGCTGTGCCAGGCGCCGCGCTACCCTTAGTCGATTCGCTTTAAAATCTTCGAAGGCCGCTGAAGATTCCCTGTCGCTTTTTTCAAAAGCCGTCTTGATCAGGATAGTGGAAATATTAAAGTTACCATAGGTCATGGGTGTGAGCGGCACATAAGATCCGTTTTCGACCCGGTAATTCTCATTGAAAGTTTCTGAAAACACGCGATTTGCAGTCAAATCTACCGTCAGATCAGGCAGCAGATCGAGATTCGCCTGTACGTTTAACTGGGAATTTTCCACTTCTGAATACTGCTGGTTGAATTGCTCATACAGGGTTAACCATCCTTTTCTGGCCGCCAAATATCGGATGTCCTCCTGGATACCGAAGGTAAAGGCCACAGAAGGATTCCAGGTCCCCATAAAACCAATAGAATTGGTGTACCCCGGCAGCATGGTTCCCCAGTTCTGCTGGTAATTGACCTGAAGCCGATCAAGCATGGTCAAAATACCGACCGCCGTATTAAAAACTTTATCGGCACCACTGGCTTTGGTGTCCTCTGCCGTTCTGGATGGAACATTGGTTCCGGGGCCGTCCAGAGTAGGCACACCTCTGGATCGCTCTTCAATACTGCTACCCACCCTGGACTGACTCCTTTTGGTAAGACCTATATAACGGTATAACTGGTCCATACTAAGACTGGCATTGATCTGATGGTTATTTGAATTTTGAATGGTATGCCCCAAATCCGGAATACCCTCCAGTTGTTGGTACATGCTGGAGCTCCGCTGCCATTGGAAGTTTCCGGTATAAGAATAGGTCGCCCGGATGAAATCCAAAAATGGCAGTTTAGAGAAGGGAAGGTCGTAATTGAGTTGCAGCGACTGAAAATGCTGATTGGGTTCCCCAGTACTGAAAAATCCATCCCAGATTTCTGTGGAAGCATCAGGGTTATTCTCTTCATCCAGATAGTTCCTCACCACGCGATTGGTTGCCGAATCAAAATTCAACCGCAACGAACGGGTTAAATTGAAGTTGATCCGATATTCCCAATCAAAAAGAAAGTTTCTGTGATACAACGTGGGAATACCACTAATGAACCCGGGCTGATTTTGATGCTGGCGCAATTTCTGACGGTTGTACTGCCGGATGATATCGGATCCCACGGTGATATTGCTAGGCAGGGGATTGATATTGAAATCTCTGAGCAGGGCAAGGTAATCGCTGCTGAGCCATTCTACTTCTTTCAAAGGCTCTATGTTTAACGGCCGGAATCCGTATTGGTACAAGGCCCCAAGGCGCACCTGTTGTTCCAGGGATCGCGCGACTTCATAATCCCGGTGGTCCACTTGATTGTAGCTGCTTGACACGCTGAAGTTTTCGATATCATAAGGGCGGGATTCTTCTTCCCCAGTGCCTTCTTTTCGCAGGCCGATAACACTAATGCTCTGCCGCCTGGTATAATGTTCAGCCCGCTCCTGCAGCTGATCACGCCTGGCGGGACTCTCCGCAGCCTCCAGCACCTGATCCAGCTCCAAATCTGAATGCTGAGGATCGAACTTCGGGGTGATCAGTTCCTCTCCCCTGCTGTAGGTAACCGGTATTTTCACGCCCCAGTCCTGTGGCAGTAACTGCCCCAGATTCAGGCTGGTCAGGGCATCGTATTGCTGTACATCTTCCTGACTCCTCATGTTGGGTCCCTGTTCGAGGCTTCCGAAGCCTACGGTACTTCTACGACCGGAGGCTGATACGCTGGCAAAATCCGCCATGTTGGCATCGAGATTAATAACAGCGGCCCATCCTCCCTGATTTTCCAGATCAGAAAGACGCAGTTCATTAAACCACACCTCACCACATATTTCTCTTCCTCCGGTCTGGGAACTGCCGTTTTTCACGCCTAACATAAGCGTTCGCACATTACCGAAACTGGGACTTCCCTTTATACCAATACGAAGCGAACCCGTCTGGAGCGGAGCGTTACCCTGGATTGGATTTAGATCCTGGTCAAAATATTGCACCTCCGTGAGCCTCCGGCCAGGATCCCCTATTACGGCAGCCTTGACCCTTTGCAAGAGTTCCAAAGGGAGGTTCAGCCTATTTTCATCCGGCCATATTTCACTGGGATGGGTCGCTCCGAAGCGGGTAGACCGAAGGGGCACCTCTATCTGATAAAAATTCTCCGTAAAATCCGTGCCCATTCGAATGATGGCAATCATCTCTCCATCGCGCCACTGCGGTTGTCCGGTCAGCGCCTCAGCATGTAGAAAAAGCTCCAGGTTTTTGTACTGCCGCATATCCACATTGAAGTTTTTGTAAACGGCCCGGGCATCCTGGGGCTGAAGTTCACATACCCGCAAAGCCAGCGATTGCTCGTTCTGCCGGATACGCGAGTTGTTATTCATGAGCTCCTCGCGTTCAACCCCGGGAGGCAACACATAAGGAATGGGTTGCCGATTCTCATTTTCCTCGATATTGACACCGTAAACTTCAAAAAGAGTTTGATCAGCACCGGGATCCGGACGGCCTGTTTCCAGGGAATTGGTGTACCTGCGGTAATCTCCCCGAACCAAATTCATCGTACCGAATCTCAGGACGGTGGGATCTTCAAATTCTGTCAGATACATCCGCATAAACCGAATGGATCGGAAGTCAGAGATTCCTCCTATTGAAGCATCCGGTTGAAAAATAGGTACTTTAAATTGTACCCATCGAACGGGTAATTGCGTTCCATTTTCCAGAGTGGTCACAAATTCCTTTACGTCGGTGATATGCCGGTGATTATCGACATTCATGCCTGGCCGCAGCTCTACCTGATATTCGTAATAACTATCCACCGTGTTCATGGTGTTATCGCGGTTGACATCCTCCACCGAGGGTAAGGTGGTATTGCCCCTGTCCGTTTCGGAGAGTCCTGAGGGAGCATTTCCTTCAAGCCCGTTGTAGTAATAGTAGCGTTCCAGGATACCACCCGAACGGTTGAGATAATATTCATAATTATCGGCTGAAGGGTCCGCTAAATTGGCAAAGGCCGGAAATTTAACAGCTTCCTGAGCATCAGAGAGGCCGTCCAGGCCAACATCCTGATTCAATCTTCCTTGTCCCTGGCTACTGAAGGCATAAACCAGTGACTGATTTGCAGGTACCCGGCCAAAGGCAGTCTCAATAGTTCCGATGGCACTTCCATCCTCAGGAAGACCATTTTCGAACTGCTTTCGGCCGTCTTTGAGGACATCTTCAGATATGCTTCCCAAATTAAATCGCAGGCTCCCCCCTTCATTCCCTGCATTTTCCTGGTAAATAAACGGATCCATCAGCCAGAACTCAATGTATTCCACATTGCTTTGTTCAAAATTGGTCGCATCCAGCCCTCTGAATATTCCTCCGAAATTCCGGGCGGGATCAGGAAGTTCATCACTACCTGCTGCTTGTGGATTGTAGTTATAGGGCCCTCTGACATTTGGATAATATACCAGATCAAGGGTGTATAACACCTGAGATTGTCCCTGCATCACATCCATATTGGGGAACAGCTCATCCAGAAAAACTCTTCGGGTGGCATAACTGGAAAGATCGGCATCCGTAATCCCACTGGGTCTTCTGTTTCCATAGAATACCGGATCAATACTGTACCAGTTGAGTTTGGCCCGTCGGTACCCCACCGATAGGTCCTCATTGGGTAATTCCCCTCCAAAACCTATGGGCACACTGGAGAGTTCCCAGCCCTGAGGATCATTGATAGAAATGGAAGTCTGAGAAGCTTCAAAATCATCCAGATAGGTAGTGGCCCGGCCTCCGAATTGATCCCCTTTTGGAGTACCCGGCCTTAAGAATGCCACCTCCCCGCCCAGGGCAAAATTGGAGGGGACCTCGGTACTGATATTGGGAAGCTTATTGGCCCACCGTGTCAGGAAAGGGACCTCGGTGGAATAATTAAAATTGAAACCGAAAATGGAATTATTGACTGCTTCGTAATTATAGGCCGATTTTTGAGTCATCGGCCGTTCATTTAGGTTAAGATAAGTCCCGCCGATCAAAAGGTTTTCTGAAAACTGATGTTCCACATGAATCCCTGTAAAACGTTTGGTCTGTCGTCCGAACATAGCATTGTTCTCCGTGGAAATTTCAATCGGTATATTAGAGGCTAAGAGGGCTTCATCCAGGATTTCCACGCGCCCCAGCTGATAGTTTACCACATAATCCACGCCTTCCTGCAGCATTCGTCCTCCTGCTGTCACAGTGACGGAACCCTGGGGAATATTAAAAGCCCCTATCGCAATACCTCCCCCTCCAGAGGAACGGTATCGCCCTCTTAACTGAAACTTATTTTTATCCGCCTGTAGTTGCTGTGCCTGGGTTTTACTGGTCTGATATAAAGCCGAGAAAACATACTTCTGCTGATTGGCATTATAGGAAGTGGGATCGGCATAATCTTCCGGTCCTGAATTGGGATTGGGGTCTAGTCTCTCGAACAAATACCGGCCAAAAGGCTCGACAGTGGTAAAGATAATATGTCCGTTTTCCTGGTCGACGGTGATTCCGGGAACAAAATCAAAGAAACCGTCCCCCTCGGGAACGGGGTCCCCAAGACTATTCAATTTATCCAACTGAAAGATCCGAAGCAGGGTAGTTTCCTGCAAATCCTCCGGCAGAGTAGTCCCTTCTGCCCCCTCCAGGTAATTGTAAGGTTCAGGATCTCGATACAGAATATCCAAATGAAAATCTTCAGCCGCCAGTTGAGAAGTTCCAAGGCTATAGATGTTTTTCATCATCAGATCCCAAACGGGTTCTTCTACGGTGGTCAGGGAGCTTTTTAGCAGTTTTACCACCAGGTTTTCGGTACTGGAAACCACTTGCGGATCCTGAGGATTTGGTTCCAAGGCATTCAGTCCGTCGCTGGAAAATTCTCCGACCTGATACACTTCTCCATTTACGGTATACTGGAAGGCCACTGCCAGAATTTCGTCTTCGTTTAGCCGTTGGTTCAGGGAAATATAACCCAGCTGCGGGTGAAGTTTGAATTCTGATGGGTTTAACTGTCGTGCATTTTCCAGTTTCACAAAATCCCTTCCCTCCGACACCTGCAGTCCTCCAAAACCTCGCTCCACGGTAGCAATATCCCGAATGGCAGCCGTCAAAAGGGTTTGTCCGGCTCCTTCAAGCCCTTCTGGATTCAAATCATTGTTACTGTTATCGGGATAAGCCCCTGGAGGTGCATTAAAAAAACCTCCGGGAACATTCTGCAGACCAATATTTCCAGGGACCTGGGTTTCCCCAAGATCCTGAATCCCTACAATATTTCGGGCATCATTTAGAAACTGTACGTTATTGGCCCGATTGGTTACCCATACTTCCACCCGCTGAATCTGGATATTGGAATTAATAAAGGGATAGTTTTTCAGTGCCTCATCGTATTGATCACGGAAATAATGCGCCAGGAAGAAGTGCCGATTTTCATCGTAATCCAGGGCAAAAAACTCAAAATCCTGCGTATTGGCACCTCCCTCCACATACACCGTATTGCGTTCGGATTTCTGTTCAGAAAAGACTCCTGTGATTCTGGTTTTGCCAAACTGAAGTTCTGTTTTAACTCCAAAAAGGCTCTGCGCTCCCTGTATCAATGAGCTATTAAGAGGCATGCTGACATTCCCTATCTCTATTTTCTGTACAATATTATCCTCGTCTGGCGTGTATTCCAGTTTAAGCTGGTTCTGAAAATCGAAAGTGGACTCCGTATCGTAGTTGGCAGTGACATTCAGCCGCTCTCCAATATTTCCTAGAAGGCTCAATTGAATCCGTTGATCAAAATCCAGGGTCAGACTGCTTCTGTTACGGGGGGAGTAGGCAGGATTATCTCTCTTGGTATATAGCACTCCCATATCCATTTCCACAGACCCCTGTGGAATCAGTTGTATCTCCGAGCCTCCGAAAATGCTCTCAAACAGGCCGGACTCGACGTAAAAACTTGGGAGAATGGACTGCTGGTTTTGATCTGCCCACCGGTCATAATTGGACAGGGCTGCGGATTTTTGTCTGAAATACTCATTCATTTCTTCCTCCAAAACCCGTTGGCGGTATTCTTCAGGAGTAAGAATTAAAGG
>JAJUIC010000164.1 GCA_029265595.1 Flavobacteriaceae bacterium
CTGGTAATAATAATCTATCTCTGAGGTAGCGGGAGATTGGACCACGGAAACATCAAAATACTTTGTAAAAGGTTCCACGTCCTTTCTAAAGTGCCGTCTGGATCTGGTGCTGAGATTGGCAAACCAATCTTCCTCGGTCCGTGGCAGGTTCTCCAGGATACAAGATTCCGGCATTTCAGTCCGAACAAACCCATAATTATGGAACAAATCGTTTAGTTGCTGATCCTGACCAAAATCCCGAAGCACCATCATTTCACTTCCTACTTCCCTTTGCAGTTCTTCCAGATTTGTAAGCAGTATCTTCACGGCCTGCTTCCAGTCGGCCTTGCGATCCAGATAAAGATGTTGCCCTTCTGTAAACACCGAGCCCATACCCAGCACCTTCGAAGTCATATAATAAGGATCATTTTTCCTGATTTCTTCAACTTTTTCCGATATCGAAGCTGGAGCCAGCATATCATCCTTCCACAACCCAAAGCTAAAAAAAGTCATCAGCACCGGTTTGCCAAGGTGATCCCTTATAGTGTAATAATGAAAAGAAAATTGGTGCTCCGGCAGGAAATTGTTGGAAAAAATCTTCTCCAGAAAGAGCTGCCCTTTCCAATCAAAGTTTTCCTTTCCTCCCATCAGTCGGTCCCACTCCTTTTGATCAATTTGTTTTATGCTTCGGTAGTATTCCAGGACAAGACCCTCATTAATAGGATTTTCTTTCTCCTGGAGAGAATCGGAATTCATTCTGAAAGCTCTATGAACCCGCTTCAGGCTGGACGCGGTTTCTTCCAGCGCCCTGAAATAATGAAAATTCATGGCCTGGGTAAGGGCTTTTATGTCACTTTCCTGATTGTGCCTGGATATCGTAATTCGGACACCAGTATTCTTCACAGGCACGGCCGGATAAAGTCCCAGATTCACATAAAATCCTTCATCAAAAAGACGCTGGACAAAGTTATACCCCGTTATAGGCATGCCTGTTCCAATATAAAAAACAGGAGAGTCATTTTGAGCTATCAGAGGTAGCTGAGTCTCTTTCAAAAGCGTATTGAAATAAGTGATTTTATTTCGGAGCTCTTCCTGTAATAAATAAATCTCGGGGGAAAGATGGATGTCCGCAGAGGCAGAGGCTGCTGCAATGGAGGCCGGCTCTAGTTGTGCAGAGAAAGTAAGTGGACCACCGAAATTTCTGATCTTTCTCATTAACTTCTTATCCGAACTGGACATCACCGCCCCACTAGCGCCGAAGGTTTTACTCAGGGTCCCAAAAACCAGCACATTATCTGGTAAATCGTCTAAAGCTTCCATAATATACCCCGTTCCATTTCTTCCTTTCCAACTCATTCCATGCACATCATCAAAATAAAAATGCAGTTGTGGATATTTATCGCTCAATTTCATCAACTCCTCCACTGGCGCAAAATCTCCATACATGGAATACACTCCATCGGCCATATACCATATCTTCCGAACCTTGTTGGACAATTCTTTAATGTGATGCTCCAACATCTCAAGGTTATTGTGCCGGATCATATGGACCGGTACTCCCCTTGTTTTCAAAAGTTCCGAGGCATTCTGTACACTCCAATGTACCTGATGATCCAAGATAACAGCATCCTCATCCCGTACCACAGTTGGAATAACAGCCAGGTGTCCTAGTGTACTGTTTTTGGTCACAAGAATGGGTTGGCCATACATCTGAGCCAACTTTTCCTCCAGTTCACCGTATAAAGGATGCGAAATATATGTTTTGGACAGAGGAAACTGAGTCCCATACCTATGAATCGCCTCCATAGCAGCCGCTTTCAATCGATCGTCCTGCTCCAGGCCGAGATAGCCCGTAGTGCCGAAATGAAAAGATTTCTTCCCGTTAAACTTGATTTTTCTACCATTCAGGCTGTTGCCCTGTGCAGATAAATGAAGGATTCCTGCACTTGTGGCATTGGAGATGACATCATCTACGGTATCTAGAAAATTATTATGTCTAATTTTGGCCATGCTGCTATTTTAACAACTCAATATATTCGACAATTTATAAAAGATATTTATCAGATATCAGCCATAAATTAAAAATGAGCACTGCGGACAAACGATTGAGCACCAGGGATGATTTTTCCTAAAAAACAAGACATTTTCAAATAAAATAAACCTGTTAATAAATTTGGAAATAAATAAATTTGTTTCATTTGTAGGAAAATATATATATTAGTAACATATAAATACTCTTAGACATGATATCAGATGGAAATTTAGTGAAATTGGAACTCAAAACTAAAATAGTGAGGTGCACCTATAAACAAGTATTCATTACTCTTGATGTCGCCAAAAGACTTGTGGCCGAGCGCATTCAATTTCAGGATGGGAAAGAATATCCCGTTCTGTGTGATATTAGAAATATTCTGTCGAGCCAAGAACAGGCCCGAATATTCTTAGCAGGCATAGGGTCGACCGCTGTAAAAGCACTTGCCCTGTTAACAAACTCCTTTACTGAACCTATGGCTAGAATCTATTTGGACTCTTATCCACAATCTATTCCAACTGAGATTTTTACCCGCGAAGAGGATGCCTTGGTTTTTCTGGAGCAGTTCAAATAGTACCTTTTAAGTCCAGTAATACTATGAAGCATGCAAAATCAAGAAGCTCAGAACATACTGGATCTAATTTCTGCTTTCACGCAAATTTTTAACCACCACTTCCCTCTCGACCTGGAACCGAAAGGAGATGGTTCCTTATTAGATAAAGGAAAGATGATGCTCAGTATGTTCCTTCCAAAGGTTTATGAACAGATTTTTCGGACACATGATCTTGAACCTATTGAGTATAATGCGATGCTGGTCATTCTTGATAAAGACTTCAAGATTATATCTCATAGCATAAACCATAAAGATCCGATTTTAGAATTCCCTGATGGACCTACTGAACTGTCTATTCTTGATTACCTTTCTCCACTTTCCCAGAACAGCCTTAAGGAAATAATGAACCAGCTTAAAGGTTCTGAGAAATTGGGTTTTGATGAACTGAAAACTCCACTCAACCTACAATTTTCAGAATTTCTTGTCATGCCGGTAACGGGTCTTCTCACCAGACTGAATACGCCCGAATTACAGGTTTGTCTCAAACTGGTTCGGCACCAGATTCCAAAAACTGATTACCAGAAAGCAAGGCTTAAAATATTGCCTGCAAATTACACAATCCAAAAAGCGGAAAAAATGGCTCAAAAATTATTCAGAGATCAGGAGATTTTAGATAGGCTCAGAGAGTACATCAGTCGTAACCTGAATGGTCCGCTTCCACGCTGGCAGGAAATAGAAAGGGAAATAGGCTTCAGCAGGAGTAAATTGACTCGCGACTTTAAGAAGAAATATAACATCTCTGTCTACAATTATCATAAGCAACTACGCCTGGAGGAGGCTATACTTAAAATCGAGAAAACTAAAAAACCCATTAAGGAAATAGCCAGGGAGTTAGGGTTCTCGGAATCTAGTTTCGCCAAATA
>JAJUIC010000202.1 GCA_029265595.1 Flavobacteriaceae bacterium
ATTTTGGTACCGTGAAAATGAAGTTTCAAATTTCCCTGGGCATGCTGTTGCAATAATTCCGCTTCTCCCCCTCCCTGAGCAGACTCATAGGTTCCTCTGTCCCAGATATGCATCTGGCCAGCTCCGTAGTTTCCTTTAGGGATTACTCCCTCAAAATCAAGATACTTTATGGGATGGTCCTCCGTATGGATGGCCAGACGTTTATCGGAGGGGTTCATGGAGGGTCCCTTAGGAACAGCCCAACTCTTGAGAACCCCCTCCATCTCCAGCCGCAGATCGTAATGGAGACGCCTTGCCTGATGCCGTTGTATCACAAACCGCAGGGCTCCCTTGTTCCCGTGATAACTTCCTTTTGGTTCAGGAGTTTGGGTAAAGTCTCTTTTTTGGTTGTACTCCTCTAGCCCCATTTACGATGCCTTATTCTTTTTACGTTTTTCCAGGCTTGCCTTTAATTGCGCCATTAGATCTTTGGCAGGAGTTGGTTTAGCTTCGAACTTCTCAGGGGTGGAGGGCGTACCGGCTGTCCTAGCCTCTATGATTTTCAACAGTTGTTCATTATAAACATCCTTGTACTTTTCGAATTTAAAATCTTCTGTATATTGCTCAATAAGAGATTTGGCCATGTCCACTTCGCGCTTGGAGACCTTGACTTCCGGTAGTTTTAATTTAGAAGGATCCCGGATTTCATCTGCAAACCGGATCACATGAAGAACCATCGCATCCTTATAAATACCCACCAGACTTAAATTCTCCTTTTGCCGCATGACAAAAGTCGCCACCCCTAACTTCCCGGTTTCGGCCAGGGCCTGTTTTAATAAATTATAAGATTTCTCACCTCCCTTCTGAGGTTCGAGGAAATATGGCTTTTTAAACAGCACCTCAGCCACATCGTCTTCATTGACAAACTCCTCGATGTCAATGGTTCTGCTCTTTTTCACATTGGCCGATTCAAAATCCTCATCCGTCAGAACAATGTAAGATTCCCCTTGCTTGTAGCCCTTTACGATGTCCTTCCACGCTACCTCCTCACCGGTAACTTCATTTACCCTTTTATACCTGATTCTTCCCAGATCGTTCTTATCCAGCATATCCAGATCCA
Organism: Flavobacteriaceae bacterium; assembly: GCA_029265595.1. Lineage (GTDB taxonomy): Bacteria > Bacteroidota > Bacteroidia > Flavobacteriales > Flavobacteriaceae > Salinimicrobium. Next base: position 1,100 of record JAJUIC010000202.1, read on the forward strand.
ATTTCCGGTCTTCAGAAGCTGAATACAGTTTTACAGGAATTGTCACTAATCCGAAGCTGATTGATCCGTTCCAAATTGATCTCATATCATGGACATTTAGCGTTATTACCACAAGGTAACAGATAGCCTTGGTCTGTTCAAGAGGATTGGCAAAGCCTTAACTAGGTATGAGCCAGAAACTTCCCCTTAAATATCAACGGACAAAAATGGAATACCTACCTCTTCCCGCTACAGGGTGATTTTCCAAAAGAAATCGGTCGGCAAACAATAAAAGTGATCAAATGGGAGGTTGTGAGGACTAATTCTTTCTTAAACATCTTGATATACAGACCTAAAGCATGTACTTTAGAGAAAGCAAAAAACCTTAAATTTAAAAACCGATTTAAATTGATGGCACTGAGCGCACTTTTTCTAAACTGTACTTTAAAAAAATCACCCGAAACCTCCAATACGGAAGCTTTTATAGGGGTCGCCCGAAAAATGTTTGCAGAACTTCAGGTGGCAACCAAAAGCCTTCGCCTGGCTGATTACAATATTGCCATGGGGAATACATCCAACGAAGGAGACGCTGATCAATGGCCGGAGATTCTTGAACAAATAAAGCAGCACGATATGCTGGTAATAGCCAGCCCCATCTGGAGAGGAGATAGAAGCTCAGTAGCGAAAGTGGTTGCAGAACGTTTGGATGGGATTTGGGAAGAAACCGATGATAAAGGTCAGTATCCTACCTATAATAAAGTAGGGGGAGTAATGATAGACGGGAATGAAGATGGTGCGAAAAAGGCCATTGCCAGCATCCTATTCGACCTTTCCGAACAGGGATTCAGTATTCCTGTTAATGCTTTTTCTTACTATGTCGGAAAAGCCGGTCCTGGACCCGCATACATCGAGGCTGGAGGGAACCGCCACCTCTTCACCAACAAGATGCTCTACAATATGGTCTACAACATGACACACCTGGCACAGATCCTACAACAGAACCCCTACCCGGCGGATCTTAATGAGTTAACGCAAAAGGCCAAGAAAATAAGCGACACCTCTGATTGATTTTCCCGCAGAAGAAACTGTAACCAATTAAAATCTATACTATGCTACAATGGCTCATTCACATTTTAATAGATGCTCTGG
>JAJUIC010000198.1 GCA_029265595.1 Flavobacteriaceae bacterium
GAAACAGGGCGAGATTCCCGGGTGGTGAGCATTGATGAAATGTTTTTTGAAGAAGGAACCGGTAAAATCAAACCTGTGAAAATCACGCATGAAGGGGTAGAGGCCAGGAGACTAAAGTGAATTAAGAAATAGCAACAAAAAAGCTGCCCAATGGCGAGAATGGAGTCTTAAAGAGGTTCTATATTTCCCTGTTTATGTCTGGGCATATTCAACGCCTACAGGAACCTTTTACTCATGAAAAGTTCCTAATAATTCAGATTTTAAAGAATTCAAAACTCCGATTTGATTTCTAATTTTGTGTGATGGAAGCACTACGACAGGGGATTCTTGAGAATCTGCAAGCACTAAAAGGAAGTGGCAATTTTGCCAGTATCGGGCAACGTCCTTTTCTTTTTCCAGGACTGGAAGTCAAAGGTTTGGGAGAAATCTCTTTTCCCATTCAAGCCTTTCAGGCCAAAGCCCTTATTGACCAGTCCCATAAAGCGCCATTCGGAAAAGGAAGCCGCACGGTTCTGGACACCAGCGTTCGCAGCGCCTGGGAAATAGATGCTGAAAACCTGTATTTTCAAAATCCCCAGTGGGAAAGTATTTTGGAAGAAACCATTGAGGAGATCAAGTCGGATTTGGGGCTGGAGGGTGATGAGGTAGCGGCCCACCTGTACAAGCTTCTTATTTATGAGGAAGGTGACTTTTTTCTTCGCCACAAGGATTCTGAAAAGGAAAAGGGCATGTTCGGTACCCTGATTATCGGATTACCTTCCACCTACACAGGAGGAGAATTGATCATTGAATTTGAAGGCCAGGAAGCAATAGCTGATTTCGCCAACTCCGGGCCCGGACATTCACTTAATTTTGCCGCCTTTTACGCTGATTGTGATCATCAGGTCAAACCCCTTACCTCTGGTTTTCGGGTGTGTCTGGTGTATAATCTGGTACAAAAGGAGCCGGGAGCTAAAGTTGAGCTCCAGTCAACCCGGACTCAGGTTGATAGGCTGGCCCAGATTCTGGCAAAGGGAAACGATCGCCAGGAGCCGCTATTTGTTCTCCTTGGCCACCAATATACCCCGGAAAATTTCTCAGCTGCTAGTCTCAAGCTTCATGATCGCTACAGAGCCAAGGCCCTTCTGGCAGCAGCCAAACAGGCCGGCTTGTATGGCAAATTATGCCTGGTCACCTCCCACGTCAGAGGTGTTCCGGCTTATCACTCCTATAACGACTGGGATGATGTAATGGAGGACATTATCGATGAGGATTTGTACATCGAGCACTGGATTGAAAATGAATACCCGCATTTTAACAGTGTTCGTTTCGAGGAGCAGGATTTAATTTCTTCTTCCCCCATCAATGACGGAGAACCACTGATTTCCGAGGCCGATGATTACTTCGGAAACACAGGCCCTGAACTCAACCATTGGTACCACTACGGGGCGGTTATGATCTGGGGCTCCAAAGCGAATGCTCAACTCCTTGAAGAAGAGGATGTGCAATCGCAACTGGAGTGGATCGGCTATTTCAATTCCATAGATGTGGTCACCGAGGAGGAAGTACAAGCCGTAAGGAACATATTCCGCTATGGCCTCCTGGAAACCTACAGGAGCTCCAACATCCAATACGACCACCTGATCGACTGGGTCATCAACCGGGACGAAACCGAGTTTTTTCTGAATCTGGAGGCGACCCGCCTGCAGTTTCTTTACCTGAAACTGGACCCATCGTCCCTGCTGCGACTTTTCCAGTACATAGAAACGCAGGAAATCTCCTGGTTCTTTTCAAAAGTGAACCAGGACATTACCTTACCCGTTTTGGAAAAATCCATGGAGCTGTTAACGGTGATGGTCCACCATGAGCAATTGACAGGTATATCTCAGAAGCTAATAAGCGAACTTCCCGAGCAGTTGGAAGATCTCATAGAAAGCGCGTCCGTATTGCCTGGGCAGGAAGGTTTAAATACTCTATTTGAACTGGCGGCCTCTCAGGACCTTCAATGGGCCGAAAACATGGTAGCAGCCTTTACCAAATCCCCCAAGAGAAGCTATATACGCGAGGTGCTGGCTCCCGGACTACTCTATAATGAAACCAAAACCGTTCTATCGGAGAAACTCAAAGAACACTGCATAAAATACCTGGAGGACCTAGTGGCTGATAAACCTGAAGCGCCCGGGGATTGGAGCCGGCCTGTACCAAACACGGTCGGCTATGAAAAACAATGGGAAATCCTGCGACCCTTTATGGAATCTCCCACCATTGAAGTATTTGACTACCGCGAAAGAAAAGAGGCCCGTAGCCTGATGGAAGACGC
>JAJUIC010000080.1 GCA_029265595.1 Flavobacteriaceae bacterium
ACAGGATGATGAATTCTACGTGAATCCCGATATTGCGATCGATTTGGCAGACTTTATCTTTACCAGTGAATTCTTCCCCCAGGATGGAGAACTACCCATTACCACCCGAAGAGACACGCTCGAGCTGACCATGCTGGATCCGGATCTTATCAATGAGCTGGACAGTGTGCAGTTTCGCTTTTCCTATGAAAATACCTTTCTTCGGTCCTTTACCAATAGCTATGTTTTTTATTCCGACAGTTTTGAACCACTACACGAGATTAAGGATTTACAAATAGAGGCAGCCAGGGGAGATACCCCAGTTAAACAAGATACCACCGTGGTCATTAAAGGAGAGACCATGGACCGCCTCAAAAGAGCCGCGCACCTGGAGATCACCCTGTCCATCGGGGATGAGAATACTCCGGCTAATGGCGTGCTACTGGCCAACATCATTGCCATCTATAACTTTTCTGAATTTGAACTTTAAAAATGAGGAAGTGGCTGGTGCTCTTAATGATATACTCTGGATTTACTGCCTTGGGGCAGAACCAACAGTTGCTTTACAATTTTGAATCCCTTCCACAAAGCCTGCTGCTGAATCCGGGAGCGGAACCCGCCTTTAATTTTCATGCGGGTATTCCATTGTTATCGAAGGTCCACGCCTCCGGAGGTTCCACCGGGGTTACCATCTACGATATCTTTAAAATAGACCCGGCTACCACCTTATCCGATCGCATTAAGACTTCGCTGGCTTCGATGAATAACAGGGATTTCGGAATGGCCCATCAGCAAGTGGAAATCCTGTCGGTGGGCTGGCGTGGCAAAGAGGATACCTACTACTCTGCAGGTCTCTATCAGGAACTCGATGTGTTCGGGTACGTTCCCAGCGAACTGGCGCTGATGATCTGGGAAGACAGCCTCACCACTGCCCGCCATTTTGATTTTTCGGACATTGCCTTTACCGCAGACATGGTGAATGTCTGGCATTTTGGAATTACTAAAAAACAAGACCGGTACACCACTTTTGGAGTACGGGGAAAAATCTATTCCAGCGCCTTGAATATCCGAAGCACTTCCAATTCGGGTTCTTATACCATGTATGAAGGCAGTAAGCCTAATACGTATTTTCCTATGGTGCATCAGGCCGATATACAGATCAGGACCTCGGGAGTGGGCCGGCTCGCAGATACCGATGGCACCTACAAGGAGGTAAGGGATGAGGTCCTGGGGGGCTTGTTCTTTGGAGGGGACCTGGGTTTGGGTGTGGATTTTGGCTTTACTCGCAGGTTCAATTACAATTGGAAAGTATCTGGTAGCGTGCTGGATTTGGGATTCATTTACAATTTCCAGGATGTAGAGACCTATGAGTACTGGGGGGATTCCCGCGGTGCCACCGTGGAATTGGAGTACAACTATCCCGAAGATAAGCCCCTGGACCGGGTGGATCACCTGATCACGGACCTGGAGGAGATTTTTGAAGACGATACCTTCCATGACTCCTATCTGGCCCTGCGCCCCATAAAACTAAATGCCGGGGTGGATTACGGCTGGGGGGAGGATCTGGAGCCCTGCCATTATCTGCACCGCCCGCATCGCAAGCGCTTCAATCACTACCTGGGTCTTCAGTTGTTTTCAGTAATTCGGCCTCAGCGGATCATCCCGGCCGCTACGGTATACTACGACGGAAAGTTATTCAATGGAGTACGCGGGAAATTCACCTATACCGCAGATTCTTTTTCCTATACCAATATTGGCGCGCTGGTATCGGCCCAAATGGGATGGCTAAATGTATACCTGGGGGCAGATAACCTCTTGAGCCTGGCAGATCTTGCTAAATCCCATCAGGCTTCCCTGCAAATGGGAGTACAGGTAATCATTAATTAATCCCGGGCCCAGAACTCAAAAAGGGCCATCCCTCGTGCCCCCTTATTGGCTGGATGACCCCTTTTGGTCGGTTAGACGAACCAGATTAATACTGCAAATATAACCAAGTGGATAGGGATGGATTTACGGAAATCCGTAAAGGCTGGTGCTGTAATTCAATCTCCACTTACTCCTGAACCCATCCACATACCGCTTTTAAAAGCTTTAACAACCACTTAGGTATCTAAATGAAACGCCTTTTGTATCTTCAAAAAGAAAGTTTAAACAATGGATTTAAGTCCTGGAAAACGTATTCTGGTTTATGGGACCTTCCTGATTGTAGGAAGCTTTTTCCTTATTTTGAGCCTGGTACGAGCTAAAGCCTTTTTGGCTCCTTTTACGACAGCCGTCATTTTTTCGCTGCTAGTGCTCCCCCTGGCCAGGCGTATGGAAAGAGGTCCGTTTAGCAGAGCAGTGGCCTCCCTGGTAAACTCCCTCCTGCTGCTACTGGCCTCTCTTGTGCTTCTTTTACTGCTTTCACTACAGGTGCGAAGCTTTACCCAGGAATGGGATCAGATCACCCAGACCATGAAGCCGAAAATCGAAAATTTAAAACAATACCTCATTACCAATACCCCGCTTGAAGCGCATCATTTTGAGCGGGGACAAAATAAGGATCAGTCTGAATCCTCCGCCCAGGAAGAACCCGCATCTTCCAGCTCTCAGAATCAGGCCTCCCAGTCTACAGGAAGCAGCTCCAGCTCTTTTTTAAGTCCTTCTTCCAATCCGTTGAACCAGGCCATGGGAGCCCTGGGAATGGTTTCGGGAGTGGCCACTAATTTCCTGCTCTGTCTGATTTATATTTTCTTTCTTTTGAATTACCGAACCCATTTCAAGGGGTTTCTGCTACGGCTTTTCCCGCGGGAAAACAGGCCGGAGGTGAAAGAAGTGATTGAAAAAGCTGCCCGGGTTGCAGAGGGTTATCTGGTAGGAAAACTAGCCCTCATGGTACTATTGTTTGTCCTGTATGTCATCGGTTTAGGCCTATCGGGCGTGAGCAATTTCATCATTGTAAGTGCCCTGGCCTCTATTTTTACCTTAATTCCATATATTGGAAATATCATCGGAATGGCCCTGGCAATGGCTTTTGGATATCTTACCTCGGGAGATACCATGGTACTGGTGGGAATACTGGCAACCTTCACCATTGCTCAGTTTTTCGAAAGTTATGTTCTACAACCCTATGTCATGGGTGACAAAGTAGGGGTACATCCATTCTTTATCATTGTCATTGTTATCATCGGCAATATGATGTGGGGTGTCATCGGGATGGTTCTGGCCATTCCAATTCTTGGAATACTCAACGTCATTTTTAATCATATACCCGTTTTTCACCCTATTGCTTATTTACTAAATAAAAATAATGAGAAGGACAAGTCATAGTATCGGGGAAGATATGCAAGCAGTAAAAGGCATCTGGTAAACACAACAATCCTTATCTTTCCACAAAATTTTAATCAAGCATGGCCTTATTAATCACCTACGCATTTCTGGCGCTGTTGTTTTCCTTTATTTGTTCCCTGGTGGAAGCATCCTTTTTAAGCTACAGCCCTACATTCATTAAAATCAAAGAAGGGGAGGGGAAGCAGTGGGCCACTGATATCAAGCATTTAAAAGAAGATGTTGACCGGCCCCTGACGGCTCTTTTGACCGTCAACACCATCGCTCATACCGTAGGTGCGATCATGGTCGGGGTAGAGGCGGAAAAGATTTATGGAGGCGGAACGGCCGTTGGAGTGGTCTCCGCCATCATGACGCTGGCCATCCTGATAATATCTGAAATTATTCCTAAAACAATCGGAGCTACTTACTGGCAGTCTCTGGGGAACTTCACCTCCAAAACACTACAGCTTTTTATTTTCCCCATGAAATATACCGGGATCCTTTGGTTGCTTTTACTGACCACCAAAGCCATCCGGAAATCTACCAAACCCGCCAGTATCACCAGGGAAGACTTCCTGGCCATCACCTCAACGGCTCAGGAGGAAGGAGTATTTGAGCAGTCAGAGTCTTCGATCATCCGGAACCTGCTTTTGTTTCGATCCGTTCTGGCCAAAGATGTTCTGACGCCTTTTTCAGTGGTTGTTATTGAGGATGAAACCATGAGCATAAAGGAATTCCATGACAAGTATCCGGATCTGAAATTTTCCCGAATTCCCCTCTACCGCGAGCGAACCAATAATATTACCGGATTGGTTCTAAAGGACGATGTCCTGGAATCTTTAATCGATGAAGACGGAAACCAGCCCCTGGCCACACTCAAAAGGGAGGTCCAGCTGGTCAATGCCGAAACGCCCATCCCGCAGCTCTTCAATGAATTACTTGCCAAACGCAACCATCTGGCCATTGTAGTGGATGATTACGGTAATATTCTGGGTATCGTAACCATGGAGGACATCATTGAGACCCTCCTGGGTATTGAGATCATGGATGAAGGGGATATGGTGGAGGACATGCAGATTCTGGCCCGAAAGAACTGGGAAAAACGGGCTCGAAGACTTGGAATTTTAGCCAAAGAAGAGGCCAGGAGACAACGGGAAAAGGACCATCCAGACAAGGAATCCCCTTTGGAAAAGGATTAATTGGATAGGCCATTGAGAATATTGGAAAGAATGGGGGCGAGTTTTTGCGCCATCCTATAATGCCCTAAATCAGAAAAATGGGTTCCATCTATAGTAGCCTCATGATCTGAACCAATGTGGCCCTCACTACTGACATAATACAGACCGGCAATTCCCTGACCTAATAACTCCTGATAAGCCTTTTTAAAGGCTGCGTTCTGAAGGTTCACGTTCTGCTGCAGATCGGTATTCCAATGCGCATGTTCCCGAAACACGCTCTCTACCATAACTATGGGAGTCGAAGGTTGTGATTGCCGCAGTCTCTTTACAAAAGGAATGGTTCTTTGGGCTATTTCCTCGGGGCTGGGGTTGGGAACACAATCCAGTACAATGACATCGCTCGGTATTTGGCTGAGCACCTGCGCAACTTCCACTTCCATTTTTCCGGATCCACTAAAACCAAAATTCAGAACTTCCACATCAAGCATTCGGGACAGCAGACTGGGAAAAGCCATACCAGGCCGGGATGCCGATGCCCCCTGGGTAATACTGGAACCGTAGATCAGAATTCTTCCAGGTGAGGAGGTTTCTTCCTGTTGCCAGATCCTGGAGCCGGGATCAATCCCGATTTCCAGATGTACCAGCCCGGTGTAGAGCGGGAAATACAACCTGTACTGCCGCATTTTTCCATCGCCGTGCCGCAGCATATTGGCTGTAGATTGTTTTTCCTGAGGAACCGCAACTCCAGCATACTGCCAGCTTCCTTCATTTTCGGCGTACAAATCAAAACCATTAATAGCTATGGGAGTCATATTTTTCAGACTGCGGTACTGGTCTACCTCCCAGCGAAGGTTAACAATAGGAGAGTCCGTCCAAAAATCCAGATAGATACCGGCAGTGTTTCGGGACAGTTCCTGAACCCGGTGGGGAAGTGCTTCTATATCTTCCCCGGTCAGGCGCTGGTAGGTGCCGGTCGCCTGATCTGCCTGTCCCTTTAATTGAAAGTCCTGGACATCATAATACTTCACCTGCTGAGCGGTCCCTACAAACGGGAATAAAAAAAGGAGTAGCAAGAGGAAGGTGGAGGGTTTCATCGGGTTTTTCTATTTTGTTGTATCTGCAAAGATGAAAAATTTAATCATTTCCCGGAGCGACTGCCCCAGGACTGGCTACAATTAGAAAAGCTCGTCGAGAGGGTATCCCGGCGAGCTTTTCAAGTGGTGGCTGGTCAGTTGCCTTAATTCTGCTCTGCATCCAGCAGCGCCAGAAATTTGTCCAAATTGGGTAGTATCAGAATTCTGGTTCTTCTGTTTTTAGCGCGATCCTCCGCAGTTTCGTTACCAGCTATAGGGGCGTAGCTGCTTCTTCCGGCTGCAATTAATTTTTCAGGATTCACATTAAAGCGATCTTGAAGCAGGCGCACAATTCCCGTAGCCCGTCGAACGCTCAGATCCCAGTTATCTTCCAGATAGGAGTTTTCCACTACTGTTTGGGAATCAGTATGTCCTTCTACCATAACTTCCATGCTGGGCTCGGAATTAATGACCTCCGCAAGGCGTTCCAACAGGGGATAGGCATCCCTGCTTACCCGGTGACTTCCGCTTCTGAATAACAATTTATCAGAGACATTAATCATCACCACGGTCTTGTCCACAGAAATATCGATCCCTTCATTATTGCCATCTCCGATTTGTTGTTCCAGGTTATAAGAGACTGCAAGGTTTATGGAATCTTCCAGGGTCCGGGCGTTTCTTAATTTCTCCGGATCCACATTTTTCAAGGTTTCGCGCATTTGTTCCTTGTTAGCTTCAGATAAAGCAGTCAAATCGTTCATCTCCAATCTGTTTCGATTGTCGTCCCGCAGCGAATTGATCCGATCATTGTAATCGGCCACCCGCTCTTCAATGGCGTTTAACCGGCCTTCAAGCTCCTCCTTCTCGACTTGGGTTTTCTGGAGGCTGCTTCGGGTCTGGTTGTAATCCTCTTCAAGAGCGACATACTTCTTCTTCGAAACACATGAAGTAAAAATGGTCGCTCCGAGGATAAAAACTGCAAAGCGTAGTTTCATAATGATTATTTTAGATTAAGTTCACAGGCCGAATTTATGTAAAAGGGGGCCCATCCTATTTATTTTTAACTGAAGATTATTAGTTGGCTCCACCGGGTGCTAAAGTCTTCTTAAGAAATCAACGGATCTGGAGGGAAAATTTTTTTTCTGAATAGTTTAGTATTTAAATTAAGGACAACAGTTACAGTCGGCTCGTGTGAAAAAAAAACGTGAAAAGAAAAAGTACCGGTTTTTCAGGATACTGGGCAGGATTTTTCTTGGCCTGGGCATCCTGGTCATTTTACTTTTATTGTTTATTCGGAGTCCATGGGGCCAGGGAATCATTAAAGATCAGCTCCTATCTTATGTTTCTGAGCAGACCGGAACCCAGGTTCAGCTCGACCGGCTATTTATCACCTTTTCAGGAAGTATTTTTTTAGAGGGCCTCTACCTGGAGGACCGACAGGGAGACACCCTTGTCTATTCCAGAGAACTCGAAGCTTATATTCCCTTGTTACCCATCATCCAGGGGAAAGGGATCGACATTAAATCAGTTGACTGGCAGGGCCTGCGCGCCAATGTCATCCGAAATGACAGTGTGGAAGGCTTTAATTACCAGTTTCTAATCGATGCATTTGCACCTGCCGATACGACCACTGTAGAAAAAGACACTACTGGTGGAATGGAACTATTTTTGGGGGAACTTCACCTTCAGGATTTTGATGTGGTGTTTAAAGATCGGGTAGGGGGGATTGACACCCGCCTTCAGATGGATGAGTTCCTGGTAGAGGTAGAGGAAATGGACCTGGAACAAATGAAGTTTCATGTCGGCAGACTACAACTAAGCAATACGGCCCTGGACCTTCGTCAAAGTACTGCTTCCAGCCCCGACACCACCACTAGCCCTCAGTCGGAGGCCTCACAGGCACTTCTGCCTCATTTGAGAGTAGACGCTTTGGAGCTGAAAAATGTGGCTGCTAATTATGAAGCCCCGGAATCGGGTATGGCAGCCGAGGTTCTGATATCTCATTTTTTACTGGAGCTGCCACAGGCTGATCTGAGCGATCAGATCATAGAGGTGGGACAGGTGGAGCTGCACAATTCGGATTTCTGGGTGCACCTTACGCCTTCTGAGGCACAGGAGCAACAGAAGGAAGTGGAAGAAGTAATCGAGAACCCGGAGGAGGCCGTAAAGGGAATTCAGTGGCCCGAGTGGCAGGTCGCTGTTTCCGGGATTGATTTTCAGGACAACAGTATCACCTATCTGGTAAATGACGGGACACTCTCTTCTGATGTCTTTGATCAAAATGCCATCGGAATTAATCATCTGAACTTTCAGGCACGTGAAATTCTGCTTCGGGATCAGCAGGCCAATCTTGAAATCGAAAATTTTACATTCGAGGAATCCAGCGGTATCGGACTAGATGCACTGCGTTTGCAGGCTCATGTGGATGACAAGGAACTCCGTCTTCAGGATCTGGTGGTTCAGATAGACCAGAATCAGATTGAAGGGGCCCTTGGACTGACGTACCAGAGTCTGGAGAATTTTCTGGATCAGCCCCAGCAAACCCGAGTGGATGCGCAATTGAATCGGCTGCAGGTCAATATTTCAGATATCTTTAAATTCCAGCCTCAGCTTAGAAACAATCCCTATCTTCTGAATCTCAGTAAGAAGCTAATAAATGGGAACCTTCGGGCTACCGGAACCCTGGCCGCTGTGGACATTGAACAAGCCCGCGTAAATTGGGGTTCATCTACCTCCCTGCAGACCAGAGGACGCCTACAGAATCTCACAGATCCAGAGCAACTGCGATTCGATTTTCCACGTCTGGTTCTTTCTTCCAGGCAGGGGGACCTACGAAATATCGTACCTGAACAGCAAATGAATATGCGCCTGCCGGACCAGGTTCAGCTGCAGGCATCCGCTTCCGGCACGCCCTCGGATGTGGCAGCCCGGATCGAGCTATTGACTTCTTCAGGAGATGTATTCCTTGATGGAAACCTTCAGACAGGGGAAGCCCTGAGTTTTGACATGGAAATGCTAACTGAGCAACTTGAGGTGGGAGAAATTATAAAGAACGACCAGATGGGAGCCCTGAGTATGAATATAACGGCTTCCGGATCGGGTAGCAACCTCAATGATCTCAATGCAGACCTTCAGGTTACCATCGATAGCTTCGGCCTGAACCAGTACGCCATCCGAAATCTTCAACTGATGGGGGAAATCAGAGACGGCAGAGGACCGGTGGAGATGACCTATAGGGATGAGAATCTGGATGTTGAGTTAAACTCCATGGTCTTTCTAGATTCGGTATCCCCACAGGTAAATTTAGGCCTGGATGTACTAGGAGCCAACCTGGGGAAACTGGGGCTTTCACAACGGGATATTCGGGTGGCATTGGAGCTGGACGGATCCTTCAGGGGAAATATGGACAGCTTTGATTTGAATGCGGAAATTGAAGATGGGGTAGCCGTGTACAATCAGGAATCTTATCTATTGGGGGATGTGGGGATTTCGGCCCGGGTCCGGCCGGATTCGACTGCTATGGATATCCAGAGCCAGTTGCTGGACTTACATCTGCGCTCCAACACCGACCCGGCTTCTTTTTCAAAGGCCCTGAACCGCCATTACCGAAGCTATCTAACGCAGGAGGTGGAATATGACACCATAAATCCTCCGGTAGATATACAGTTGACCGCAGAAATCAGAGAACACCGGATGCTGAGTGAAATCTTCCTGCCCAGCCTGGAATCCATGGATACCATTAACATCGATATTGACTTCTTAGAACGAAACAGGAGCCTGAAAGGCCTGGTAGATTTACCCTATCTGAATTTCATGGGGAATGAGATTGACAGTCTGCGTATTGAAATGGCTTCAGATCCCAATGACCTGGAGCTGAATTTGCGCTTTAAGGGAATCAATGCTGG
>JAJUIC010000045.1 GCA_029265595.1 Flavobacteriaceae bacterium
GTCTGTGGTTGGAAGTTGTTTGGATTCACTTGCTGACCTGCGTCGGTTGGACGAGGGAAGAAAGCATCAGGATTATCCGGTGTCCAGTAATCTAATTGATGTTCGTACCAGCCTTCTGCGGGACGATATCCTGGAATGACTACCGGACCATTTGCCCACATATCCCTTTTACCAACTCCTTGCATAAAGATGCTCAGATCAAAACCTTTCCAATCTCCTCCTACTCGGAAGCTATACTGGTACCTTGGAGTAGAATTACCGATTATCTTCATATCTCCAGGATCATTTCTGTTATTGGATCCGTAATCCACAACGCCGTCCCCATTAATATCCTTGTATTTGACATCACCAGGACCCCAATTAAACCAGGCTGGTTTATTGGATTGGAAAACATTTTGTTCTGGAATACCATCTGCAAAACTTCCATCGGCATTAAAATCAGCTTCAGTAAAGAGTCGATCCGTTTCATACCCCCAAATTTCACCGATGGTCATTCCTTCGTAGTACGTCCAATTCCTGCCAAAAATTGGATTTGGAAGTGCCGCCGTGGTATTTTCATATTTGGTCACCTTCTGAAGATAATCTGATAATGTAGCACCTGCAAAAATGTTTAGACCATTATCAAAGGAGTGTTTGAAATCTAAAGCAATCTCCCAACCTTCAGTGGTTAACTCCCCGTAATTTCTCGCAGGTGAACCTGTACCAAAGGTACTAGGAAGAGTAAGACCAGGGCTGTGAATATCACTGACGGTCTTCTCATACCAGTCAAAAGTGAGGCCTAATCTGTTGTTGAAAAATCTGGCATCAAAACCTAAATCCAAGGTTCCAACTGTTTCCCAGGTTAACCCATGAGGAAGAGCACCTGGAGTTCCTACCGTTAACTGGTTAACTCCGTTCATAATCCAACCAGAATTACTGGAGCTCATGATTCGGTAAATGTTCCCCAAAGAAGCATTTTGGTTTCCAATTTCACCCCAGGATCCTCTGAGTTTCAGGAAGGAAAGATATGGCTTGGCAAAATCCATATAATCTTCTTCTGTCAGCACATATCCTGCAGAGAAAGAAGGGAAGAAGCCCCATTTTTTATCAGCTGATAATCTAGAGGAACCATCATATCGACCATTCACCTCCAAAAGGAATTTGTCCTGAAAAGAGTAGTTAATACGTCCGAAGACTCCGAGGGTTCTCCACTTGTTGCGATCACCTGATACAAATTGATCCCCTGTTGCCAGCGATAACTCACCCAGGTTAGGATCAAGCAAATTCCTTCTTTGAGAAGAATGGAACCAGTACTCGTAATCTTCTAAATCTCCCCCAGCCATGAACTTGAAATTGTGATCCTCTTCCAAGGTCATATCATAAGTTATATAGGCCTTAGCAGTGTTTCTACGGCTCCAGGAGGAATTATACTGAACCCGGTCATAGGTAGCACTACTGTATTCTACTGGGGTTAGATCGTTGGTTGCCCAAAAGTTAATAGCAGAAAGAGTTCCTCCTGTCTGGTGAGAATGCGATTCTACCCGGTCGTGCGTGTAATCCACATTGATAGACAATCCATCTACTGGAGTTAAAGTAGTTCCAAGATTTACCCTGGACAGGGAACTGGTGTTTTCATTCATCTTGGCTTGTTCCACTTCTGAAAAGTGATTTCTAAAAGGATGTCCATCGACAGTTCCATAGGGATAAAAAGCTGGCCATCTGGTAATATAATACCATGGGTCATAAGTCGCACTTGAGAATAAAAATGGTTCTGTCTGAATCGAATTCGAGTGCAACACAGAGGCTCTGGCATCCCACCAGTCGGTAATACTAGTATTCAACCGAAGGTTTAGATTGTATCGGTCGTATTTATCAGGATTTGCCTCCAGTACTCCTTCTTGACCAAGGTAACCAAGACCTAAATAGTAGTTGGTGTTGTCACTACCTCCCTGAATGGAAAGGTCATGCTTTTGCTGTGGAGTCCAGTCTCTCACAAACATATCCACTGGATCCCATGATCTATAGAAAAAGAGTTTTCCATCACGGATTTCAAAATCCCGACCTTCAACCATTTCTAAACCGAGATCCATACCTCCATATTCAGCCTCCCATTCTCTCATTCGTTGAATGGAAAGCTCATCAACGAACATGTTAATAATTCCAAAGTCATTTTTGTTTGGAGTTGTCCTTTGCATAGCTAACAAAGCCATTTCTGCCCCGGCTGCGGCGGGCGCAATTTTAGGCATTTCAGTAGGTGTAGCCCAGGAGAAGTTATTGGAATAAGAAACGGTCGGAGCTTGATTTCTCTGTCCACTCTTAGTAGTTATCAAAATAACTCCCCATGCACCTCGAGCTCCATAAATAGACGTAGAAGCGGCATCCTTTAATACCGAAATGTCCGCAATATCCTGAGGGTTCACCGAATTCAAATTAGGGATCTCCACGTTATCCACGAGAATAAGAGGTTGCGCTCCTCCTCCGATGGAACCGATGGTTCCCCTAAGATTAATGGATGGAGCCTCTCCAATTTGTCCGGTATTGGTGGTAATGGTAAGACCAGGAGTGGTCCCCTGCAGACCACGGCCTACATCTGTGATCGGACGAGACTCAAGAACCTCAGGATCGACAGTTGAAACAGCCCCCGTTAGGTTGGCTCTCCTTTGAACTCCATATCCAACAACCACTACTTCCTCGAGTGCTTGCACATCACTACTAAGAGTCACATTAATAGTGGCCTGGTTGCCGACCCGTACTTCCTGGGTGGCAAACCCCACATAAGAGAAAACGATTACGGCATCATCGCCGGCAACATTTATCGTATACTCTCCTTCAAAATCAGTGGTAGTACCATTAGAGGTATCTTTCTCATAGACGGAAACACCGGGAATCGGCATCCCTTCCTCGTCCAAAACTTGCCCAGAAACAGCTCTTTGTTGCGCAAACGATTGAGCCGAAACGAGTAACAAGCAGACTAATAGAAATCCTTGTAATCTCTGTCTCATAATTTACAGTTTAATAATCATTTTTATTTGGTGTGTCAATATGCGGCCAAAAATAAATCAATTTGTAAACAATAAAAACTTTTATAAAAATTTAATGTATGTCATCTTACAAATTTAACTATTGAGGTCCCATTTATCGGACGGAAAACGTTTTCAATATACTAAATTACAGTACTTTACGGTTATATTACAAATTTTTTTTAAGTTTGATTAAATTTCGTGTATTCGGTTTTTCCAAGGTTATGAAGCAAATCCAGAACTTTTCGAATCCTGCATAGTTTAAGATGTCATTCTGATGCCAATATTCCCTTTTTTGTTAAGCTTTAGATGGAAAGAATTTTAAGGAGTTCCTAAAAACTTAAAAATCGATTTAGTACACTTCATTTTCCAGACCGGGTTCTATTTCAGGACCAACAAATAAGCATATATTTGTATCCTTAAATCCCGCTGATTATTGTAAGCTAATCAGCCATGAAACAGACCGATGAAGCATATACGCAACTTCTGCATCATTGCACATATTGACCACGGTAAGAGTACTCTGGCCGACCGGCTCCTGGACCAAACCGGAGCTGTGACTGATCGTGAAAAACAGGAACAACTCCTGGATAGCATGGATCTGGAGCGGGAACGTGGTATTACGATTAAAAGTCACGCCATACAGATGGAGTACGTCCATAAGGGAGAAAAATATGTACTCAACCTCATTGATACTCCCGGACACGTAGATTTCTCGTATGAGGTTTCCCGATCCATTGCAGCCTGTGAGGGGGCGCTGCTGGTAGTAGATGCTGCGCAAAGTATTCAGGCTCAAACTATTTCCAACTTATATCTGGCCCTGGAAAACGATCTGGAAATTATTCCAGTGCTAAACAAGGTGGACCTGCCAAGTGCTAACCCTGAAGAAGTTACTGATGATATCGTTGATCTACTGGGATGTGATCCTTCCGATGTCATTCCTGCCAGTGCCAAAACGGGAATCGGAATTGCTGAAATCCTTGAAGCTATTATAGAACGCATTCCTGCTCCAACAGGAAAGGTAGATGCACCACTTCGAGCCTTGATTTTTGACTCGGTATACAACCCTTTTAGAGGAGTAGAGACTTATTTCCGGGTCATCAACGGAACCATTAAAAAAGGACAGCACATTAAATTTGTAGCAACTAATAAAACCTACTACGCAGATGAAGTAGGTACTTTAAAGCTGCGTCAACAACCCAAACAGGAAATTACCACAGGAGATGTAGGTTACCTGATAACTGGAATAAAAGAAGCTAAGGAAGTAAAGGTAGGGGACACCATCACCGATGCGAAAAATCCAACTACTGAAGCTGTACCGGGATTCGAGGATGTGAAACCCATGGTTTTTGCCGGAATCTATCCGGTGGACACAGAGGATTACGAGGAACTTCGGGCCTCCATGGAAAAATTACAGCTCAACGATGCTTCTTTGGTATTCTCACCCGAGAGTTCTGCAGCTTTAGGATTCGGATTCCGATGTGGATTCCTGGGCATGTTACACCTTGAAATTATTCAGGAGCGTCTGGAGCGGGAGTTTGACATGACGGTCATTACTACCGTCCCCAACGTTTCGTACCATGCGTATTCCACCAAAGCACCTGATGAGTTAATACTGGTTAATAACCCCTCTGATTTACCAGATCCCTCCAGTATGGATCGTGTAGAAGAGCCTTATATTAAAGCTAGTATTATCACCAAAGCAGACTTTGTAGGCCCGGTGATGTCCCTGTGTATAGAAAAACGAGGTGAAATCACCAACCAAACCTATCTGACCACCGACCGGGTAGAACTGAGCTTTGATATGCCCCTGGCAGAAATCGTATTTGACTTCTACGACCGCCTTAAAACGGTATCCAGAGGTTATGCTTCATTTGATTACGCGCCTATTGGAATGCGACCGTCCAAATTAGTGAAGGTAGATGTCCTTCTAAATGGAAATCAGGTGGATGCGCTTTCGGCACTGCTCCACGTCGACAATGCCTATGATATTGGGAAGAAAATGTGTGAGAAGTTGAAGGAACTCATCCCTCGCCAACAATTTGATATTCCTATTCAGGCTGCTATCGGCGCTAAGATCATTGCAAGAGAAACCGTAAAAGCCCTTCGAAAAGATGTAACGGCCAAATGTTACGGTGGTGATATTTCCCGTAAGCGGAAATTACTGGAAAAACAAAAGAAAGGAAAGAAGCGTATGCGCCAGGTTGGAAACGTGGAAATTCCGCAGGAAGCTTTTATGGCAGTGTTGAAGCTCAATGATTAATTCTGCTTCAACTTCATTCTTTCTGTTGCCAGTCCAAATCATTTAATTTTTGGATATAATTCTGGCCATCGAGATTTAGTTCCTGAACATCAAGTAGGTATTTTTTACCTGAATTTGATGGTCGTAACCCTTTAAAAGATTGGCAACTACATTTGAGATGACACCTGAGGAGATGTTTTTATCGCCATAAATCCTATAAACGACGTCGTTATATAAGAAAGCAGGCTGTGAGTTTAGGTAATTTTTCACCCAGGCATGAAGCATGCTTTCCTGTACCCTGTCATTTTGGGCGTAGATTCTTCCCTGTGAGTCAACAAGAACTTCAATATACAAGGTGGCATCCTCATTATGCTGTGCCTTAACAAATGTGGTAAACAGAGTGAATATGAGAATTGAAAGAAGGATACTTTTTTTTCATTTCAGTTTATCGGATCACGGAGAAGAAAATTATCTTAATCAATAACCTCTATAATTTCGTCCGAACCCATTCCACCTTTATACTTATTATTTAAGTATTGGGCCAAGTCATAAATTTTATTTCGGTCCACCTGATCAATTTCCTCACCTTCATGAATCCTTTCCACCAGGTTATCTATCGCGGTGGAAAGAGGCGCATCTTCTTGTCCTTGTTCTGTTGATTGAGAACAAGAAACCAAAGTAAGGAGGAAAATAAGTGGCGTAAGTAAGAGCTTAGGATAGAGGAAGGTGAAGTTCTTAATGAAATGCTCCTTTTTAGCTATTTTTCTTTTGTGACACATAAACATGTTTTTTTAGATGCAGAACGCTTTAAAATGACCCGGTTCATAAATATATATCAAAAATTCAAAGTTTAATAAATTTACTCTTTCCCGGATTCAGGTTGTTGTTTGCACTTTTGTTATTTGACACCCGAGAATCATGGGGATGGTGACTCACAAATAAATCTCTTTTTATTAGCCAATCGAAAATGTGAATTATTATATCCAGTCCAAAATGTATCTTTTCATCTTAAAAAAGTTTTCTGCAACGGCATAATCCGAGTAGATTAAATTTTAGCGATACCAAGATTCCTAATAGCTATTTTCCAAGCCACTATATTACTATCTTCTAGGCTCTACCTACCGATACTCCATCCCACAAACTTGCGGTAATAGAGGCCTACGATTGTCATTAAAGGGAATCATTCTATGCAGTAAGGCACTCCCTTTCCCTATACCTAAAGACTAAAAACATCCTCAAAGTACTGAAGAGAGCACAACCTTCCCAAATTATGGATAGATGATAATTCGGCTTTTATCTATAAAGTGCTTTTCCATTTTAGCCGGAATCGTTGGCAGTACATTCAGATAAGACACTGATTCTTTTCTGGCTGAAACAAAGATCAAGATATCCTCTTCCTTTACATATTCCTCCAGAGAGGCAAAATCTGTCCAGTCATTGAACGGTTTGAAACTAATGGGGGTACTAACCTTCAATCTTTTGATTTCAGCCTTTACAGCTTCCTCGGTTGCCTTGGTACAATTCATCACGATGGAAATACTGAGTTCCACGGATAGCACTCCGACTTTCTTGAGCCACAGTTCAAATCCTGGTTCTTTCTCAGCAAATTCTGGAACTGCCATGACAATACGTTTATGAGTGGCAAGAGGCCGGGAAAAATGGGTGACCATTGAAACTTTGTTATTGGCCTTAATAATCCGCTGCATTTTCTTTCCGATGAGCTTGTCCATCAGTCCACGCTCAGTAGGCCATCCAAGAATAATCAAATCAGCAATAAGTTCTCGGGAAATCCGGGCAATTCCATTGGCCACATTCTGATCAATGGTAGAACGAATCACAGCTTTGGTTTCAGCAGCAGTAGCCTGACTCACAAAATCTTCCAATTTACTACTGGCACGCGCAATATTAGCCTCAGCCTCCTCATTATTGGGCACCACCGTTAAAATCGTGATCGGATTTTCTGAGGTTTTATCCTTTATTAGAATCGCAAACTCCAGAAGCTTATCAAAATTCACAATGTTTGCAATAGGCAATAAGATACTCTCCCTACTAAAGCTAGTTCCCTTCTGCGCATTATCCTGATTTAGAACCTTTTCTTCCAGCACCATTTTCTTGGCTGCGCGCTCTGTTGCCAGGGAAGCTATAATAGAAGTCACCAGAATCAGAATAATGGTACCGTTCAAAATATTATCATCGATAATTCCGGCTTCGTATCCTACTATAATTACGGCAAGAGTGGCAGCCGCATGCCCAGTACTCAGACCAAAAATGATTTGACGCTGCGAACTTCGGTAGCGGAATACCAATTGGGTGAAAAGCGCCGCAAGCCACTTTCCGAATATGGCCACCACCGTCAGGGTTCCCGCCACTATCCAGGCACTTATGCCACTAAATACTACCCGTAAATCGACAAGCATTCCCACACTGATCAGGAAGAATGGAATAAACAGTGAATTTCCAATAAACTCAATGCGATTCATCAGCGCTGAAGAGTGAGGGATTAACCTGTTGAGCGCCAGCCCCGCAAGGAAAGCTCCGATAATGGGTTCGACACCGGCCAGTTCTGCAAGGAAAGCAGCCATAAATACCACCGTCAAAACGAAAATATAGTGCGAGTGCTTTTCATTCTCCATTTTGGTGAAAAACCATTTCGCAATCCTCGGTACCAGTAGAAAAATAATAGCCGAAAAGATGGCCAGGGAAATAATCAGGCGCTGCCAGAATGCAGCGTCCAGGGTGCCCTCATGGTTCCCCATAATTACCGCCAGGATGATCAGCACGGCAGTGTCCGTCAGGATGGTCCCACCTACGGTGATAGCAACGGCTTCATCTTTAGAAACTTTCAAGCGGCTAACTATTGGATACGCCAGTAAGGTGTGAGTAGCAAACATGCTAGCCGTGAGAAAACTGGCATTAAAATCGTATCCAAGAACATAACGCACTACCGGATAACCTACTGCCAGAGGAAGTGCAAAGGTAAATAAGCCAAAAAGTAAACTCTTATTTTGGTTAGCCTTGAACTGGTTCATATCCAGCTCTAATCCCGCAATAAACATAATGTAAAGTAGGCCGATGGTCGAAAACAGATCAACCGCGGAATTGTTCTCAACGAAATTCAAACCATAAGGTCCGATTAATACACCTGATAAAATCAGGACAATGATTCCGGGAATATTAATTCTCCTAAACAATATGGGAGAAACCAGAATAATCAATAAAATCAAGGAAAAGACCAGCACCGGATTGGTGAACGGGGTCTGAAATTCGTGTGCAATGTGCTCTAAGATTTCATTCATGCTGTAAAAATATCAAAATTTCGGTAACTCTCACTTTAAATTTAATCTTTTACCAAATGGATGAAGAAGCAATATCCTAATTTGTAATTATGTGTTAAAAGAAAATGAGTAGCCCGATATTACCATCAATAATGAAAATAGGTTTGTATGGTCAGTCGGTAAAACCTAACTCTTGAAAGCAATGCATGGCATCAGAATCACTTTTGAAAATCAGGTGTTGCAGTCCCTTCTCTGGGGTAAGAGGATCGGAACTGGGAACTAAAGCAATATTTCCTCCAGAGAATTGAAGGGCTTTTAGTATTTTGCAAGCACAAACTGGATTTCTGAAAAACAAAGACTATGACCTTATATCCGATTGAAGCAGGAAACTTCAAACTAGACGGAGGAGCCATGTTTGGGGTAGTGCCAAAATCCTTATGGACCCGCACCAATCCGGCGGACAATAACAACATGATTGATATGGCGGCCCGCTGTCTGCTGATAGAAGATGGGGATCGTCTTATTCTGATAGATACGGGAATGGGAGACAAACAAAGTGACAAATTCTTCAGTTATTACTATCAGTGGGGAAATCATTCTCTGGATAATTCTCTGCGCCAGCATGGTTTCCACCGGGATGATGTCACCGATGTTTTCATGACGCATCTGCACTTTGACCACTGTGGAGGTAGCATTCAATGGAATAGAGACCGGACAGGGTACCAGCCGGCATTTAAAAATGCCCATTTTTGGACCAACAAAGAACACTGGCAGTGGGCCGTGGAACCCAATGCGCGCGAAAAAGCCTCTTTCCTTAAAGAAAATATACTGCCCATGCAGCAGAGCGGTCAATTGAAGTTCATAGAAAGAGGAACAGAAAAGTTTCTGGAAAATTCTGAGCTTGGGTTCGGCATTCTCTTTGTTGATGGTCATACTGACAAGCAGATGATTCCCTATATCCCATATAAAGGAAAAACCCTGGTTTTTGCCGCTGATTTACTTCCGACGGCAGGTCATATTCCCCTGCCTTATGTCATGGGGTACGACACACGACCTCTTTTGACCCTCGATGAAAAAGCCGCTTTTCTTCAGGAAGCCACGGATAAAGAGTATCTGCTATTTTTAGAACACGATCCACATAACGAAGTTATTTCCCTTCAACATACAGAAAAAGGGGTGAGGCTTCAGGATTCAAATTCTTTTGACGAACTATTTAATTAAAAACAAACTATGAAAATACCCATGTACAAATCCTTATTATTAGGAGGTCTTGCAGTTGTCCTTGCAGGATGTGGAAGTTCTGCACCTTCTATCGTCTCCACTCCAATAGAGAATATCGACGATCGCCCCCTAAAGGTAATGGATCTCACGGAAGACGAACTAAAAACCTGGGGAGCAGCAGATCTGACGCTTGATACCATACCAGGAATGAGCATCAATCGGGCCTATGATGAGATCATTAAAAACCACAAAGGAACAACGGTGATTGTAGGGGTTGTTGACAGTGGTGTCGATATCGATCACGAGGATTTGAAAAATGTCATCTGGACCAATGAAGATGAAATTCCGGGTAATGGCATTGATGATGACAACAACGGTTATGTTGACGATGTCCATGGTTGGAACTTTCTTGGGGATATTGTGGAGGAAAACATGGAATACACCCGCATTTACAAGAGACTAAGACCCAAATTCAACGGAATACCTGCCTCAGCCGTTGACCCCCAGGACCGGGAGGAATTTGAACTCTATCGCAGTGCCAAAGAGGAATACGATAAGGAGTACAATGAAACCCTCAGCATGAAAAACCAGTACGAAAGTATTTTGCACCAGCTAAAAATGGCCCATGAGGCCGTATCCGATGCTCTGGGAAAAGAAAATTATACCCAGCAGGAACTGGCCGGTTTGGAAGCAGACACTGAGGAACTTCAACAATATCAGAACTTTTTGATGCAGGTTATGGCTACCATTGGAGAGGAAATTCCGGAGTCCATTGCCCAGTTGAATGAAGCAGTTGAATATTTCTCGGGACGACTAAATGCTCATTTTAACCTGGAGTTGGATGCCCGGGCTGTTCTGGGAGATGATCTAAATGATCTCTCGGATGACAATTATGGAGATAATCGGGTAGCCGGACCGGATCCTGAAAAAAAGGATGCCAAACACGGAACACACGTTGCCGGTATCATCGCAGCACAGCGCGATAACAATATCGGAATTCAGGGGGTGGCTCATAACGTACAGATCATGCCTATCAGAGCAGTTCCCGACGGAGACGAGTACGATAAAGACATTGCACTGGCCATTCGGTATGCAGTGGATAACGGCGCAAAAATTATCAATACCAGTTTTGGGAAATACTTTTCCACACATCCAGAGTGGGTGTGGGATGCTATAAAATATGCAGCCGAGCACGATGTACTAATTGTAAATGCAGCCGGTAACGAAGGAATTGACCTGGATGAAGTAATGGTTTATCCCAATGACCAGACTCCGGATAATCCTGTTGAAATTGCAGACAATGTGATCACGGTAGGAGCCTTACACGCAGTTTACGGTTCGGAAATGATTGCCGGCTTTTCAAACTACGGAAAAGAAAATGTAGACGTATTCGCTCCGGGTACTCAAATCTGGTCCACCACTCCCAATGATGAGTATGAGTTCCTGCAGGGAACATCCATGGCTGCACCGGCTGTAGCGGGAATTGCAGCAGTCATCCGATCCTTTTATCCAAAGCTCACTGCAGCACAGGTGAAACGGGTTATTATGGAAAGTGGCCTCAGTAGCAACGCGCGCGTCATTTTAGGTGGAAACCCATCTACTACGGCTCCTTTCTCAGAGATTTCTAAATCGGGGAAAATGGTGAATTTGTATAATGCCTTAATCATGGCAGACAAACTTTAATATAATTATAATGAAAAGACTGATTTTAAGCCTGGCTTTACTGGCCGGGTTCACTCTCAACGCTCAAAACAATACTTCCTACTGGCAGCAGCACGTGGACTACACCATGGAAATTGACATGGACGTTGAAAAATTCCAGTATCAGGGAACCCAGGAGCTGGTGTACACCAACAATTCTCCTGATACCCTCAACAGGGTTTTTTACCATCTGTATTTCAATGCGTTTCAACCGGGTAGTGAAATGGATGTTCGTTCCCGAACCATCGCGGATCCAGATCGCAGGGTCATGGACCGAATCTCAAAATTAGCACCTGAAGACCAGGGTTATATAAAGGTAAAGACCCTCACTCAGGATGGACAATCCCTGGATTATAAAGTGGCGGGCACCGTTCTGGAAGTGGACCTTAACACGCCCATCCTTCCGGGAGAAAAAACAAGTTTTCATATGACCTGGGATGCACAGGTCCCGGAACAAGTCCGCAGATCTGGTAAAAATTCCTCAGAAGGAGTCGCTTTATCCATGACCCAGTGGTTTCCGAAAATGGCGGAATACGACTTCCAGGGATGGCATGCGCATCCTTATATCGGAAGAGAATTCCACGGGGTATGGGGTGATTTTGATGTAAAAATTACCATTGATAAGGACTATACCATCGGAGGTACAGGTTACCTTCAGAATCCAGAAGAAATCGGACACGGTTATGGTGAAGCCAGCAGGAAAGCCCGAAGAGGGAAAAACGGGAAACTGACCTGGCATTTTGTTGCTCCTATGGTTCATGACTTTGCCTGGGCGGCAGATCCTGATTATATCCATGAAAAACGTACGGCCAAAGACGGAACCGTGCTGCATTTCCTTTACAAGGACAATCCGGAAATCAAAGAAAACTGGAAAACACTCCAGCAAAAAACCGAAGACCTCCTTTACTTTTTCAATGAGCACATCGGACCCTATCCATGGGATCAGTACACCGTTGCCCAGGGAGGTGATGGAGGAATGGAGTATGCTATGGCAACTCTGATTACCGGAGAAAGAAGCCTTGGAAGCCTGGTAGGAGTCACCGCTCATGAACTGGCACATGCCTGGTTCCAGCACCTGCTGGCTACCAACGAAAATCTGCACGAGTGGATGGACGAAGGTTTTACCAATTATATTGCTGCGTTGGCTATGAAGGAAGTCATGGACCAGCAAAGTGAAAACCCCCATGAAGGATCCTACAGAAGCTATTTTAGATTAGCTCATTCAGGAATGGAACA
>JAJUIC010000087.1 GCA_029265595.1 Flavobacteriaceae bacterium
ACGACCGTAGCGAACCTGTTTCGCCAACATGGAGTTCCGGTGTATATTGCAGATGATGAGGCCCGTATTCTTACCGATACTTCCAAGACAATAAAAGAAGGAATAATAGCAGCATTTGGCCCTGACCTTTATGAAAACGGTCAGCTGGATCGAAAAAAACTGGCTTCCATTGTATTCAGCGCCCCGGATAAACTGGCTCAGCTCAATGCGGTGGTACATCCGGAGGTACGAGCACATTTTCAGGCGTGGCTACAGAAGCAGACGGCACCCTATGTCGTTTATGAGGCAGCCATCTTATTTGAAACAGGTGCTTATAAGAATTTTGATTACACCATATTAGTAACGGCGGACCAGGAAGAGCGAATAAGGAGGCTGATCATCAGGGATGGCGGGACAAGGGAAGAGGTCCTGGCCCGAATGAACAATCAGTGGAGTGATGAGAAGAAAAGAGCCCTGGCGGATGTGGAGATCGTAAATATGAATCCGGAGGAGGTGAAGTTACAGGTCTGGGAAATCCACAAAAAGTTTGTAGAAAAAGGTTAAAAAAGAAGAATTCTTCTGTTAACTTTAGGTTAAATGATTCACGGACTGTGTGTTAAAATCCTATTTTTGGAGCATGAACAGAATGTTATTTTTTCTATTAGTGATTTTAATGAGCCTCTCCCTAATAGGAATAATCTTCGTTCAAGGATATTGGATAAAAGAAACAGTGGAAGGCAAGGAGGAACAGTTTTCCTTTAATGCCAGACAAATATTAAGACGGGTGGTCAATGAGGTGCAAAATAACGAACTGGAAAGTTATTATTTTGCCCTTCAGGAAGTGGTGGATAGTATTGGAATAGAACCGGATACTTCCATCCTCACAAAGATATTTGAATCGAAAAGAGCGGAAGCTTCTGATGAAATGTTCCTGCGCTCGCGCGGAATCCTTGAAGAAGATTACAGATTGTCGACCGATTTTTTGGATGCCGCAATTGACACGGTTCAGTTTAAGCGTTTGATTAACAAGCGACACAGGGAGTTTGTGGAACAGGAAGATCCGCAAGCGGCACTAGAGAAGTTTAATAGGATTTTTCGGATGAACGATGTTGAAAAAGAGTATATAAGGTCTTTTGTCATGGGCGAAACGGCAAAGCTCCCGATACACACGCGGGTGTCCGAATCGACCATCGAGAATGTGATCGCCCGGGAGCTCAGAAACAGAGGCCTGAACTCTGGTTTTGAGTACGCGATCTATGACAGGGGCCTTGCGACCAATGTTCGATCCGAGGACTTTGAACTGGATTCTTCCGGAACCTACAGGGTGCCGATTTTTGTGGATGACAATGGAGAAACCAATTATGAGTTGTTTGTAAATTTCACCGGGAAAAAACAAGTCGTTCTATCATCAATAACAGTGATGTCGGCCTTGTCCATTATCTTTACCCTGGTCATTGTCATTGCATACTCCAGTGCCTTATCCCAACTCATCCGGCAGCGGCAGATCTCGGAGATCAAGACGGATTTCATCAATAATATGACTCACGAGTTCAAGACCCCCATTGCCACCATCAACCTGGCACTGGATGCCATCAGAAACCCCAAAATCCGCAGCAATCCGGAAAAGGTGACCTATTATCACAACCTGATTCGGGACGAGAACAAGCGGATGCATGCGCAGGTTGAAAATGTGCTGCGTATTTCAAGGCTGGAGAAAAATGAACTGGACCTGAAAAAGGAGCGGCTGGATCTGCATGATCTGATCGACACGGCCATCAGTCATATTGAACTGATCGTTCAGGATAAGGGAGGTTATGTCAAAACCCATTATGGCGCCCTAAGCTCTTTCATTCTGGCCAGTGAATCCCATTTCACCAATGTGATTGTGAATTTACTGGACAACGCAGTGAAGTATTCCGAAGAGGAGCCGCGGGTTGACGTGTATACGGAAAATGTAAAAGATAATATCATCCTGAAGATCCGGGATCAGGGAATCGGGATGACAAAACAAGTTCAGCGCAGGGCTTTTGATAAGTTCTACCGCGAACATACGGGCGATATTCACAATGTGAAGGGCCACGGTCTGGGATTGGCGTATGTAAAGCGTATCTTAGATGACCACCAGGGAAATATAACCGTGGTGAGTGAAAAAGGAAAAGGAAGTACATTTATTATTAAACTACCACTAATATCTTAAATACATGGAAACTGAGACTAAGAAGATTTTGCTTGTCGAGGACGACCCGAACTTCGGGACTGTCTTAAAAGATTATTTGGCGATGAATGACTATGACGTTACCCACGCCAAGAATGGAATGGAAGGTTTCGAAAAGTTCAAAAAGGACGATTTCGACCTTTGTATCCTTGATGTCATGATGCCTTATAAGGACGGGTTTACCCTGGCCAAGGAGATCAGAGAGAAGAATGAAGAAGTTCCAATTATCTTTCTTACCGCCAAGGCGATGAAAGAAGACGTGCTTAAAGGCTACAAGGTTGGAGCTGATGATTATCTGAATAAGCCCTTTGACAGTGAGGTCTTACTGATGAAGATCAAGGCCATCATGCAGCGCAAGGCCACGGATAATGTTGCCGATAGCAAACAGTTCGAATTCGAGATTGGCGGATTCCATCTGAACTCCAAACTGCGGTTTTTAACCTATAAGGATGAGGAGCCTCAGAAACTTTCTCCAAAAGAAAACGAACTGCTAAGACTGCTGGCACTGCATGAAAATGACCTGATGCCCAGGGAACTGGCACTTACCAAAATCTGGAGAGATGACAACTATTTTACCTCCAGAAGTATGGATGTGTATATTGCCAAACTCAGAAAATACCTAAGACGGGATGAGAATGTGGAAATTCTTAATATCCATGGAGAAGGTTTCCGTCTGGTGATTAAAAATAAGGAAGAAGCTCAGAGCTGAAACTGATTTTAGCTTTCAGTTTCTTTAAAAAGATTCCGACTCTGGATTCTTGATTGCAGTTGAAATGCTGGGTAAAGTGCAGGCTTTGCCCGGTTTTTCACAATTGCATGTACTTTAATACTTGCTGGCACCGATCTGCTGACGGATAACAGTGGCAATGCCTGAATGGGGGGTCTGAAAATCAAACCAAAGGATATCATTTTTCTTGCGGTACCAGGTTAATTGTCTTTTGGCAAAGCGCCGGGTATTGGTTTTGATGTCCGTGACGGCTTGCTCCAGGGTGCTGCTTCCCTCAAAAAAGCGGAATAATTCTTTATACCCCACCGTGTTCAGGGCGGTCAGATGCCGCATTGGAAACAGGCGTTCCGCTTCTTGGAGCAGACCTTGTTGCATCATGATATCCACCCGGGAATTGATCCGGTCGTAGACCTCTTCACGCTGGCCATCCAGTCCGACATAGATGGGGGTAAAACCACGCTGGGATTGAGTACCTTTTAAAAAAGAAGAATAGGGCTTGTTGGTTCCAATGCAAATTTCAAGGGCGCGCATCACTCGATGTGGGTTCTGCAGATCCACCTTTGAGTAGTATTCAGGATCCCGCTGTTTTAATTCCTGCTGTAATGCCCTTAAGGATTCTGATTCCAATCGCCTGTTCAGGCTCTGACGGATTTGGGGGTCTACCTCTGGAAAATAATCCAGACCCTGGGTGACGGCATCCACGTACAGGCCGCTTCCTCCTACCAGGATAACCACATTCTGCCCGGCAAATAATTTCTCAAGAAGCTGCAGGGCGTCCCGCTCGTAATCTCCTACGGAATAGGGCTCTTCAATAGAACGATGCTGAATGAAATAATGCGGCGCGGCATCCAGCTCCTCTTTCGAGGGGACGGCCGTACCAATGTTCATTTCCTTGAAGAACTGCCTGGAATCCGCTGAAATAATGGATGTGGAAAACTCCCTGGCCAGGCTGATGCTCAGGGAAGTTTTGCCAATGGCAGTGGGACCCACAATGCAAATAAGAAACTTTTCCTCCATAGGTGCTTTAGTAACGGGTAAAAGTACTCAATCTGCTATAAGGAATCAATAAAGAAGCTGGGCTCAGGGACTGCTCCCGGCCGGAAATATAATCTAGTCAGGCCTCTCTGACAGGATTTAATGGAACGATTTTGAGCCGCTTGTTCTTTCTCAGGTAACTCTGGATGATATGCTGAGCATCCCGGTCGTTGTTCATGGGGGTGATGATGGAGCGGATGATCTCGATATTATTGGACTGGTAATTCAGGTTGAAGTATCCAAAGCCTTTAAACTCGCCTTCTTCTATAAGCAGCGCACTTTTCTCATCAATATCCCGACCTTTATCAATGACCAGCATGTGCTGATCTTTGTAGGAGTATTTAGCGATGGCCTCCTTTACTTTCAAGTTGTACTCCTGGGAGGATTCTTTACCGATACAGGCACCATTACATTTTTTAATGTGATAGTTAAAGCATTGGGCCTCTCCCGTTTCCAGCCCTACCAGCCGGGGACAGATGCGGTATTCTTCGACCAGGTGATGAAGGAAGGATTTAGCCTGCCGGAAGGTGGTGAAGGTGGTGATGCTTCTTTTACGGCCATCCGCCTTGGCAACCCTTAACCGGATATACCCGTCTTCATCGGTGTGCTGATACAGGGCATAGCTGAAGATATTTCGCTTTAAGGCCTTGTTGTATTTGGGTTTGTTTTGCTTGATCTCCTCATTTTCCTTTAGAAGGGCATTGAGTTCATTGCCTGTAACCTCATAACTGATAGAAGCCACTTCCTTTTGCATTTCCCGGGCCTTTCTGTTTTCACTGGTGAAATGCTGATTGACTCTTTTGCGAATGTTCTTGGCCTTTCCGATATAGATGATCTCCGTTTCTTCATTGTGGAAGTAATACACTCCGGTAGAGGAGGGGAGCTCTTCCAGCAGGTGCACCAGTTTGGAATCCAGGTTTCCTTTAGGGGTGTTGCGCACCAGGCTTTTTAGGATTTTCTTCTCAGAATCTTTGGCCAGAAGCATTTTAAAGAGCGTCACGGTAGCCCGCGCATCTCCGGCGGCCCGGTGCCGATCACTCAGGGGGATTCCCAGGGCGCGTACCAGTTTCCCCAGACTGTAAGAAGGCTGTCCGGGTATCAGCTTTTGAGCCAGTTCCACGGTACACAAGCTCTCCTTCTCGAACTCATACCCGAGGCGCCGAAATTCCAGTCGTAAGATCCGGTAGTCAAACTTGGCATTATGAGCCACTAAAATACAGTCCTGGGTCATCTCCACGATGCGTTTGGCGATCTCATAGAACTTGGGGGCCCCTCGTAGCATTTCGTTATTGATGCCCGTGAGACGCACCACAAAGGGTTGAATGGGAATTTCGGGATTGACCAGACTGATGAACTGATCCACAATCCGGTGACCGTCAAATTTATAAATAGCAATCTCGGTAATGCCTTCCTCGTTGTATTTTCCTCCGGTAGTTTCTATGTCTAGTACTGCGTACAAACGATTGTTCCTTTCTTATAGTTTACTGATACTGACGGGGTCCGAAAATCGAACTTCCAATGCGCACCATATTGCTTCCACATGCTACGGCCAGGGGATAATCACCACTCATTCCCATGGAGAGAATGCGAAGCTCATGTTCGTCCTTGAGCTGGTTGAATGCCTGGTGCAGGGAATTAAATTCACGCTTTATCTGATCCTGATCCTCTGTAAAAGTGGCCATACCCATCAAGCCGACCACCCGGACATGTTTCATATTCTGATAATCCTCACTGTTGAGGATCGCTGCTATTTCATCAATAGTTATTCCATACTTGCTCTCTTCCTGAGCTATTTTCATCTGTAACAGGCAGTTAATGACCCGGTCGAATTTTTTGGCCTGCTTGTTTATCTCCCGTAGCAGCTTGAGGCTGTCGACTGCGTGAATCAGACTGACAAACTCCGCCATGTACTTAACCTTGTTCCGCTGCAGGTGCCCCACCATGTGCCACTCGATATCCCTGGGCAGCGCCTCCCACTTTGGAGTTAATTCCTGAACCTTGTTTTCCCCGAAGATCCGGTGGCCGGTATTGTAGGCTTCCATGATTTCCTCATGGGAACGGGTTTTTGAAATCACCACCAGTTCCACTTCTTCAGGAAGTTCCTGTTTTATAGCCTCTAAATTCTTTGCAATGTCGATGTCCATATACCTTGAATTAATGTTCTTTTCCATCTCAATAAAATACACCAAAAATTGGATTTTAAAAATCCGGCGTCCAAACCCACTTCCAAGTTGTCCGGGAGGTTCCTGGAGGATCAAAATTCATAAATAGTCAGGCCGCTTCGTAATTTAGGTTCTATATAGGTGCTTTTAGGAGGCATGGTCATTTCAAAATCCGAGACTTCTTTTATTTCCGTAAATGTCAGGGGGAGCATTCCGAACCCCACTGCAAATTTACCTTCATCCACGGCTTTTTTCACCTCGTAAGACTCGTTTTTTCCAGGCAGATACCTCAGGCGTACATCGTCTTTGGGATTTTCAATGCCCAGTATGGGACGCAGCACGGTGCAGTATAAAATGTACGGATCTATTTTACTTAAGGGATCGGTAAAGGTGTAGGCCGATCGGCGCAGGACCAGGGAATAAAACTCCCCATCGAGGTACATTGAAAACTCGTGTTTCTGACGCGGGCGAAACAAGGACTGTCCACGATTCTCGATGCGAAACCAGGAGTCCAGCTGCAACAGAAAATCTTTTTTGCTCAGACCATTCAAATCCCGAACCAGCCGGTTGAACTCGTAGAGTTTCAAATGGCTTTCCGCAATGAGATAACTCATAAAGAAGTTATAGGATTCGGTGCCCGTATGATGGGGGTTGTTCTGGGCCATATCCCTGGCCAGCAGCCAGGAGGAGGCGCTTCGGTGGTGCCCATCCGCTATGTATAGGGATGGCATCTTTCCAAATTCCTGTTGCAGGGTGCCCGTCAGCTCCGGTTCACTCACCACCCAGATGTAATGGGTGTCTTTGTTAAAGGAGGAGAACTCGTATTCGGGGCGTTCCTTCATCTTTTGGACGATGATTTCTTCTATGACCGGATTATCCGGATAGGTCAGCAGCACCGGTTCGGTATTAAACCCTGCTACTTTGAGGTATTCTTTGAAGAGTTTTTCCCGTTGTGAGATGGTGTCTTCATGTCTTTTAATGACATTATTTTGATAGTCTTCTACACTGGCTGCAGCAATGATTCCGCAGAAAGACTGATCAACCGATATCGATTTATAGATATAGTAACAGGCCTGGGGATCCTGAATGAAGATCTCTTCCTCCTTAAACTCCAAATAACGATTCTTTACCAGTTGAAAGCGTTCTTCTCCTGAGATGTTCTTCTGGAACTTGTATCCGGGGTTGATAATGTGAAGGAAGGAATAGGGGTTGTTGGCCAAATGAAAATTCAGCTCTTCCAATGAATACTCTTCATAGGGTCTGGAGGCTACCAGGGCCACTTTCTCACGCGAGGGCCGTACGGCTTTAAAAGGAATTACTTGTGCCAAATAATACGGTTTTTTTCTTTACAGCATGATGCTGAACCAAAGGGAATAAACTGTGCAATAATACGGATTTTTACCGTCCCAGCCAGCCTGGAGGGCACCCTATTGCCGCATCCCCAGGGGATATTTATCGCAAGGAGGTGCCCGCACCCAACCAGGGAGCGGGAAGGGCAGGGATAGGACCCAACGCTCCCTCCCATCTTTTTATTTTCCCAAAAACCAGTTAAGAGAAGCGCGCGGCTATAACCTCGGCCTTCTTACTATTGGAGTAGTCATAAAATCCCTCTCCGGATTTCACGCCGTACTTTCCGGCCTGTACCATATTGACCAGCAGGGGAGAAGGCGCGTATTTTGGATTTTTAAACCCGTTGTACATCACCTCCAAAATGGAAAGGCAGGTGTCCAGACCAATGAAATCAGCCAGTTGAAGCGGACCCATGGGATGCGCCATACCCAGTTTCATGACCGTGTCGATCTCACCCACCCCGGCCACGCCGTGATGCAGGGTTTCTATGGCTTCATTAATCATGGGCATTAAAATTCGATTGGCCACAAATCCGGGATAATCATTGACCTCCACCGGCACTTTCTGCAATTTTTTGGAAAGGTCCATGACCTTTTGGGTAACCTGGTCAGAGGTGGAATAACCCCGGATAATTTCAACCAGTTTCATAATGGGAACCGGATTCATAAAGTGCATCCCGATGACCCGCTCGGGATTGGAGACCACCGAGGCAATCTGAGTAATCGAGATAGAGGAGGTGTTGGAAGCCAGGATAGTGTCCGGGGAGCAGTAGCCATCCAGGTCTTTAAAAATGGAATGTTTGAGTTCCAAATTTTCCGTGGCGGCTTCCACCACCAGGTCCACCTGTTCGACTCCTCTTTCGAAGTCCGTATAGGTAGATAAGCGGGATAAGGTGGCATCTTTGTCTTCCCTTGATATTTTTTCTTTGGCCAAAAGACGGTCCAGGTTATGGGTGATGGTGCCC
>JAJUIC010000197.1 GCA_029265595.1 Flavobacteriaceae bacterium
GCTTCGCCGACGAAGGCTTAATGTCAAACTGAATTTAGCGTATGCTTTTGATTTACACCCAGAAGATTACTCCGCGGATAACCTATACATT
The DNA here is from genome assembly GCA_029265595.1 of Flavobacteriaceae bacterium. Lineage (GTDB taxonomy): Bacteria > Bacteroidota > Bacteroidia > Flavobacteriales > Flavobacteriaceae > Salinimicrobium. The sequence continues at coordinate 92 of JAJUIC010000197.1, forward strand.
CAAACACATATGTACTCGTATCCTCGGGGTTCCGGTGGGTTTTACCTCAAAAATTGAGGAGTTTGTAGCGCATGAGGGAATGAAACTCTCCTACGGTAAAAAAAGATTGGGAGGCGAAATTTTTGTGCAGCAAGAAGGCCTGCTGGTAGAGCAGGGGATGGGGGATGTGGAAATTAAAATGGGAGACTGGGAGGGTACTCCATGCTTTTTTAAAGCCTCGGAAGACAGTAGCATTCCCTTTGACATTTTTGCCGCTTCTTTTTATTTACTGACCCGGTATGAGGAATTTTTTCCTCATGTCAAAGATGAAGGCGGCCGTTTTCCGGCTACCGAGAGTTTAGGATATCAGGAAGATTTTTTACATCTCCCGGTAGTGGATATGTGGGCGTATAAATTCAGAAAAGTACTCGAAGAGCACTATGACCTGAAGTTTGCCGGGCGCAAGTTCAAAGCGCAGACGATTATTTCCGTCACCGAAGCCTATCGGTTTAGAAAAAAGGGTATTGTGCGTTCTGCCCTGGGATTGGTTTCGGATATTTTTCAGCTCAAGGTCAAATACGCAGTTGATCGGGTACGGGTTCATTTGAACCTGAAGAAGGATCCCTATGACAATTATGGAATTATTGTCAAGTTCCTCAAAAAATACAAGGTGCCCTTAAAATTCATGTTTCAGGTCAGTCCCTTTTCCACCTTTGACCGCAATGTGAATCCCAATCGTTACGAGTTTCAGAGTCTGATTAAATCCATGGCGGATTATGCCGAGGTGGGACTGCAACCGGGCTATTATGCCTGTCAGTACAGTGACCCGTTAAAGCAGGAAAAACAGCGGCTGGAGGACATCCTCAAACGGCCGGTGGAGAGCGGACTGAACCACCGTTACAACCTTTTGCTTCCGGATCAATACATGAACATGGCCGAATTGGAATTCAAAAATGACTATTCCATGGGGTATCCCAAAGCGCTGGGGTTTAGAGCGGGCACTTGCACCCCTTATTTATTTTACGATATTAATCTGGAGGTCACCCTTCCTATTTTAGTGCATCCCTTTGCCATCAACATGCAGGCTGTGGACCGGATTTTGAGTTCAGATGTAGAGATGGCGATAGAGGAATTGCTCAAGGAAACCCAACAGGTTGAAGGAACATTGACCGCCATTTTCAGTAATGAGGATTTCTCTGAGTATCGGAATGCCAGAAGAAATTACGCCATTTTAAAGCAGATTCATGAAATTAAATAACATACGACACATCTTTTTTGATCTGGACCATACCCTCTGGGATTTTGACAAGAACTCAGGCCTGGCTTTCGGTACTGTGTTTCGAAAAAACCGGATTTTAGTAGAGCTGGAAAAGTTTTTGGCAGCCTACACGCCTGTCAACGAGAACTATTGGAAGCTTTACCAGGAAAACAAGGTAACTCAGGAGGACCTCAGGTATGGACGTCTGAAGGAAAGCTTCGGCCAGCTGGGAATAGAGATCACCGACCAGGAAATTGATCTGATCGCAGATGATTATGTGCACCATCTGCCACAGTATAATCACTTACTGGAAGGAACTCAGGAGATGCTGGATTATCTTAAGCCAAAATACGATCTACACATCATCACCAATGGATTTAAGGAGGTCCAGCATAAAAAACTCCATAATTCCGGTATCGCTCCCTATTTCAAAACCATCACCACCTCTGATGATGCCGGGGTGAAAAAGCCGCATCGAAAGATTTTTGAAGTGGCCCTTGAGCGTGCGGGCGGCAGTGTTTCTCAGAGCGTGATGATTGGAGATAACCTCGAAGCTGATATTCATGGAGCTCAGGAACTGGGCATGCAGGCCATCCTTTACAACTATTACAGCAGAGAATTTCCCACCACCTACCGGCAGGTGATCAAAATGAAGGAAATCACAAGATATCTTTAAAATATTGTAGGTCTGAGGAGCATCTTCTATTTTTAAACGCTGCAATATTTCTTACAGAAACAACGTTTAAAAATAAACCCCTTATTGATGACCATCAAGAGTTTTTCCAGTCTGCTCCTGTTATCGGGACTCCTTTGCCTATTGGCCTCCTGCGTGAAGGATGTTGATCTGGGACAGGATGATGAATTCTACGTGAATCCCGATATTGCGATCGATTTGGCAGACTTTATCTTTACCAGTGAATTCTTCCCCCAGGATGGAGAACTACCCATTACCACCCGAAGAGACACGCTCGAGCTGACCATGCTGGATCC
>JAJUIC010000016.1 GCA_029265595.1 Flavobacteriaceae bacterium
AATTTCCAGGGCATCTATAAGTTCCGCAGCGCTTCGTTGGGCCATCATCAGGGCGATGACACCTGTGCCGGTGCCGATGTCCAGAATACTGTCAGGATGGTGATTTAAGTTAGTCCAGGCACCAAGAAGCACCCCGTCGGTCCCAATTTTCATTGCAGCCAATTCCTGGTGAACAGTAAACTGTTTAAATCTGAAAGGGCGCGCCATGGTAAAAAAATAAAAGGTGTTGGGAAACTCCCGTTTTAATCAATAAAAAGATCGATCAGACCCTCCGGGGTATTGACCACAATCTTTTTGTTGGGTTTATCCACCTGGTGCAGAAATTCGTCATTCAATGGGATGAGAATCTCTTTGCCGTCTCTGTCAACAACAAGCAGAGGTTGGGGTGTGTGATCATTTATATGAACCAGTTTTCCCACGGATCCGAATTGCAGATCAACAATTTCAAAACCAATTACTTCATGAAAATAAAACTGATCCGGATCGAGCGGGGGAAGCATATCAAGAGGAAGATACAGCTCGCATCCGATTAAATCCTCTGCGTCTTCCTCTGTATCTACATCTTCGAACTTAACCCGTAGAAGACTGGATTTCTGAAAGGAACTTCTATCAATAAAAAAAGGAACCAGGTTGCCGCTATAATCGACAAACACTGATTCCAATTCTGCATAAGCTTCCGGTTCATCGGTATCGAGTTTGATCAATACCTCCCCTTTAAAACTGAATTTACTAACGACTTTCCCTAGAAAGAAACATTCTTCTTTAGTCATCGTCAGCGAGCGGTTTAAGAACCTGATTCAGAATCTTTTTTCTCATCCGCCTTAGCCTCTGCTGCGGTTGATTGATCAACTTCATTCTGGGCTTCAGCAGCTTCTTCTGGTGCATTCTCATCGATCTGGGGTTGCGCAGCAGCAGATAATTCCGCTTCTCGTTTGGCATTTACCTCGCGTTCTGCTTCAAGTGCTTTTGCTTTTGCTTCCTCCTGCTTCTTTTGAGCTTCAGATTTCTTTGCACCAATTCTGTTTTCTTTCTCCTCTAACCAAGCATTGAATTTTTCTTCCACTTGCTCTTCAGTCAGGGCTCCTTTTCGGACACCACCAAGCAGGTGATGCTTTAGAAGAACTCCTTTGTAAGAAAGAATGTTACGAGCCGTATCGGTAGGTTGGGCTCCGTTATTCAACCAGGTAACCGCTCTATCAACATCGATCTCAATAGTAGCTGGTACGGTTGTTGGATTGTAGGAACCGATCTTCTCGATGTACTTACCGTCTCGTTTTGCACGGGAATCGGCAGCAACAATCCAAAAGTAAGGTTTCCCTTTTCTACCGTGTCTTTGTAATCTGATTTTTACAGGCATAAAAATTAATTTGTGGGGTACCCGACCCCTGTTATTAATGAGTGCGCAAAGGTACTATTATTTTCTTTTCTGGAATAGACCTGGAATGAATAAAAATATTAATTTTTTGGAAAAGCTGGTTTGTCTGGCTAGAGGTTAAAGGGATGATTACATGTGGAGACTTTAAATGGGTGTTAAACCACTGGTTTTTCCTCTTAATGCTGCCTAATTTTAATGCAGGTGTAACAAACCCTGGAGCACATCGTCTTTAAGATAGAGAAGGGGTTTAGAAATCGGTGATAGATGAAATACACGGAGGAAATGGCGCGCGTTCTAAATAAACTTCTTCAAAATAATCTGGACGCAGAAAAGGGTTTTAGGAATGCGGCTGATGAGGTCCAAAATGAGCAGTTGAAAGCCCTTTTCGAGGATATGGCGCAACAGAAGTATGATTTCGCCCATGAACTAAGAGGGGAGGTGCGTACTTTCGGGGAGCCACCTAGCAAAGGTTCTAGTGTTTCATCAGATTTACACCGAACCTGGATGAACGTTCGTGCCGGAATCTCTTCTAATCCTGAAAAAGTGGTGCTCGCAGAAGCAGCTAAGGGTGAGGAAAGAGCATTGAAAGATTATGAAGAGGTCATCGGGAACTTCAACTTCCCTCCCTCTACGGAAACAATATTAAAGCGGCAAAAGCAGGCTTTTAAAGACAGTGTTCAGAAGTTACATGCACTGCACGATGAATTTTCATGATGTCGGTTTTTGAATTAGTTAACGCCGAACAAAGAGCCCGGGCCTGAATCCGGGCTTTATTATTGTCAGGTCAAAAACTGATTTTTATCATATTTATTCCTGGCTAGCTTACCCAACTTTGTGCCCGTTAACCAAGGGGACAGCTGCTTTTCCTCTCATTTGCCATGGTGAATGGGTTTCCGCAGCATTTGTATGAAGGAATCTTGTTTTCACTGTGGTGACCAAGTCATTAAAGCGATTGTATTTGAGGATAAAACTTTTTGTTGTACGGGTTGCAAGACGGTCTATGAAATTTTTTCTGAAAGTGGCCTGACTTCCTATTACGAAATAAACAATGCTCCAGGTGCAACACCCAACCAGGCTAAAGAAAAGTTTGATTTCCTTTCCAATGAAACCATCGTGGATCAGCTGTTGGAGTTTCGCGATGGAAATCTCCAGATCGTTTCGCTTTACATACCTCATATTCATTGCAGTTCGTGTATCTGGATACTGGAAAATCTTCACAAACTCCATAGGGGAGTGCGGGTGTCCCAAGTGAATTTTCCCAAGAAGACGGTTCGGATCACTTTTGATGACCGACAGCTGAGCCTGAAGGAGCTCGCCGAATTATTGGCTCGGGTGGGATACGAACCTTATATCAGTTTAAACGATACCGAGAAAGCCAAAAAACAAGTCGATCACAGTATTCTCTATAAACTCGGAGTGGCTGGATTCTGCTTCGGCAACGTCATGTTCCTGAGCCTTCCGGAGTATTTTGAGAAACAGGAGTTCTGGCTGGAGCAGTATAAATGGGTGTTCAGGTGGTTGATGTTTGCCTTCTCCCTTCCAGTGGTTTTTTATGTTGCCAGGGATTATTTCATCTCTGCCTATAAAGGACTCCGGGCCCGATTTTTAAATATTGACGTGCCCCTGGCCCTGGGAATCGTGGTACTTTTTCTACGCAGCACCCTGGAAATTATTTTTGATTGGGGATCCGGCTTTTTCGACAGTCTCACGGGCCTCCTGTTCTTCCTTACTTTAGGAAAATTCTTTCAGCATAAAACCTATAGTTTCCTCTCCTTCGAGCGGGATTATAAATCGTACTTTCCGGTAGGAGTCACCCGAATAACTTCCCAGGGTCATGAAGAGAGTATCCACGTTCAGGATATTGCCAAGGGAGACCGCCTTTTAATACGCAACCAGGAACTGATTCCTGTGGATAGTATGTTGGTGAAGGGTCAGGGTCAGATAGACTATAGCTTCGTCACGGGAGAATCTCAACCAGTGGAGAAGACCCTTGGAGATAAAGTGTATGCCGGCGGCAAACAAGTGGCGGGAATGATAGAAGTGGAGGTGCTAAAATCCGTTTCCCAGAGCTACCTTACCAAACTCTGGAGCAATGAAGTCTTTAGCGGGTCCAGGGATCGCGGTTTTACCCGTCTGATTGATAGCATCAGTCAATATTTTACCATCGTTCTGTTGTTAATTGCCTTTAGCGCGATGGCCTACTGGATGCCGATAGATGTCTCAACGGCTATCAACGTCTTTACTGCAGTCTTAATAATAGCATGTCCCTGTGCACTGGCCATGTCCACTCCTTTCACTTTGGGAAATCTGTTGCGGATCTTCGGGCGAAAGAAGTTTTATTTAAAGAACGCCAATGTTATAGAGCAATTGGCCCGGGCCGATAGTATTATCTTCGATAAGACCGGAACCATTACCAGTAGTAATAAAAGCCGTTTAACCTATCAGGGAGAAGAATTGACCCCGGAGGAGGAAACCCTGCTGAAGAACACGATTCGGGGTTCCAATCACCCTCTGAGTCGGGCTTTATATGAGCTGTTAGAAGAACATGAGATCCTAACGCTTGACCAGTACCACGAACGGGTAGGTAAAGGAATTCAGTCACGCCACCAGCAGCAGTCAATAAAAGTGGGATCTGCAGATTTTGTGGGACAGGATCCACTAAAGTCCGATCTGCAGACGGCCGTCCATGTTAGTTTGAACGATGAGTACAAGGGTAGATATGTTTTTGAGAGTCAATATCGGGAGGGGGTGACGGCATTATTTGAGGGACTGGCCCCCGAATATCACCTGGCCATATTATCGGGTGACAATGCAGGTGAAAAAAAGCGCCTAAAGCAGATCCTCCCTCCGCACACTCAGATGCTATTCAATCAAAAACCTGAAAATAAACTGGAATATATCCGGCAGTTGCAGGAGGAGGGAAGAAAGGTTATTATGGTAGGGGATGGGCTGAATGATGCTGGTGCGCTGATGCAGAGTGATGTGGGTATTGCGGTATCTGAAAATGTCAATGTTTTCTCACCGGCCTGCGATGGTATTTTGGATGCGTCCCGCCTGAGTTCATTGCATGACTTTATTAAAGCTTCCAAAGCAGGAGTCAGCATTATAAAGGTCAGCATTGTGCTATCCTTTCTGTACAACCTGGTGGGCCTTGGTTTTGCCATAACAGCCAATTTATCCCCAGTAGTAGCGGCCATTTTAATGCCCCTGAGTTCCATCAGTATCATTGGGTTTACCACCCTGTGCACCAACTTCGTTGGTAAGAAGATATGATCGCCCCTTAGTGGATTTTTATTTGATTTGGGTAATTCAATGGCACCTACATTACAATCTTTGGCAGCTCCTTAACAGCTTAACAGGCAGAGGATGACTATCTTAGAACTATGAAAATTTCTGCAGGTTTTTACATTCTTCTCACCAGCGCGGTTCTGGTTGCTCTGGTTGTTATGGTCTTTTTAAAGGTCTCTTTTGCCTATATGTTATATACCACCGTATTTGGGCAGGTTCTGCTGATTATAATGGTGTACAAAATCCTGACCGATAATTACCACACATCCAAAACCTTTGAAGACTGGTACCAGGACAAGCCCCGGAAAAAAGATTAGGCTTTCCGTTGGGTTGTATCTTCTTGCCCCAAGGGTGCCAGGAGAAATTCAGAATCCCCTTTCTTTGGATCGGCCGGGGGATGTACATAATTGTAGATGAACACAAAATAAATGGTTAGCGGCATCAGGGCACTCATCCCCAGAAGGAGCCTTGGATGTTCCATTGGGAATGGCCATCCCAGCCACAGCGCGATTCCCCGGTAAAAAATCAGGATTTCAGACAAAGCAAATCCACACAGATAGATCCAGAATGGCCACGCGGGTAACCTGATCAGGCGGAAGTGGTGTAAATAAGCCAGCAGGCTGATGCTGACAACCCCCAGAAATATCCAGTGCAGGTATCCGATGACCAGATCGGGGTAGTGGTAGGCCAGGGTCGCGAAGAAAGGAATGGCATTGAAGATTTGCATGACCACTTTTCCAATAAGCAGCCAGAACGCCAGCACAAGCAGCTTCCGGGGGAAAGGTCTGACCGCGGTTTTCAGCAGTTGCCAGCTCGGGCGGAGCATGGAAATTAACAACGCCATGGCCCAAGCCTGCAGCAGTGCCCCTGCCCCGCCCAGCAGGTATACCATAACCGGTGGGTCGGTCCATAGTGCTGATAAAAACAGGCTTAGGATGAGCCCTAAATTAAAAATTCGAAAGAATCTCCGGAATTTATCCTGAGGCACCTGAATGCCTTTTACCTCCATGATGTAAAACAGAAACCCGATAAGGGCCAGGACAAACCACGCGTTGTACTGGAAATGCAGGTAAAAGTAGATGGAGAGATGATACCATATGGAGGTATTTCCCAAAGTGGCCATGACCGCCCCGATAGCCCAAGGACCGATACTGGAAACGACCAGGTAGATGATCGCCGCGCGGATGCACCTATAGGAGGCGTTGGATTTAAAGTGGTGGGGAATATTTTTAAAGACAAACCCGGCAAAGAAATACGAGCTAATCAAAAAGAGGGTGGAAAAGATTATGGAGAGAACCGCATAACCGGTGAAGGGAAAAGTAACCAGCATCCCCACTACCGTAATGTTGGTAAAAACAAAGATCCTTCTATAGACCTTGCTTTTATGGTTATTCCGAAAGTACAGGCGGTAGATGAGGGTTGTCAGACCCAGGTACACCCAGCCCAATAAGGCAATATGAGAATGGGCGTGTACCACATATCGAAAATTCGCCCCCAGGGGAGTGACAAAGAAAAGTCGGAGGAAAAGTCCCAGAAGCCCAACCAGTACAAAATAAAACAGAGCAATGTTGGCGTGTCGCTTTAATGGAATCATAATCTAAATGTACAAAAAAAGTGGTTCTGCCTTACTGCTCACGAGCTTTAAGGGAAAAAATCCAACTGGCAGGTGTAAAACAAAAGGGCAAAACCCTGAGATCTTGCCCTTTGATGAGTTGGTTCCAACCCGTTTCAAATCCCTAAACAAATCACGTGGTTGTACTGCAACCCTACCGAAAGGTTTTAAGCTTGTCTGAGTTCCTTTTCCAGGTCAAGGGATTTTGGAAAAAGGATGTTGTTTTCCTTATGCACGTGCTCATGCAGGTCCTCTTCAAATTCCTGGAGTTTTGCATAATAAGCTCTAAAGGTATTGCAGGCTCCGGGAGGAACAGTATAGGTGTTACTCAAAGCAGAAATTCGGGCAAAAATCTCTCCGGCTTCTTCGTGCTCGTCTTCCATCATCTTTATCGGGTTATCCACGCTGCCAAAATGAGGGTTGTCTAAAGCCGTACCTTCTTTTTGGGCGGTAACCATTTTTTTAATGAAAGGAAACAGGATTAGCTCTTCTTTTTTGCAGTGTGCTGCCAGCTCCCCGCATACCTCATGAACCAGCTCCCGCATTTCAAGTAGTTCGTGATAATGATCTCCATGAACTTTAGCAACCCGGTCTGCGTACTGCTTTAGCATGGGAATGTTGTCTTCTATATACTGGTGATGTACGTTTACAATATGATCGGCAAGAAAATCAAGTTTCCAGCTGTTGTAATCAGTGGCTCTGGAGGTGGTATTTTCCACCTTGTCCAGATCATTGATCAAATCGTCCAAATTGGCTCCTGCTTTATCACAGGCTTGTTCTATGCTGATGTTTCCGCCACAGCAGAAGTCAATTCCGTATTTTTTGAAAACGTGAGCGGCTTTGATGTTTTCAGTAACAAAACTGGCTACTGTTTTTGTTGGTGCTGCATTCATAATTAAGTTCTTTAAATTACAATGCAAAGATGGGTACATGGTCCGAGGCATTTTATGAGCACAATCATATACCGGCAGGTTTTTCGGAAATTAACATACCGCTGCGAAAAGTAATGGAAGGACTTGTGCTGCAGACTTTCAGGGTTCGTTAAATTTGGTCTAAAGCTTGATATACCAGGAAGATTTGACCTGCAAACGGCTTATCTTTGGTCGGTAGTACCTGCAGAGAATTTGTAATCATTCAAATACGTGAATCATCCTTAGATACAGTTTTCAAATAGCGTTTGTCATTATAGAATCCATTCTGGCCTTTAATGCCGGCATTCTTACCGAGAGCCTTACTTTTAAGTTTCTCTTCTTTCTGATCTTTGCGGTACTGATTGCGATGGCTGTTACGCAACTGATTCAGGTACTCCTGCCTACCGACAATGGTTCTTCATCAATGGATCGACTGGAAGATCAATAGGCCAAAGAATTTTCATTTTCGTTTTGGTTCGTATCTTAGCTCCTGTAAATACGCACCCATTTTTCCAATATGGTCGAAGATAATGTAAACCTGTTAAATGTAATTTTCGAGGCTGCCTCGGAAGGTATTATTGTGGTGGATCAGACCCAGACCATCGTCATTACCAATATCGCAGCCGAACGCATGTTCGGTTACGATAAAGGAGAACTAAAAGGGAAGAGTCTCAATATTCTTATTCCGAAGGAGCACAAAGGCTCCCACCCAGGGCAGGTCAGCAATTTTCTCAAGCACAGTGAAAAGCGCCAAATGGGGCACGGTCGGGATCTATACGGCGTCAGAAAAGATGGCAGCCTTTTCCCGGTGGAGGCGGGTCTCAACCCTTTCCAGATGAATGGGAAGATGTATGTGATGTCCATGGTGGTGGATATTACGGTTCGGAAGGAGGACCAGCGCCAGATTAAAGAACTGAACGCGCAACTTGAGCACAAAATCAAAGAGCGGACCAGGGAGCTGGAGGAGACCATTGAAAAACTACAGGATGTCAATGCTGATCTGGAGAAAGAAATTCACAAGCGCAAACTTGCGGAGAATAAAATGAAAATGGCATTGCAGAAGGAAAAGGAACTGAACGAACTGAAGACCAAATTTCTCTCCATGGTTTCTCATGAATTCAAGACTCCTTTAAGCGGCATTCTGACCTCGGTCATGTTAGCGGGTAAATATGTGCGGGAGGACCAACAGGAGAAGCGGGAGAAACATTTTTCAACGATTCGAAGCAAAGTCCATTACCTGGATAATATCCTGAACGACTTTCTTTCCATTGAACGCCTGGAAACAGGAAGGGTGCGATACAAATTCACCGAATTCCCTTTGAGTAAATTAATCAATGAGGTGATTTACAATGCCAATGTTACGCTCAAAAGCGGCCAGGAAATCGATTATCCTCTTGATATGGAGGAGGTGGTGCTCAAACAGGATGAAAAGATTGTGGAGCTGGTATTGTCAAATCTCATAGGCAACGCAATCAAATACTCTCCGGAAAACTCCCGGATTACTTTTGAAATTCAGACAAAGGATAACACCATCACTTTTAAGGTGCGGGATGAAGGAATCGGGATTCCGCAGAAGGACCAGAAGCATATCTTTGAGCGGTACTTCCGGGCAGAGAATGCCTTGGTGAATCAGGGAACGGGAATAGGCCTCAATATTGCAAAGGTGCATCTTGAGAATCTGGGCGGATCCCTGAGTTTTGAAAGCCAGGAAAATGTGGGGACTACCTTTACCGCCACCCTACCCATTAACTTTGAGAAACAGTAAAAGACCAGGGAAAGGCTGATGGCTGCTGTGCCCTGATTATAAAAGGAATACAATCCATGAAAAAGGTGCTTTTTATAGAAGATGATACCGTAGTGCGGGAAAATACTGCTGAGCTACTGGAGATCAATGATTATGAGGTAGTAACTGCTGCCAATGGCCGTGCGGGAGTCGAGATGGCCAAGAAGGAACTCCCGGATATCATCGTTTGTGATATCATGATGCCGGAGATGGATGGTTACGGAGTTTTGCAGGCACTGGCTCAGGATGAACAGACCCGGTTGATTCCCTTTATCTTTTTGTCAGCTAAAACAGAGCACAAGGATATTCGTAAAGGAATGGAGCTGGGTGCGGACGATTACCTGACCAAACCTTTTGAGGAGGAGGAACTGGTCAGCGCTATAGAGAGCCGGCTGGCAAAGGTTGCCATACTCCGGAAAATAAATGCCGCCCCGACACCTGAAAAGCAGGTGCCCCATTCCCAAATGGAGTCCCTGGATGATTTGAGGGAGCTGGTGAAACAACATGAAGAATTGACCTTCAAAGCAGGGGAAAGTATATACGAAGAAGGCAAGCAAAATAATTACCTCTACCTGGTGGATAGAGGGGTTGTTAAAACCCATCGAATGGATGAGAACGGGAAGGATCTCATCACTTCAATTCATAAAGAAGGAGATTTTTTCGGGTCTCTGAGTCTGAGTAAAGCCCAAGCCTACGACGAGTATGCTACTGCCATGGAAGAAACCCGCGTCTTTGCAATTAACAAAGAGGAGTTCCGGGAAATCCTTGCTCAAAACAGCAACCTCTCCCTGGACCTGATAGAAGTTCTGGGCCAGAACTTGTCTGGAATAAAGAGCCAGTTGCTGGAGATGGCCTATGGCTCGGTTCGGCGAAAAACGGCCCAGACCATTTTACTGTTTTCCCAGCGGATCAGACGTTTTCCCACCCAGAGTATTCGTATATCCAGAAGTGATTTGGCCAGTGTGGCCGGAATGGCTTCTGAAACCCTCATCCGTACCCTTTCTGACTTTAAAAAGGAGGGGCTAATAGAAATAGAAGGACGCAACATAAAAATCATCCATCTCGAAGCCTTGAAAAAGATCAGTTAGATAGCTGATGTTGGTCATTTTTTACGGTCCGTAGTTGGGCTACATTTGCAGTAATAATCTCTAAGGCTATGGGAATGAATGTATTGCTGCTCACGGACTTTTCTACAGATGCTAAGCAGGCTGCTGCTTATGCCATGCGCCTCTTTGAGGATTTTTCAGTGACTTTTCACTTTTTGCACATTACTCCGGTACGGGTTCAAAGAAGTACCGATGCCCTTCCTCCTGAGATTGAAAAGAAATTTGAGGAATTATTACAATGGGCCCATGGCTACAGGCGCAACCCGAACCATAAACTGACCACCTCTTACCGGGTAAATTATTTCATTGAAGCTGTGAGGGACCTGGGGTGGGAGGAGGACATTGATCTGATTGTGATGGGTACTAAAGGAACGGTTCGCAGTAAAGAACATACCGTCGGTCCCAACACTTCCGATGTCATGCGAAAAGTAAACATTCCCTTACTGATTGTGTCTCCGGACACCCCATGTGAGCTCCCTAAAAGGATGTTGTTTCCTACGGATTATAGCGTCAAATGCACCCCTCCTGTATTAAAATCCCTGGAGGCCATGGCCAGTGCGAACCAGTCCCGGGTGTTGGTGCTGGAAAGCTTAAAGAATCCGGTGCTGACAGATGATCAGCAGGGACAGCGCAAGTTTCTTGAAAAGGAATATAATTGTGAATTCAGTCCCCTATCCGCACTTCCAAAGGTGGAGCCGCCCCTGGGTATTCCTGGGGATGTACTGGTGGTTATGGCCAGGAACCTCCGGTTATGGGGAAAGTTTTTCAGAACGAGACAGCTGCCGGAAAACCTGCACTTTTCCGGGCTGCCTCTTCTGGTGCTCCATTAGGACGGTAAACGAAATGTCACCACCGGACGTTTGGCGTGATTGGCAATATCTTCGCTGATACTTCCATTGAAGAAATGGGAGAGTCCTTTTCTGCCGTGTGTGGCCATCCCCACTAAATCCGCATTGATGGTATCGGCGTATTCCAGGATCCCCTCTTCCACGAAGGACGCGGGGTATACCTCACAGGATAGGGCTTCTCTATCCAGGCCCTTTAGGAATGTAGCATGTTTATTTTTGACATCTCGCATATCTTCCTCATTCCCGGTATGCACATAAACAAGGTGCAGTTTTGCGCCGAGGGTTTCAGCAAAAAGAATGACTTGCGAAAGCACCTCACGAGATTTATCGGTAAAGTCAATCCCGAACACCATGGTCTGGGCTTTAAACTCCGGGATGGGTTCTTTGATCACCAGGACCGGGACATGGGATCTGCGCACCACTTTTTCCGTATTGGATCCGATAAACATTTCCTGGAGGCCGCTTGCTCCCTGTGAGCCCATGACAATGAGATCGCAGTTCTCCCTTTGGCGGGTTTCCATAATTCCGTCAAGGGTGTGATGGAGCTGCAGAATGGGGCGGATGCTGACTCCTTCCAGGAAGTCCTGCTCAATGAGCTGCTTTAATCTTTGTTCGGCCCTTTTGGTGAAAAATAGTACTTCCGGAAGGTCGTTGGTTCTGGTACCCATTACCGGATTAATGAGATCCATGGGCAGTTCCAGCATATGGAGTAGAAATATTTTACTGTCGAATTTGCGGGCTAAATCCGCTGCTACCCGAAGGGCATTTTCTGATGTTTGTGAGAAATCTGTGGGGACGAGGATTTTTTTCATAAAACTAGGGGTTAGGTGTTTTTAGGATGCCTTTTCTTCAGAGGAAGGGGATAAGGCCGCTCCATCATTAGTTTAGGGTTCCCACTTAAAATCAAGATTATTTTTAAGTGGTAACATAAATGTATTAATTTTTTTTCATTTGATATCCAGTTTTCTATGTCTCAGATTATTTATATATTTGCAGCGTTGAAGAGAAAAATCTACAGCGAGGGGACACTAAAGTCCCCTCTTTTTATAGCGAATGTTGAGAATGCTAAGAGAAAAAGTAGAAAAATTGCTCGAGGAGGCATTTGAAGAAAATAATTCCTTATTTTTAATAGAGCTAAATATAGACAACAGCAATCACATTTCGGTGGTTATTGATGGGGATCATGGAGTTTCGGTCAACGATTGTATTGCAGTGAGTCGAAAGGTGGAGCATGGCCTGGACAGGGAAGAAACGGACTTTTCTCTGGAAGTAACTTCTTCTGGGCTCTCTCAGCCGTTACAGTATCTTCGGCAGTACAAAAAAAACATAGGAAGAAAATTGACTGTGGTTACTTCCGATCAGCGCTTAGAAGGAGAGCTGGTTGCTGTGGAGGATGACCGGATCACCCTGAAATGGAAAGCACGGGAACCCAAACCTGTTGGTAAAGGGAAGCACACTGTGGAAAAAGAAGCAGTGATTGCTCTGGAGGAAATTACGGAGGCAAAAGTCAAGATAACATTTTAATCTGGAAAAGATATGGAGAATATCGCGTTGATAGAATCGTTTGCTGAGTTTAAGGATGACAAACTCATCGACAGGGTCACCCTGATGGCGATTCTTGAAGAAGTATTCCGAAATGCTTTGAAGAAGAAGTATGGGGAGGATGACAACTTCGATATTATAGTAAACCCCGATAAAGGGGATCTTGAGATTTGGAGAAATCGAGTGGTGGTAGCAGATGGAGAGGTTGAGGATTCGAATCAGGAGATTTCTCTAAGTGAGGCCCGTAAGATTGAGCCTGATTTTGAGGTTGGAGAGGAAGTTTCTGAAGAAGTTAAACTTAAAGATCTGGGACGTCGCGCCATTCTGGCGCTGCGACAGAATCTTATTGCAAAGATTCACGAGCACGATAATACCAATATATACAAGCACTTTAAAGAGCTTGAAGGTGAAATTTATACTGCTGAGGTTCACCACATAAGGCACCGGGCGATTATTCTGCTTGATGATGATGGGAATGAAATTGTCCTGCCAAAGGATCGTCAAATTCCTTCTGATTTCTTCCGCAAGGGAGAGAATGTCAGAGGAGTTATTGAGAGTGTGGAGCTCAAAGGGAGTAAACCCACGATCATTATGTCCAGGACTTCTCCTGTATTTTTGGAGAAGTTGTTTGAACAGGAAATTCCCGAAGTGTTTGATGGTCTTATCACTGTGAAAAAGGTGGTGCGTCATCCCGGGGAAAAGGCAAAGGTCGCCGTGGATTCATATGATGACCGTATCGATCCGGTTGGTGCCTGCGTAGGAATGAAGGGTTCTCGAATTCATGGTATAGTTCGTGAACTTGGTAATGAGAACATCGACGTGATTAATTATACCAGCAACACCCAGTTGCTCATCACCCGGGCTTTGAGTCCTGCAAGAGTGACCTCCATTAAGATTGATGAGGAAAACAAGCGGGCCGAAGTCATGCTGCGACCGGAAGAGGTGTCAAAAGCCATCGGACGGGGCGGACATAACATCCGGCTTGCAGGTCAGCTGACCGGTTATGAAATTGATGTATTTCGGGAAGGCGTTGAGGAAGATGTGGAATTATCCGAATTTGCCGATGAAATCGAAGACTGGGTCATTGCGGAATTCTCCCGTATCGGGTTGGATACGGCCAAAAGTATCCTGGAACAGGATGTAGAAGATTTAGTGAAAAGAACTGACCTTGAAGAAGAAACTATAAAAGAAGTTTTTAACGTGCTCAAAGCCGAATTTGAGGACGAAAAGTAAGGAAACAGTAATAATAAAGACAGAAAATTAGAGGGCAATTATATATGGCTGAAGCAAAGAAAATGCGATTAAATAAAGTGCTGCGCGAATTCAATATCTCGTTGGACCGGGCTGTGGATTTTCTAAAATCCAAGGGCCATGAGATTGAGGCGAACCCGAATACGAAGATTCCGGGCAGCATCTATCAGGTGCTGCTGGATGAATTCAAGAGCGATAAAACGCAACGGGTTCAATCCAAGGAGGTCAGCGAGGAAAAGAAGAAGGAGAAGGAGGAGCTGCGTCTGGCACGTGAAAGAGAACTTGAGGAAAAACGGCAAAGAGAGGAGCAGGTGGTGAAGCGTCCAACGCTGCAAGGTCCGAAGAAGGTCGGAAAAATCGATCTTGAAACCGGTGCCGCTCAGGTAGAAAAGCCAGAAGAAACCAAAGTGGAGGAGCCTTCCGTTTCTGAACAGCCACAGAAACCAGAAGCTCCAAAACCTGTTGAGCAGAAGAAAGTAGAAGAGAAGAAAGAGGAGGCTCAGAAGCCTTCACAACCGGAACCACCTAAGAAGGAGATGCCCTCTGCTGCTAAAAAGGAAGAGCCGGTTAAAAAGGAAACAGAGAAACCTGCACCCAGGAAGGTAGAAAAGCAGCCAGCTGCTGACCAGAAGAAGAAAGAGGAGGAAGAGGTTAAGAAGGAGCCGGAATCCACTACCATTGAAACCAAGTATAAGAAATTAGAAGGTCCTAATTTTACCGGGCAGACGATTGATCTTTCACAGTTCAACAAACCGAAGAAGAAAGAGGAGAAGAGGGAAACCGAGAATAAGGACAGACGTAAGAAGCGTCGCAAACGCATCAGTAAGGACGTAAAAGGGGTGCCAGGCACTGCGGCATCAGCCGGAGGAAGAGGTCGTAAAAGAAAGCCGGTAACCAAAGAAGAGCCTACTGAGGAGGAAGTTCAAAAGCAAGTACGGGAAACCCTGGAAAAACTTCAAGGAAAATCCAACAAGGGCCGTGCGGCAAGGTACAGAAGAGAAAAAAGAGACACCCACCGTCAGCGCGAGGAGGCGATGATGGAAGCCGAAGAAAAGGTATTGAAGGTGACTGAATTCGTCACCGTAAGTGAGGTGGCTACCATGATGGATGTGCCGGTGACCAAAGTCATTTCCGCCTGTATGTCTCTGGGAATGATGGTGACCATGAACCAGCGGCTGGATGCTGAAACTCTGACCATTGTGGCCGATGAATTCGGATTCGAAGTGGAATTTGTAACCGCTGACCTTGAAGAAAATATTCAGGAGGAAGAAGACCGGCCGGAAGACCTGGTGAAACGAGCACCTATTGTCACGGTAATGGGTCACGTGGACCACGGTAAAACTTCCTTACTGGATTATGTTCGAAAAGAAAATGTGATTGCCGGTGAGAGCGGGGGAATCACCCAGCACATCGGGGCCTATGGAGTTCAGTTGGACAACGGGCAGAAGATTACCTTCCTGGATACACCGGGACACGAGGCCTTTACCGCCATGCGTGCAAGAGGGGCGCAGGTAACGGACCTTGCGATTATTGTAATTGCAGCTGATGATGACGTGATGCCTCAGACCAAAGAGGCCATATCGCACGCCCAGGCGGCGGGAGTACCCATCGTTTTTGCAATCAACAAAGTAGACCTGCCTACTGCCAATCCAGATAAGATTAAAGAGAAGTTGGCCGGAATGAATTTACTGGTGGAGGACTGGGGTGGAAAAATCCAGTCTCAGGACATTTCTGCTAAAACCGGAAAAGGTGTCAAGGAATTACTCGAGAAAGTACTTCTGGAGGCTGAGATTTTGGAATTAAAAGCCAATCCAAATAAACTGGCCAGTGGTACTGTAGTTGAGGCTTATCTAGACAAAGGCCGGGGTTACGTTTCCACGGTACTGGTAGAGGCCGGAACCCTGAACATCGGGGACTATATCCTTGCAGGCCGTCACAGTGGTAAGGTGAGAGCCATGCAGGATGAACGCGGAAAGAACATTACTGCCGTAGGTCCTTCCCGACCTGTTACTGTTTTGGGACTTGATGGGGCACCTCAGGCAGGGGATAAGTTCCGGGTGATGACCGATGAGCGCGAAGCTCGGGATATCGCAGCCAAACGTACCCAGCTTCAGCGTGAGCAAACCGTTCGAACACAGCGACACATTACACTGGATGAAATTGGTCGTCGGATCGCACTGGGAGATTTCAAGGAGCTCAACATTATCCTGAAAGGGGATGTGGACGGTTCTGTGGAAGCCTTAACCGATAGTTTCCAAAAACTTTCCACTGAAGAGATTCAGGTTAATATCATTCACAAAGGAGTGGGTGCTATTACGGAGACGGATGTGATGCTGGCCTCTGCGTCGGATGCAGTAATTATTGGTTTTAATGTTCGACCAGCCGGAAATGCCAAGCAGCTGGCAGAAAAAGAAGAAATTGATATTAGAACCTATTCTATTATCTACGATGCCATCAACGATCTTCAGGATGCCATGGAAGGAATGTTGTCTCCGGAGATGAAAGAGGAAATAACTGGTAATGCGGAGATCCGCGAAACCTTTAAAATTTCCAAGGTGGGTACGATTGCCGGATGTATGGTTACGGACGGAAAAATATACCGAAACTCTCAGATTCGTCTGATCCGGGATGGAGTGGTAATATATACGGGTGTACTGGCTTCTTTGAAGCGCTTTAAAGACGATGTCAAGGAAGTTTCAAAAGGATATGACTGTGGGCTTCAGATAAAGAACTACAACGACATTAAAGAAGGAGATGTAGTGGAAGCCTTCCAGGAGGTAGCCGTCAAGAAAAAGCTGAAGTAACAAGTTCAATTTTTAATTGAAGTGGCTTCGAATTCAGTATTTTAAATTATATTTGATAAATATTGTTTTCACACAATTTCGAGAAGAAAGCTTCGCTAGGGAAACCTGACGGGGCTTTTTTAATTTTAGATAGCTGGGAACGCCGGAGGGTATCGGATAGAATGCACAACCTGAACCTTCAGTTGAAGCCGTTTGGTCTATTTCAGTAAAGCCTCTATTTATGCCTATGGGCCCGGGTGGATGAAGTTTCTGAGGTTGCGAAAAATCTGTTTCCCTATAATGGATGTAGGACTTTTTTAATGGAATTTTTTAGATTCCATCGGGAATGTAGTGGGACAGGCCCTTAACAAGTTTTTATTTTGCTGCAAAATTTTTCCTACAACAGAAAGGAATGGCATTCTATTTGAGAAAAGAATTATAAGCTATGACTTCTTCTGTTTTCCCCTGAAAATGGAACGCAGCCGACCTGGCAAATCGGTATAGAAAAACATTGTCGAAAGTCTCTTTATGAGAGTCCCATCCCCCATTTAGGCTCTTGTTTAGGGGCTTTCTTTTTTACCCTCGCAAGGATAAGCTGTCGTTTTCCTGAATGAAATATGTTGTCGTCTGTTGTTCATCGATTTGAATCTTTTCAACCGCTGTAGTGGTGGTTTGGGGTGCGATAGTTGTGCATGCCCAGGTGATGAGAGCGACGATGAAAGCTTGCATATCTTAGTTGGTTTGGCCACAAGATATGTTAAAACTTGTTAATTCAAAAAGTTATCTCAAAAAATTAACGTCTGGAGGGTCGGAAACGGAAAGCGCTGGGGAATTCTTCTCTGATAAGAAGCAGGACGCGATCTGCTTCAATACTATTGCGGAAATTTCCAATCCAGACCTTGTAGTTGGGCGTTTCGAAAACGATAGTGGAGGGCCATTCCGTGAACACTTCCCGGTACTGCTCTATAGCCTCTGTAGCGCCTGCGCTGTTTCCCGAGTAAATCTGAATCATGAAGCGGTCTCCCAGACGATTGGCCCTGGCCATGTCCGTTTTCACTTCCAATAGGTGGGGAACAAGGCTGTCCTGTGATATTTGGACCTGTCCGGCCTGAGCAAGGCCCGAAAATGGAAGTGCTATTGAAAGACTGCAAAAAAGAAGAAAAATGCTGGTTTTCACAGGAAGTATTTTTTAATAATATTCTGACCCACAAAAGTATAACATATTTAGAAATATAGCGCCTTGCCGGCTATTTAGAACAATTATAAATTATTCCTAAAGCCCCTCTTCCATTCTTAAAATCGACTTTAAGTATTACTTTTGTCGGTAAAATTTTCGGGTGCGGATCAGTCTTTTTTCTACCATGGGTAATACAGAAAAAACCGTACCAATGATGACGCAAATTCAAATAATAATATGAAAAAGGTGAAATACCGCCATCCAGTCGCTCGATTTGTTTTTAGTGTAAGTATTTTCCTTTCGTTTTCTACACTTATTTTTGCGCAAACCGCTTCCACTGACGAGGGAGGTACCGTTCAGGAAGAGACCGTGCAGGGGCCGCAGGAAGGTGCAGGTGGGGGTGATACCTCGAATGGAAAGGCTTTATTCAATTCTCAGTGTGCTGCCTGTCACAAACTGGACGGGAACTCGATCGGTCCTCCATTACGGGGGATTTCAGAGAAACGAGACACTGAGTGGCTTCATGCCTGGATCAAGAACAGTTCAGCACTCATTGCTGCTGGTGATGAAACTGCTGTTGAAATATACGAGGAGTACAACAGGGTGGCGATGCCTCCCTTTCCTCAGTTAAGTGAGCAGGATATCGATGATATCCTGGCTTATGTGGATCAGCCAAAAGCTGCTCCTCAGGCGCAGGCAGGAGGTGATGCTGTGGCCGGGGCTCCTGGCACTGGTGGCGGTGGGGTGTCTACCAACATCGTGCTGGCCATTTTGGCCTTCGTGTTGCTGATGCTCGCTGTTATCCTTGTTCTGGTTAACAAAACCCTAAGAAGGTTCGCGGCTGCCAGCGGGGTGGAACTTCCTGAGAAACCCAAAACCAAACCTATTTATAAATCATTCGTTGAAAACCAGTTTCTGGTCATCGTAAGTTCCGTGATTCTTTTGTTGGTCGGTGCTTACTTCGCTTACGGATGGATGATGCAAATCGGAGTGGATCAGGGGTATCAGCCCATTCAGCCAATCCACTTTTCACATAAAATTCACGCAGGAGACAACCAGATTGATTGTCAAATGTGTCATACCTCGGCCAGAAATTCTCAGACATCTGGAATTCCTTCGCTTAATACCTGTATGAACTGTCACCAGTCAATCAGTGAAGTAGCGGAAAGCACTGCTACTGAAGAATACAGCAAGGCCTTCTACGACGGGGAAATTCAAAAGCTTTACCACGCGGTGGGTTGGGATCAGGCCAGCCAGTCCTATACCGGAGAAACAGAACCTGTTAAATGGGTTCGTATTCACAACTTGCCTGATTTCGCAGTTTTCAATCACTCTCAGCACGTAGAGGTTGGGGGTATTTCATGTCAGACCTGTCACGGCCCTGTAGAAGAAATGGAAATTATGTATCAGGACGCGCCACTGACAATGGGATGGTGTGTGGAATGTCACCGGGAGACCAACGTGAGAATGGCCGGAAACGAGTATTACGAGAAAATACACGAAGAGCTTAGCAAGAAATACGGCGTTGAAGAACTGACCGTGGCCCAAATGGGTGGGCTGGAGTGTGCAAAGTGCCACTATTAATTTTAACAAGAAGATTACTATACATATGTCATCAAACAAGAAATACTGGAAGAGTGTTGAAGAGCTGAACGGAGACAGCGCTGTTGTTGAGGCAATCAAAAATAAAGAGTTTGTGGAAGAAATTCCTACAGACGAATTCCTTGGTAACAAACCTTCTTTGGAAGATTCAAGCACTTCCCGCAGGGATTTTTTGAAATTTGTCGGTTTTAGTACGGCAGCTGCTTCTTTGGCGGCCTGTGAAGGACCGGTAATGAAATCTATCCCCTATGTGGTGCAACCGGAAAGAATTATTCCTGGTGTGGCGAATTACTATGCCACTACCATGGCTGATGGTTTTGATTTTGCAAGTGTTCTGGTAAAAACCCGTGAAGGTCGTCCCATTAAAGTGGAGCCGAATGATCTTTCTAAAAGAGGGTCTAACGCACGGGTGCAGGCATCGGTCTTGTCTCTATATGACAATAAAAGGCTGCGACGCCCAGAAATCAGTGGAGAACCTGTAACCTGGGACCGGTTTGATGACGAATTGCGTCAAAGACTTGGTGGGGTGTCAGGAAGCATTGTGATTCTTACCAATACCATGGCGAGCCCTTCTACCAATAGACTGGTTCGGGAATTTTCAAACCGCTATTCCAATGTTCGCCATATCGTTTATGATGCGGTATCAGAAGACGCAGCACTAGACGCTTTCCAGGCCCGTTATGGAACCAGAGCGCTTCCTGATTACGATTTCTCAAGAGCACAAACCATTGTTTCTGTTGGCGCTGATTTCCTTGGTGACTGGCAGGGAGGTGGATATGATGCTGGTTATGCCCGGGGACGTGTTCCTGCAA
This sequence comes from Flavobacteriaceae bacterium, assembly GCA_029265595.1. GTDB lineage: Bacteria > Bacteroidota > Bacteroidia > Flavobacteriales > Flavobacteriaceae > Salinimicrobium. The sequence goes on from JAJUIC010000016.1 coordinate 20,091, forward strand.
ATGGGCAAATGTCGCGTCACATTCAGTTTGAATCGAATATGTCCCTCACCGGCTCCAATGCCGATAAGAGGGTGCCAATTTTGCCTTCGGAGCAAAGACAGGTATTAGCGGCACTTTACAATTATATAGTCGGAGGATCTTCCACTAGCACTATTGAAAATGCACGTTTGGATGATGCGGTCGTTAAGGCTGCCAACCAGTTAAGAAGAGCGGGCAGAAGAGGAGTCGTGGTAACAGGGATTCAGGATGCAGATGCACAATCTCTGGCCTTAGCCATTAATGAAGCGCTGAGCTCCGAGGTTATCGATACGGAAAATCCCCGTATGGTCCGGCAGGGGAACAATGCACAGGTTCAGCAACTGGTGCAGGATATGAACAGCGGCCGGGTAGGTGCGTTGTTAATGGCGGGTGTGAACCCGGTTTACAGTCTTCCCAATGCCTCTGAATTTGTGGAAGGACTTGGAAATGTTGACCTGACGGTTGACTTCACCATGAAAAAGGATGAGACTGCCAAACAAGTGGAGTTTTTGGGAGCTACCCCTCACTATTTGGAAAGCTGGGGGGACGTTCAGTTCAGCACCCGGAAATTCGGAATAGTACAACCTACCATCCGCCCATTATTTGACACCCGGCAGTTCCAGGACAGCCTATTGTCCTTGTTGGGTAGTGGACAATCTTACTACCAGTACATACGGGACACCTGGTCAGGATCGCTACCTGGAAACTGGAATGATGCGGTTCACGATGGAGTTTTCGAAGCTTCGGCTCCTGCAGGGTCTGAGCCGTTGACCTTAGGTGGATCCACGCGTGTAAATAGTGATAGCGTAGCAGCACGGAATTTAGGGCAACCTGCGGAAGGTACCGGATTCCAATTGGAATTATATACATCAACTGCTCTGGGAGATGGCCAGCAAGCCAATAACCCATGGCTTCAGGAACTTCCCGATCCCATTACCAGGGCATCATGGGACAACTATCTTAAGATGTCCCGGTTTGACGCGGAGGAGCTTGGTATTAAAAACACCAATACATCTGACGGAGCGCTAAACGGTAGTTATGTCAATATCACCCTGGGCGACACTGTAATTGAGAAGGTTCCGGTATTTATTCAACCCGGTCAGGTTCGGGGAGCGGTCTCTCTTGCACTGGGTTACGGTCGAAAAGAAGCCATTCAAAAGGAAATGCAGGTAGGTGTAAATGCCTATCCTCTTTATAAAGACTTTAAGTCTGTTCAAAATGTGCAGATCGAAAAAACCTCAGGTGAGCATGAGTTTGCCTGTCTTCAGTTGCACACTACGTTAATGGGTAGGGATGATGTTATTAAAGAGACTACCCTTGAGATATTCAACACCAAAGATGTTGAATATTGGAACAAAATACCTGTAGTTTCCCTGGACCATATTGAAACTCCAGTGGACTCTCCTGATGCCGATCTTTGGGAAGGATTTGATCGTTCTGTAGGCCATCACTTTAAAATGTCCATTGATTTGAACGCCTGTACCGGATGTGGTGCCTGTGTGATTGCATGTCACGCTGAAAACAACGTTCCCGTGGTTGGGAAGCAGGAAGTTCGCAAGTACAGGGATATGCACTGGCTGCGCATTGACCGATACTATTCTTCTGAAGAGACTTTTGCTCAGGACGGAGAAAAGAAGGATGCCATGTCAGGATTGGGGGATGCACTTACTCAGTTTGGTGAAATGGAAGAAGCCAATGACAACCCTCAGGTTGTATTCCAGCCCATGCTTTGTCAGCACTGTAACCATGCGCCTTGTGAAACTGTATGTCCGGTTGCTGCAACCATGCACGGGAATCAGGGACAGAACCAGATGATTTACAACCGATGTGTAGGTACCCGTTATTGTGCTAACAACTGTCCTTATAAGGTGAGAAGGTTTAACTGGTTCCGTTACAACAAAAACGACGAGTTTGATTACACCATGAATAACGATCTTGGCCGAATGGTATTGAACCCTGACGTGACCGTTCGTTCTCGTGGAGTGATGGAGAAGTGCTCTATGTGTATCCAGATGACTCAGAAAACCATCCTGGATGCCAAAAGAGAGGGTAGAGCTACTAGTGGGGATGAATTCAAAACGGCTTGTTCAATTGCCTGTGATAAAGGAGCGATTGAATTTGGAGATGTCAACGATGAAACCAGCGTTGTGGCTCAGCGGGAGAAAGATGCGCGGAAGTACCACACCCTTGAATATCTGGGTACAAAACCTAATGTGATGTATCAGACCAAGGTTCGAAATACAACGGAAGCTTAATTAGTAAATTCAGAATTAATTATATAGAAGGATATGTCTCATTACGAAGCGCCTATACGAAGACCCTTAGTAACCGGTAACAAAACCTATCACGATGTTACAGTTGATGTGGCTCGGCCGGTAGAAGGGAGGGCTAATAAGAGCTGGTGGATTGTGTTTACCATTGCATTGGTAGCCTTTCTTTGGGGGGTCGGATGTATAATCTATACTGTGTCAACTGGAATTGGTGCCTGGGGTCTCAACAGAACTGTTGGTTGGGCATGGGATATTACCAATTTCGTATGGTGGGTAGGTATTGGTCACGCGGGTACACTGATTTCAGCAGTATTGCTCTTATTCCGTCAGAAGTGGAGAATGGCCATTAACCGATCTGCGGAGGCTATGACCATCTTTTCGGTGGTACAGGCCGGTTTATTCCCAATTATTCACATGGGACGTCCTTGGTTGGCTTATTGGATGGTACCCATTCCAAACCAGTTTGGATCGCTGTGGCAGAACTTCAATTCGCCATTGCTCTGGGACGTTTTTGCAATTTCGACTTACCTCTCGGTCTCCCTGGTGTTCTGGTGGAGTGGGTTATTGCCTGACTTTGCAATGATTCGAGACAGAGCTGTAAAGCCATTTCAAAAGAAGATCTACGGTATCCTGAGCTTCGGTTGGAGTGGTAGGGCCAAAGACTGGCAGCGGTTTGAAGAAGTCCACCTGGTTCTTGCCGGATTGGCAACTCCTCTGGTACTTTCGGTACACACCATTGTATCTTTTGACTTTGCTACCTCGGTTATTCCAGGATGGCACACCACGATTTTCCCTCCCTATTTTGTGGCGGGGGCCGTATTCTCTGGCTTTGCCATGGTGCAAACCCTGTTGATTATCATGCGCAAGGTGGTTAACCTGGAGGATTATATTACGATTCAGCATATCGAGCTGATGAACATCGTAATTATGATTACCGGGTCCATTGTAGGTGTTGCCTATATCACGGAGCTGGTTATCGCCTGGTATTCTGGAGTGGAATATGAGCAGTATGCCTTTTTGAACCGGGCTACCGGGCCTTATTTCTGGGCGTACTGGCTGATGATGACCTGTAACGTGTTCTCGCCACAGGTGATGTGGTTTAAAAAGATTCGGACCAGTATTACCGCTTCTTTCATTATTTCCATCGTTGTTAATATCGGGATGTGGTTCGAACGGTTCGTGATTATTGTAACTTCTCTGCACAGGGATTACCTGCCATCCTCCTGGACGATGTTTTCCCCGACTTTCGTGGACATCGGACTATTCATAGGAACTATAGGATTCTTTTTCGTACTCTTCCTGTTGTATGCGCGCACTTTCCCTGTGATTGCACAGGCAGAGGTGAAGACCATCCTGAAGTCTTCAGGAGACAAATGGAAGCGCCTCAGAGCAGAACACGGGGATGATATAGATCATTTTGATACGGTTGTGCGAGAGCCACTGGCCAATGCAGATGCGGGAGTAGTGGAGCGTGAAGGACCTTCTACTGAGGACAAGCACGAAGATACTGTGAATGCGGACGCTCTTGGGCTCACCGAGGTGCAGAAGGATCAAATAGATGAAATGTTACACAGAATAGGCATCTATGATCCGGCTGTTGATCAGGCTGATGATTTGCAAAAGCTCAATGGAGTGGGACCTGTGGTTGAACAACATTTGCATCAGGTAGGTATTTATAAGTACGAGCAGGTTGCAAATCTGACTGAAAGGGATTATGAGCTTCTAGAAAGCATTTTTGGTATGTTCCCAGGAAAAGATGTACGCCAGGATTGGAATTCCCGGGCTAATGAACTTAAAAATAAGAACTAATGGCATCGAAAGTAATTCACGCTATCTATACCGACGATGACTTGTTGTTGCAGGCTGTAAAACAAGTACGACAGGAGCGGTATCATATTGAAGAGGTGTTCACTCCTTTCCCGATTCACGGACTGGATAAAGCTTTAGGGCTGGCACCAACCCGACTAGCTGTCACGGCTTTCTTATATGGTTTGCTGGGCCTGGCAGTGGCCATTACTCTTATGAACTATATCATGATTGAGGACTGGCCGATGGACATCGGTGGAAAGCCAAGTTTTAGCTTCTTCCAAAATATGCCGGCCTTTATACCCATCATGTTTGAATTGACGGTGTTTTTCTCCGCACACCTGATGGTGATCACCTTCTTGTTGCGAAGCAGACTTTGGCCTTTCAAGAAAGCCGAGAACCCTGACGTGAGAACTACTGATGACCATTTCCTGATGGAGATTGCAGTGGCTGATCATGATGAGAAAGAACTGAGCAAGTTCCTTTATGATACAGGTGCTGCTGAGATAAAATTAATTGATAAGGAATAAGGACAATGAGAAGTTTATTTAGAATATCCTTCGTTTTGGTAATAGCGCTTAGTACGGTTTCTTGCATGGACAAGTCCAAACCTAACTACCGTTTTATGGCTGATACCGACATGTATCAGAGCGTTGCCTATGAGACCTATGGTGAGTATGAGATTTTTGAAAATGGGCAGCAGGCCAAATTGCCTGCACCCGGTTCTATTCCCAGAGGCTGGAAACCTTATGAATACGAAGACACCAATGAGGGACGGGCAGCAGCAAAAGCGGAATTAACTAACCCGTTGCCGTATACCGAGGAGAACCTTAACCAGGGGAAACGCGTTTATACTATATATTGTGCCGTTTGTCACGGAGACAAGGGAGATGGTCAAGGAATTTTGGTGCAAAGGGAAAAGATTTTAGGGATTCCCAGTTATGACGATGTGGGTCGTGCCATCACCGAAGGTAGTGTTTACCACGTGATTTATTACGGCCTGAATGCAATGGGTTCCTATGCACATCAAACCACAGAAGAAGAGCGGTGGCAGATCACACATTATGTGATGTCTTTAAAGGATGAACTTGAGGGAAACCCTGAGCGTCCTTTTGAAACCGGTGACCAGATCCAAGGGGGTACTGCCAATGGTGGAACCACTGCTGACGCCTCAAACAACGCTCGATAAAATTAAATCAAGAATAACAGCATTAGATATATCGAATATGTACACGCTATCCAGTAAATTGAAAATGTTTTCTATCATTCTCATGGGAGTTGGTTTGTTGGGCTTGATCTATGGGTTCATTGCTGCTCCTTCTTCAATTGAGGAAGTAAAGGAAATGCTTGCAAATGACCACCATGGAGAGGTTCATGCTCCAGGTGACCAAAACCTTCAGGAGGATGACGCGGGCGGACTGGAAGTAGTGCCGTCAGAGCACAACCAGGATCCTCAACGTATGGGAGAGCGAGATCACAATACAGCAGTGGATGGTCATGGTGATGAACACTATGAGCACGTTTTGCATCAATTACAAAATAAACCCTGGTCGTCTATTTATGTAGCCGCAATATTCTTCTTTTTTATTGCGCTGGGAACACTGGCATTTTATGCGGTCAATATTGCCTCTCAGGCGGGTTGGCCGGTTGTTTTATATCGGGTGATGGAAGCCATAACCGCTTACTTGTTACCTGGAAGTGTCATTGTATTTATATTACTGGTTATTTCCGGTCTTAACCTCAACCACATGTTTGTCTGGATGGATCCTGAGGTTCGGGCGACGGATGAGATCATTCAAAATAAATCAGCCTTCCTCAATGTGCCTTTCTTCCTGATTCGAGCGGTTATTTACATCGCTGGGTGGAATGTGTTTAATTACCTGTTGCGTAGAAATTCCCTGCGTCAGGATGAGGCCAATGACAACCACTGGTTTAAACAAAGCTTTAAACTGGCTGCCGGATTCCT
>JAJUIC010000178.1 GCA_029265595.1 Flavobacteriaceae bacterium
CCTGGCCATTCTATTTCCCCAGACCCATTTCCACCTGGTAGACAGTATTGGAAAGAAAATAAAAGTGGTCAATGAAGTGGTAGAGGGCCTGGAACTTACAAATGTGCGAACCAGTAATGCCCGGGTAGAGGAACTCGAAGGGCAATATGATTTTATTGTCAGTAGGGCAGTGGCCGTGATGCCGACGTTCGTGCATTGGGTTAAAGGGAAAACCTCCAAAAACAATCGGCACACCCTGAAAAATGGAATTTTGTATCTCAAGGGAGGTGATCTTTCCGAGGAGCTGGCTGATTATCCAACCGCTAAGGTTTATGATCTAAAGGATTATTTTGAGGAAGACTTCTTTGAAACCAAAAAAGTGGTTTATCTCCGTAGAAAATAACCAGATCCGCAGCTGATAAAAGAAAGCCACCAAACCTATAGGAATGGTGGCTTATCCAAAACAGAAATAAATATTACTTCTCTCCTAAAAACGGATACCTGTAGTTCTTAGCAGGAACAAAGGTTTCTTTGATGGTGCGTGGTGATACCCAGCGATAGAGGTTCAACACAGAACCGGCTTTATCGTTGGTTCCGCTTCCACGAGCTCCTCCAAAGGGTTGTTGTCCAACAACTGCACCTGTTGGTTTATCATTAATATAGAAGTTTCCGGCCGCATTTTCAAGGGCTTTGGTTGCATACTCAATGGCGTAGCGATCCCTTGAGAAGATTGCTCCGGTAAGTGCATATTCTGTACTGTTGTCAATCAGTGGAAGAATGTCTTTCCACTCCTGGTCTTCATATACATAAATAGTAATTACGGGACCGAACAATTCCGTACACATGGTACTATAGGTTGGATTGGAAGTTTTGATCACCGTTGGTTCAATAAAGTAACCTTTGGACTTGTCATAGTTTCCACCTACGATAATTTCAGCATCCTTATCCTCTTTTGCCTGATCGATATAACGGGCAAGTTTGTCGAAGGAACTTTCGTGAATAACAGCTGTGATAAAGTTACTCATATCTTCCGGGCTTCCCATTTTGAAGGATTTTACATCCTTTATCACCAGTTCCTTAACCTCTTCCCACATGCTTGCAGGAATATAGGCACGTGACGCGGCACTACATTTTTGACCCTGGAATTCAAAGGCACCCCGGGAAATTGAGGTAGCGACTTCCTGTGGATTCGCGGAAGGGTGAGCGAAGATAAAGTCTTTCCCACCGGTCTCTCCGACGATTCGGGGATAGGAGCGGTAATTGTGAATGTTCTTGCCGATTTTCTCCCAGATGCTCTTGAAAACATCGGTACTACCGGTAAAATGCACTCCGGCAAAATCCCTGTGCTCCAGCACGGTATCGGTAATCATTTTAGCATCTCCCATGACCATATTGATCACGCCATCCGGAACGCCTGCTTCCTTAAAGACCTCCATGATGACCTGGGCAGAATAGACCTGCGCAGCACTGGGTTTCCATACCACCACGTTCCCCATCAGGGCAGGGCTGGCAGGAAGGTTCCCGGCAATGGCAGTAAAGTTAAAGGGTGAAATGGCGTATACAAATCCCTCCAGTCCTCTGTACTCCAGGCGGTTCCATGCATCGGAGTTGGATTCGGGTTGTACCTGATAGATTTCTGTCATATACTGGACATTGAATCGCAGGAAATCCACCAATTCACAAGCAGAATCAATTTCAGCCTGGAAAATGTTCTTGGACTGGCCAATCATGGTGGCCGCGTTAATTTTATTTCTGTAGGGTCCCGCAATGAGTTCCGCAGCTTTCAAAAAAATGGAAGCACGGTGTTCCCACGAAAGCTTACCCCATTGTTCTTTGGCTTCCAGGGCTGATGCAATGGCCTGATCGATTTCTTTTTTAGAGGCCAGGTGGTAAACCCCCAGATCGTGTTTATGATCGTGCGGCGGATGCATTGAAGCCGTATTACCAGTTTTTATTTCCTCACTTCCAATGTACAGAGGCACTTCAACTTTTTGCTTGTACATTTGTTTATACGTTGATAAAACTGCTTCTCTTTCAGGAGTTCCAGGTGCGTAGGTTTTCACCGGCTCATTAATAGCTCTTGGAACTTGAAATACGCCTTTTCCCATAGTTGTTGTTTTTTGATGTTCGAATTTTTGCCCTGTAAAGATACGAAATTTCAGGCGTAATATCATGCCGGCGTCAGTTCTGGGGTTTAAGGGGTTCCCTGCTATTAAATTTTGAAAGCACCATCGCTGACTGCGAATTAGGCATACTTTTAGCTCATTAAAGGTTCAGCAGCAGCAGCCCTAAAATAATTGTGTAGATTTGCGCTGTCTAATGGGATATATCATTATGAATCTGAAGAAATGGATGCTGGTTTTTATGCTGGGTCTTCTGACCGGGGTATCAGGTCATGCGCTGGATTCATTTGAAAATATCCTTCCAGTTGCTCCACAACAGCAACTTCAGGAAGATTCTTCGAGCCTGCCATTTCACTATGAGCAGATTCATCTGCTGTCATTGCAGCAGGCGGTAGAACAAGGCCATTCGGCCAGTGGAAATCCGTTTCCGGTTGAGGAATTTGCACTTATTGCCGGCCTGGACATTGGACCATTGAGACTCTGGATTCTACAGGACATTCGTTTTCTTCTGGAGATACAACTCTTTCCCTTCCACAGTTTTTGGTAATTCGGGTAATCACTCGCTTGTAGGTGCCATGCACCTTTACCTGTTATTACTTACCAAAAACAATATACTATAATGGATTTAACTACAATCCTCATTGGATTAGGGTTCCTAATTATTTTTATAGGTCCCATTGCTCTTTTGATCGTTATTCAGAAAAAGAAGCAAAAAGCAAAAACAAAAAAATTATTTGAAGTCAGTAAAAAGCACAACCTGAGCCCCGAGGTGGTGGAAACCACCAGTATGATTGCCATCGGCCTTGATCCCAACGCTAAACAAGTAGTGGTGGTGGAGCCCCGCCGCAATGATGCGTTTGAGGTTGTTAATCTGCAGGATGTAAAATCGTGTAGAATCCGAACCTCTGGA
>JAJUIC010000122.1 GCA_029265595.1 Flavobacteriaceae bacterium
CTGCCTACTGTGGATGAATGGGAATTTGCAGCTATGGCTGATGAAGCGCAGCAAGACGCTCGGCAGGATGAAGATTATACCAAGTATATTTTGAGCTGGTACGAAACTCCCAGAGCCTACGCCAAAGATGTAGGCAACACCTATGAAAACTATTGGGGCGTTTGGGATTTACACGGGCTGGTATGGGAATGGACGCAGGATTTCAATTCTGTCATGCTGATCTCTGATGCCGCCACACCCGGAGCAGAAAACGCCCGCTACTGTGCTCCCGGCGCAGTAACAACTGACGATATGATAGATTATGCCGCCTTTATGCGGTATGCCTTCAGGGGAACCCAGGAAGCGCCCTATACCTCAAGAAACCTGGGCTTTAGGTGTGTAAAAGACCTGGATTAATCAACCTTTATATTTAAAATGAAACCATTCATTCTTCTTCTGACCCTAACCTCATTCCTGGTGAGCTGCAAACAGAATGCAGCTTCCGAAAATTCGACTGAAAGAAATGCTACGTCACAGGGCGTAGGCGCATCGGGAGCCATTGAGAACCTTCCGGAATTCTCTATCTACCATTTACCATCCACCTGGACCACCCAGCATGGAGAAGACCTTGAACTAAGGGAACTTCATGGAAAACTACTGGTTATGGTCATGATTTATACGTCCTGTGATTTTTCCTGTCCCCAGCTGGTGAAGGATATGAAAGCCATAGAAGCCAGTATGAGCAAAAAACAACTAAAAGACACCCAACTTATTATGGTAAGTATTGATCCGGAAACAGATACTCCGGAGCGATTAAAAGAATTTGCATTGGAAAATGATATGGAAGAGGATCACTGGCTATTGTTAAGGGGCACCCCTACTGCCACTCAGGAGTTCGCGGCCGTGCTTTCCGTGAAGTACACCCGTATCTCCCCTATTGATTTTGCGCATTCCAATATCATCAGTGTATTTGATAAAGAGGGCGTACTTGTTTACCAGCGGGAGGGTCTGGGAAGAGATGCAAAAATTCATGAAGTGCTGGAGAAGCATATTTAATGTCCACTTATCCCAACCCTTGAAGCTTCTCCTGTTTCATTATTAGTTGGTTGTGCACGCCTATACATGAATCGAATCAATAGAGGTAGCTTTCCAAACATCGCGAAAGACAGTAGCTTTAAATTTAAGAGACTTCCTGAGAAAGGGGCTGTGCCACCTGAACATGGCTTAATCTAAGGACAATTCGGGTTCCCTCAGGTTCTCCCTGGGCACTTTTCTTATCTATAATTTCATAGGAGATTTGACTGGAATAACTCCGGTTGTATAGCGAAATCCGCTCATCAATAATCTTTATCCCCATACTTTTGTGTTTTTCCACCTTACTACTTCTTCCTCCACCACGGCCCACCCCGTTATCGTCAATGATGATTTCCACCTGATCCTCCAGTATCTTGATTTCCAATACCAGCATTTTTTGCTGTTTCTTACTGGGCAACAAACCGTGCCAGATGGCATTTTCAATAAAAGGCTGCAATAGTAAAGGCGGAATATTTGCAGCCTCAATCTCCGGGGCATCATCCATTTTAATGTCATACGAAAAATCCCGGTCAAATCGATTCTCCTCCAGGGTGAGATAATATCGGGTCAGCTGCAGTTCTTCTGATAGCGGCACTACGTACTTTTGAGAGGTTTCCAAAACCATCCGTGTGTACCTGCTAAATACCACCAGGTATTTCATGGCCTTGGCATTCTGCTCGCTCTGAATCAGGTAGGTAATGGCATTGAGACAATTAAAGAGGAAATGCGGATTGATTCGCAGGCGTGTCACCAAAATCTCTGCCCGTGCCAGGTTGCGCTCGTAAATGGCTTTTGTTTTGGCATTCTCTTCTTGTTGAAGCCGGGCAATTGACCGGCGCCTGGTTCTGTAATTCCGGTATTGAAGCAGCAGTATAATCAGAATAAAAAACAGCCCTATAGTCAGTAAAAACACGGTGATCTTCCGACGGTTCAGTTCCTGGGATTGATTGACCAGCAGGGTTTGTTGCAGCGCCTTGTCTGTTTCCAGAAGCTGAATCTGACTCTCCTTTTTCTCCAGATCGTATTGCCTTACCAAGGCGGCTATCTCCACATTCTGTTCCGATATTTTGATGCTGTCTTTATAGGCCATACCCAGTTTTAAATAATCCAGCGCCTGCTGATGCCGGCCACCTTGTTCGGCCAGGTCCGATAGTTTCATGGCATTGTCCATTATAAGGCCGTGATGATTGAGGTCTTTTCCAATCTCCAGAGAAGATCTGTAGTAATCTGCAGCCGATTTCAAATCCCCTATCTGTTGCTTGGTTTGGCCCAGACTTGATAAAAGCGCCGCTTGTTTGTGTAAATCCTCCAGATCCTCAAAATCCCGCAGCGAACGCTGAAAGTAATCTCTGGCAGTAGCTAATTCTCTTCCTTCTCTTAAATAGGCCTTTCCGAGGAATTCATTGGTTATGGCTATTCCGTAGGCATCTTCTCTTTGCTGATTGATCTGCAGGAGCTCGTGGAGGTATTTTTTAGCAGTCGCATAATCTCCCTTCTCAATATAATAGTCACCAATAGACAGAAAATTCATGGCAATCCCCAGTTCATTCCCACGTTCCTGCTCCGCTTCCAGGGAACGTTCAAAAAAGCTAAAGGCCTCCTCTTCCCTTCCCGGAAGATACCCCAGGCTATTGCCAATCCCATTGCTGGCAATGGCAATGTTCTGCAAATCTCCTTCTGCCTCAGCCAGTTTCAGGGCTTTCATATAATACCCCACCGCAGTTCCGTATTTCTGGTTGTAACGAGCTGCCACACCTGCATTGTTGGCAAAGATCATTTTATAGATCGCGGGAACATCCTTGTTTTCCACCAATTGCAGTGCCTTCGCATGTAAGGGAAAGGCTTCTCCATATCTTTGGTGGTACCGGTATAACAGTCCCTGGTTGTCCAGACTCTGGGCATAGAGCAAGCTGTCCCCTGAACTCAGGGCTTTTTCAATTACTTCCTGAGCATAGGCATAATCGTCTTCTTCCTCATGGGGTCCCCGATGGATCTGCCTTGACAACTGAATCCCGAGGTTGATTTTTAGAGAATCATCCGTGGCCTGCTGGTATTGCGCACGCAGCAATTCCACACGGTCCTGCGCACCAACTGAACCACATAGAGCGGTTAGAACAACCGCCAGCACCAGCCCGCGCCACCTGCGAACCTCCAGTAGTTTGAGGACCCTTCTTTGCAACATCGTTCTTAAACGGTTTTACTGATTGCATCAAACAGGCTGGTAATCAGCTCCTTTTTACTTTTGCTCACCGGGATCGATTTTTCATCCTGCATCACCAGGTATCCTCCATCGTTCCGGTAATACTTCTTCATATAATTAGGGTTGATCAGGAAAGACTTATGAACCCGGATGAAAAAGTATTTTTCCAACAGCTTTTCAAATTCTTTTAATGTTTTGCTCAGTACTAACTTCCGTTTATCGACCAGGTATAAGAGGGTATAGTTGTTTTGACTCTGACAGTACAGGATCTCATTGGTCTCAATGAATTCATACCCTTCTGTAACTGGAACCGCTATTTTATTTTTCAGAATGCCTTCTCTTTTCAGGTGTTTCAACAACTCTTCCACCCGGTCTGTGGAGAGGTTCCTTTTCTTCTGGCGCTCTTCCTGCCAGTGCCTTACAGCCTCTATGAACTCAGTTTCATCAATGGGTTTTAGAAGATAATCCACGGCTTTTGCTTTAAAGGCTTGTGCGGCATATTGACTGTAAGCCGTGGTGAATATGACATCGAAATCCTCCCCGCTCATTTGATCCAGCAATTCGAAACCGTTCATCCCGGGCATCTCCACATCCAAAAAAAGCAAATCGGGTTTAACCCGCGGAAGACTTTGCAGGCCCACTTCAGGTTTGGTGGTCTTCAATACAATTTCGGCCTCCGGAAACTTTGTTTTAAGATGTAACACCAGGCCCTCCACACAGTGGACCTCGTCGTCTATAATGGCTACCTTCATGATTTAGGTTTTAACAGTAGAATTTAATAATGTGAAACTATTGAGCCGGAAGTAATCGTCCTAAATTATTAAAAGTACTCCTTTTCATCAATAAAAATAAATCCCGGACGTTAAAAACAGCCTCCTCCTGAGGCAAATGGCCTTCCTGGTGAGGGAACGGCTTTCTCTTTTGCTGTCCGACCCTCCCATTATTAAATAAGGCAAAATCCTCCCACTCTAATTCAAATCCACCGCTCACTCATTGACCTCCTGAATTTCAATATATAAATGAACCTTTGTCATCAAATTAAACCAATTGAAATGAAAACAAAAAACATCCTTTTAAATTCAGGAAAAAGTGTGAAATGGAAGCTTCTTGTAGCCAGTGCGGTACTGTACTTTGGATTTACCAGCCTATCCTCGGCGCAAACCGACAATCGGTTTGGGGTGATGCTGGCCTATGGTACCGAAATCGAGAACGTGGGACTTGGAATTAATGCGGATTTCCCGGTTGCCGAACACTTGACCATAGCACCCAGTTTCATTTACTATTTCCCTAAAGATTACCCGGGAGGAGACATGAACTGGTGGGAACTCAATGCCGATGCCAATTATTATTTCGTTGAGAATGAGGGTATCGGATTCTACGGTCTGGCAGGATTAAACTACTCCCACGTTTCGGTTGATTTTGACACAGCAATGGGATCTATGGAGTCGAGTAATGGAGAGTTCGGGCTGAACCTCGGAGTAGGTGCCAATTTCAACATTCAAAGTTCCATTACGCCTTTCGCACAACTAAAGTATGTCATAATTGATGGCAGTCAGTTGGTTGTTTCGGCGGGAGTACGGTTTAGACTTTAATGAATTCAAAAACCTTGAACAAGCAAGAATCTTTTCAACAAGATTCCCTGGAGGGTGGGATCCCCGTTGAAGAATCGAGCGCGTTTGAGAGAGTTCTTTTAACAGGTTGAATGATTGCTGGCCCAGGTGGTTGGGGGACCTCCTAGCCGGCATCAGGAGACACCGCTATGGCTGCTGAGATCAAAGGCACTTAGCAAGTGTAGGACGGGTTAAAGAGAACTCAAAAAAAGCTGCCTCACCAAGTGGGGGCAGCTTTTTTATTTCCGTTTCTCCAGGGCCTTTTTCGACATCAGCCCGGTTCTAAACGGCCTGAATCTGTATCACATTTTGCTGGGATACCTGACTTACCTGATAAAGTACCTGTAAGAAATGATATTTCTGAAACTTCCCCAGATGCTTCATAATCTCCTCAACTTCTTTCTCTTGAAAGATTTCAGCAATGAGTTCCACTCCGGATTCGTATTTTCTGACCTGCTCTTTCCAGCGGTCTGTCTTTAGAATCGCATCCCAATCGCTCCAGGGGTTATTGTTGGTCATGGACCCGCGCTCCAACCTGCGGCGGATTTTGCGGTAGACAAAGGTGTATAAACTCAACCCCAGGTTGGTTTTGTAGGAAAAGTAAGGGAACCGGCCATCTCCATGCTGGATAAATTTTGCGGGAGCCAGATAAGGTTTTACTGCTTTCTGGAAGAATATTCGGTTCAGCTTCCAC
>JAJUIC010000071.1 GCA_029265595.1 Flavobacteriaceae bacterium
CGGTCCCGGTCCAGAGAAACACCCAGAACAGTAAAGCCTTTATCCTTGTAAGCGTGGTATTCAGCCACAATATTCGGGTTCTCATCCCTACAGGGGGCACACCAGGCTGCCCAGAAATCCAGAAGCACATACTTACCTCTGAAATCCGATAGTTTCACCTCTTCCCCCTCAGGAGTTGTGGAGGTGAAATCCGGTGCCACCTGTCCTATGCTTAGGGGTTTGATCTTCTCTACATGAGCAGCAAAGGATTGCACGTCGGCATTGTCCGGAAATTCATCTTTGACTTCATCAACAAAAGCAATCACGGCTTCCTCATTGGCTACAGGGTCCACTGAAAATACCGTTACCATTGCGTAGAAGCCTGCCAGGTTATCCTTGTTTTCCTGAGCAAACTCCACTACCGGCTGGGAAAGCTCCTTCATGATTTCCTGGTTTTCAGCCAGTAATTCAGACTGTACCACCGACATGTCTTCCCCGGCTGAAACCCGCCTCTGAAACTCCATCTGCAAGTTTTCCTGCTGCTGATAGAACGGTCTTCTCAGCACATCCAATTCCTTGAGTTTAGCAGAAGTTTCTGAACCTGTTACCGAATAATCATCTGGGTTTTCCAGATCCACCTGAAACTCCACCTCTTCCCCATCCTCGAGGATTAGCATGTAGGGTTTCTGATCGATTTGAAGGGTCACAAGTGTGGGATCAGCCGCATTTCCTTTCCACAGAAAATCATTGCTTTGATCCAGCTCGATGGTATCAATAGGCTCAGTTCCCTTAGCAAGAAGCAGATATTCCAGATCGCCTGCGTTCTCAATAGTTCCGCTCAGTTGGATGTTTCCTTCCTGGCTCCCCTGCTGGGTATCCTGTTTACAGGACATCACAAATAGCAAGCTCACAAGGCTGGTTAAATACATTACTTTTTTCATTATTCTACACATTTATGTTGGTTTGTTACTTGTTCGTGCTACCGCCAATGGGTCCCACTTTAATCTCTTCTGATGGTTTTACAATAATGGAATCCTCCGAAGAAAGGTCTCCGAAGACTTCCGTCAGACCGCCCCTTCTGATCCCTTCCCGAACCGGAATCCTTCTGATTTCATTGTTATTCTGGGTCATGACGTAGGTTCCTGACTGGGTGTAAAGCACACTTTCTGAGGGCACCCAGAAAGTGGGAGCGCTGCGCTGAAGCTTCAGGTTTACCTGCGCGTATTCTCCCCCCTGCAGTTTCCCTGAGGAATTATCCACATCAAACTCCAGTTTCAGGGACCGATCGCTTTGATCAAGTAGCCCTGAGGTACGGGACAGCTCTGCTTCAAATACCTCGCCAGGAAGAGAATTCACCGTAAAAGATGCCTTTGCCCCATTCTTTACAGAGGCCGCATGCCTCTCGGGTAGCGACAGGGAAAGCCGCAGGTTCTGATGCTGCGCCATTTCAAATAAGGGAAGCTCGGACCCGGGTCCTGCCAGGGCACCAGCAGAAACATTCCGCTGGGTAATTACCCCGTCAAAAGGGGCGGTAATTCTCAGGTATTGCTGCATCTGGGAGGAATGCGCAGCACCGGCTTTAGAGGCTTCATAGGCTGCCTGTGCACTTTCCATGGCGGTCTTTGCCCGATCCAGCTCAATGGCTGCCACCGCTCCGCTTGTTTTGGAAGCCTCCACCAGCCGCTCATAGGCCTGCTTTGCAAACAGGTAGTCGCTATGCATCCGCTCCTGGGTGGATTTATCAGACAGGTATTGCTGCTCCATCTCTGGAGCTTCCAATACCGCAAGCAACTGTCCTTTCTTCACCTGGTCTCCCCGGTCCACCAGTAGTTTTTGAACAAACCCGGTGATTTTGGCATATACCGCCACCTGCTCGGCAGGCTCCAGTTCCGCCGGAACGGAGATTTCATACAGGGGGTTATCAAACTCCACCCCGGTGGTGGCATAAGTTACAGGAGCCTCCTCCACCTCGGGTATAGCTTCTTCTTTTGTTTCTGATTTGGAAAAAGCACTAAAAAGCACCAATCCCAGCCCGGCCACTACTATGGCCAGCAACAGAATTCGTTTTTGTGAAAGTATCATATTCATCTTGTTTAATTTTTATATTGGGTTTTAGGCTTTCGTTTCTAAGTAATGTGGACTGTCCTGGTGATAAGGATCCAGCGATGGATTTTCCGTCCTGGATTTGGCCATCAAGGAGGAGAAGAAATGCGGTAGCAATAACAGGATCGTTCCTGTAGAGGCTATCAGTCCTCCGATCACCGCTCTTCCCAGCGGAGCCACCTGTTCGGCTCCCTGACCAATTCCAATGGCCATCGGAAGCATTCCCGCAAACATGGCAGCCGCCGTCATCAGTACCGGTCTCAGGCGTGAGGAAGCTGCAAGTCGTGCCGCATTCTTAGGTTTGAGCCCCAATTCCAGGCGGTAAAACTCCGCCTGATTCACCAGTAAAACGGCATTGGACACCGATACTCCCAGGGCCATAATAATTCCCATATAAGACTGAAGGTTCAGGGTGCTACCTGTCAAATACAACATCAGAAGGCTTCCGGCAATCACCGCAGGTAAAACAGATAGAATCACCAGAGGAACCTTAAAGGATTGATAGTAGGCGGCCAGCATCAGGAATATCACGATAATGGCCACAGAAAGTCCTGTTAGCAGACTATCCAGGGTCTGATTGAGTAGATCCAGCATGCCTTCTGTCCAGATAAGGGTTCCACGAGGAGGCTCTCCTGCCGCTTCAATGGCCTTATCAACGGCCGCCGAGGCCGTTCCCAAATCCATATCGTGCAGGTTGGCTACCACCGTCACATAGCGGTTGGGCCCTTTTCGGTTGACCTGAGCCGCAGAAGTGGTCCTTTTGATTGTTGCGACATCCTCCAGGATCGGCCGTGCACTGCCCTTTTTCAGTGGCAGGGACCGAAGCCGTTCTTCGGAATCCATGATTCCCTCGGGAATCTGCACCTGTACCTGGAATACCAGCCCCGAATTGGGATCCACCCAGAGGTTCTTATCGGTAAATCGACTGGAGGAAGTGGCTGTCACCAGACTTCTTGAGATGTCCTGCATACTCAGGCCAAACTGGCCGGCCAGATTTCGGTCCACCTCAATCTCCAGAGTCGGATAATCAATGGGCTCCGCAATACGTACATCCCGCAGGTAAGGAACTTCTCGAAGCTGGTCGGCAATCACAGAGGCGTGGTTATGCGCATCACGGACCTGCCGGGAAGCCACTTTCACTTCAATGGGCGTCATGGCCCCCTGCCCCATAATCTTTTCAGTCAGTTCCATGGGCTCAAAGTTGAAACTCACCTCGGGATACTGCTGAGCCATACGCTCTCTGATGCGCTCCTTAAAATCCTGGATCGAACCTGAAAAAATATCCTGGTCTACCGAAAGCTGCAGGACCGCCTCATGAGAGGAATTGGTAAAAAGGAAAATGGGGTTAATGGGCGCTGTAGCCGGATGCATTCCCACAAAGGCTGATGTCAGGGGAATGGCATCCTGTGGGAGCAACTCCTTAATGTCCCCGGTAATATTGCGAACCAGCTGTTCGGTATTTTCCAGGCGGCTGCCCTGAGGGGCCTGTATCCGCATTTGGATGTCCCCGTTGTTGGTAACGGGCATCACATCGGTTCCCACTACATTCAGAAGCAGTCCGGCAAGACCTGCCGCGACCACCACATAACCTGTAAAGAGCGCGATTGATTTGTTGGACCACCGGCGCAGACGGAACGAGTACCGAATTCGGAATTTATCAAATGCTGTCCGCTTTTTGAGGGATACCGCTTTTTGGACGTGCTTGTTTTTCATCATCCAGTTGGCCAGAATCGGCACAAAAGTCTGAGAAGCCAAAAACGAAGCAATCATGGCAAAGGCCACCGCCATAGATAGTGGCATAAACATATCCTTGGGAATGCCCGTCATAATAAAAGCTGGGGTGAGTACCGCCAGGATACACAGCAGAATCAGGAGTTTTGGAATGGATATTTCATAGAGGGCATCGACCACGGCCAGGTATTTGCCCTTCCCTATTTCCATATGCTGGTGGATGTTCTCAATGGTCACCGTGGCCTCGTCCACCAGAATTCCGATGGAAAGGGCCAGGCCGCTCAGGGTCATGATATTGATGGTCTGTCCCATCATATACAGCGCTGTAACGGCCGTTAGCAGCGCAATGGGAATGGTAAAGACCACAATGATGGCCCCTCTGGTATCTCCCAAAAACAACAGAATCACCAGCCCGGTAAAGATCGCCCCGAGGACCCCTTCGGTAATGAGGTTCGAGAGGGAATTGGAAATGTACTGGGACTGGTCAAATTCATAGCGAACATCCACATCCTCTGGAAGTTGATTCTTGAGCATGGGTATGGCAGATTTCAGGTTATCAACCGCCTCTAAAGTAGAGGCATCGGCCTTTTTGATAATGGGCAGGTAGACCGAACGCTTATCGTTGACCAGGGCATAAGCCGTCGTCTGGTCCGCCCCATCCTCTACCCTGGCCACATCCCTGATATACACGGTATGATCCTCACTGACCTTAATAGGGGTATCCATAAATTCCTCCGGACTCTTGGCAATGGAATTCAGGGGTGCCATCAGGTTCTGATCTCCGATGCGAATGTTCCCGGCAGGAGACGGAAGGCTGTTTCTGGTCATGGCCACCGTGACCTCCTCCGGACTCAGACCGTTGGCCTGAAGGGCCAAAGGATCCAGATTCACTACAATGGACCGGCTGGTACCTCCAAAAGGCGCGGGAGCGGTAATGCCCGGAATCTGCACGAACATGGGCCGAATCCGCGTGATGGCCAGGTTCTGGAGTTCACTCACCGAGCGCGAGTCACTTTCAAAGACCAGCTGCCCCACCGGGAGGGAACTTCCATCAAAACGCACCACCATGGGCGGTACGGCTCCGGGTGGTAGAAAACCCATCGCACGCGACACCGAAGTTGACACCTCCCCCGCTACCTGGGCCATGTCCGTGCCGGGATAGAAGGTGAGTTTCATCAGGGTCAGTCCCTGAACACTCTTAAAGTCAATGTCTTTCACTCCACTGACAAAGAGCAGTACTTTCTGAAATTCATTGGCCATATACCCGTCCATGTATGCGGGAGAGAGACCCCCATAGGGCATGGCAATATAAATTGCCGGCAGTTCCACCTCGGGGAAAATGTCCACATTGACATTTCGTATGGAATTAAAGGCAAAGAAGCCGATGGTCAAAACCACCACCATGATGGAAATCGGCCTTCTGAGCGCAAATCGTATTAAATTCATTCTTAGAGCTTAAAGGTTGTTAAACAGGAAACTAAAGTCCGTTGTGAGTTGCGACTGGTAGGCAAGCAGGAGCCAGTATTGGCGAGATGCCTCTATATGGCGGTTCTCAGCCTCCTCCAGCAGCAGGCGAATCTGCAGGAGTTCACTCAGCCCAATCAAGCCGCTTTGATAGCGGGAGAGGTACATCCCGTAAGCCTCCTGAGATTGGTCCACCGCCAGCCGGGTTTTCTCCAGTTGCTTATATTGCTGGGTGATTTGGGCCTGAGAGGCTGCCAAATCGGCCTCCAAGGCCTGCTCATACTGGCTGCGGCGGAACTCAGTGCTTTCTGCCTCCTTTCGCAGCTCCTCGCCCCGCAGGCGGTTGCGATGCAAGCCGGTAAGATCCCAGGTAAGACCCACCCCGGCCAGTACATTGTTATGGGTGTTATTGAATCCATCCTGCCACTGATCCGATACCACCCCCTGGGCATCTATTCCAGAGCCTCGGATAGAGTAACCTCCCAATAGACGAAGAGATGGCAATGAGGATCTTTTTTGGGCCTGTCCACTTAGCTGGTAATACTGGGATTGTTGCTCAAGGGCCTCCAGGGCCGGATGCTCCTGAGCAATAGCATCGCCCGCTTGCGAGTAATAAGCAACCGGTTCAATAAAACGCCGTGCAGAGGCCTGAAAATTCAGATGCTGCCCCGGATAGAGTTCCAGGAGTTTATGCAGGGCCGCCTCTTTTTTTCCCTCACGCTTGTCGTATTCCCCAATGGCTTGTACATAGGATGAGGAAGCCAGAAGACTGTCAGCGGCAGGCCGAAGTCCTGCTCCCGATAGTCCCGAGGTTATCTGACGGATGGTGTCAAGCCTTCTGGCATTGTACCGGGCCCAGCGAAGCTTGGCATCGTGGTACAATAAATTGATGTAGCGTTCAGATAGGTTTTGTTTAAGCTCCAACAGGTAGGCTTCCTGCTGATTTACGGCTTTTGTCGAGAGTGCACTGGCCGCATCTTTTTGCTTTTGGAGGCGTCCAAAAGAAAATACCTCCCACTCCAGGGTAGCCGAAGCAAAGGTGCTCGCGGTTGTGGCATCGGAGTCCGTATCCCCGGAAACCCCGCTGACGTTAAAGAAGCCGGGCTGCGGGAAAAAGCCGCCGGGACTTGCGTTGAAGGTTCCATAAGTGTTTTGTGCTTGGGCTCGTAGCTGCGGAAGCATGTCGCTCTTAACGGCCCTTTCATTAAAGCTGGCGGCTTCAACAGCGGACCGGTGAGCCCCCACTCCGGGATAATGAGCTTCCACCTCTGGCCAAAGCTCACCCAAAGTATGTTGTTTTTGCTGTCCAACAATTGGTTGACTGGCAGCAATGGTCACCATAATGGCGGTCACCACTATATTTTTAATCATTTCAGAAATATGTTTAATCCATCGCCAGGGGCGATCAAATTCAGTTAATCAAAACCATGGATAGACCTTTCTGATGTGGAGTATCAAAAAGGTGAAGGTTAAAAGGAAAGATGTGCTTAACTGAATATTCTCAGATGTTGGTACTGAAGATAAAGCGGAAGTGTGCTGGTTACCTTCTTACTGCTGTATCCCGGGTGAGCCGGTTGCCTTAAAGGAGTGTATCCAACAAAGAATAAAAAGCTGACTGCTACCAAAAGTGCTGGTCCCAGTTGTTTCAGGTCTATAGACGTTGATTGAGTGGTCGTTTCTATTTCACTTATCAGGCTATAGGAACAGACATTGGAATTAGCGACCATGGCGCGGTGGTTGGCTCCCACCCCTTGCTCAGATTGAACCGGGAGACCGGCCAGGTTTCTGATGCTGCTTTTGGTGGCACACGAAGCCAGCAGTACCATAAAGGCAGCTGCTAATACCAGGACGGTTCTCAGGGAATGGCGATTGGTATGGGGCTTTTTTGTGTTCATTTGGGGGCAAAAGTAGATTAAAAAATTTAAGATTCCAACCTTTAGTTCCCCTGACCTTTTCGGCCCTTGGCGAGGTATACACTACTGCGCCTATAATTACGGCTGGTATAGGAACCTTCTAGAAATTACCTGTCCGTGGTTTCAAGACTTGCAGCGAATTCCAAATTAGCCAACATATTAAACGTATTATAGCCACCCCACTACCTACGGATTATAGAACTACCATCAGATCGAAATCCCTAAGAAGTTCCAGCAAATTTATCAAGCAATATTGGTAGGGCCTATGTGTATACAGCGTGAATGATTCAAATAAATTGCTTATTACAGAAAACAATTCATGGGAAATTTTGCTTATTAAAAAAAGCATTCTTACAAATGGTAGGCTACCAATTGATGTTTTACTCTTCATTGCTCTTTACAGAAAGCAATTTTGGCTAATATTTGCTTTTTAAAAAGAGCAATTTAGCTTATATTTGCACTTAATCTGTGTCAGATGGAAAACTTAATTTTTGAGTTCCAAGCTAAACTCAACCAGATCCCAATAAACATTCAACGGTATTTAAATCGTCAATTAGATTTAGATAACCAATTAATCGCTATAAAAGGAGCGAGGGGCGCCGGGAAAACAACCCTTCTTTTACAGCTTGCCAAGCTGCATTTACCCATGCCAACCACACTTTACGTGAGTCTTGATCATATTTATTTTTTGGAGAATAAACTTTATGACCTGGCAAAAGAATTCGCTCAATTCGGGGGCACTCATCTTTTACTGGACGAAGTACATAAATACCCCAATTGGTCCAGAGAAATTAAGTTAATCTACGATAACTTTCCGGAACTCAAGGTGATTTTCACTTCATCCTCGATGTTGGAAATCTACAAATCTGAATCAGACCTGAGCAGAAGAGCTATTACATATCACCTGAAGGAGTTATCTTTTAGGGAATTTCTTCATTTTGAAACAAAAAAGGAGCTTCCTGTTTTTTCATTAGCAGAAATTCTAAAAAATCATAATGAAATTGCTTCTCAACTATTAGGAGAAATTAAACCCTTACCGCTCTTTGAAAAATATCTAAGAATCGGAGTCTACCCGTATTTTATGGAGAACGAAAGCTTTTATCTTCAGAAACTACGCAATACCATTAATTTAATCATTGAGGTAGATATTAATGCGGTGGAAAAGCTGCAATACGATACCCTGCTAAAACTAAAGAAGTTACTAATCACAGTAGCTTCCAGCGCACCTTTTACACCAAACATCACCAAACTGAGCCAGAAAGTGGGTCTATCCCGAAATATGTTAATACGAAGTCTGAAAATATTGGAACGTGCCGGTTTAGTGAGTGAAATGTACAGAGATACTTCTGGCATCAGCGTGCTAACGAAACCTGAAAAACTGTATTTGAATAACACAAACCTGATGTATGCCCTGGCCAAAGAGAATAGCAACCTTGGAACTATAAGAGAAACCTTTTTTCAAAATCAGTTCAAAGGTCTGCACGAGATAAATCTTTCTGAATCAGCCGATTTTATTATTGATCAGGTCTATACTTTCGAAATTGGAGGCAAAAGCAAAACCAGCAAACAAATCGTCGGTTTAGAAAATGCCTATGTTGCCAAAGATGGTATTGAAATAGGTTTTGCCAATAGGATTCCAATCTGGCTGTTCGGCTTTATGTATTAGTAAACCTGACCTACAAGCCAAAGCTTAATGCAGTCAAGACCCCATCCCCTGCCAGGCACAGGCAGAATCAAAAAAAAGGATCTGTTCGGTTTTAATCAAGTCCCGCTTCCTATTTACACCACCTCAATCAATACAGCATCTCATTGCAGACGTCCTTTCTTGAGAACAATAATTTTCCTAATTATTTTACCAGTCATTGGATTGGTCAAACTTTACAAAACTGATATAGGACTGAACCAGAAGGTTGATTGAATTTTGGACATCGTCTCTGTCATAAGGCTCCCTCATATACATATCCCCAGATGGCTCTACAAAAGATTCAGGAATAATGGTAATTCGGGTAGCACCTTCTTTCACTTGTATTTTAATTAAAGCAGAAATTCCCTGTGGATTGAAATGACCCCATTCATAATCCGGAAGTGATAATGAATATTTTCCCATCACAATCCCGGCTTCCTTGTCACTGAACTGAATAACGTCTTTAGCACTTTGAAAGGACTCTACCAGCCATATGTTGGCATTGACAAAAAGCTCATCCCTGCTGCCGTCACTCTCAATGATTTTGTAGGTAGGATCCAATCGTACCATGGTTCTGGTAGCTGTACAGGAAATAAACAAAAGCAAGAATCCGCAGATTAACAAAAACCTATTGCCGAATGTGAAGGTCATAATAGTACGCATGTTAAGAAGTTGTTGCATAAGACGATATTAATCAGGTTTCCATAACTACCTTGAAAGATCTGTCAATACTTTTGTATCAGCTAAAGGAAACCCGTAAGGAAAATTCTTACCCTTAGAAATCCCAAAATGGACCTAGGAGTAGATTTCACGTGGGGTCGCCTGCAAAAACTCGTCGGAAGTGTAAAAGTTGGCTCGCAACACATTTTTCGAAAAGCAGAAGAAACCGGGATACGAGCAAATTTATTAGAAAAACCGGAGCTTTCGCCCAAGATCTCCCATTGCCTTTAGCAGCAGAAAAGAATTCCATTAATCCAGGTCAACAACATTCGTTGATGTATGTCATAGTCCTTAAAAAAGCCTCCCGATCTTTGTAATAGACAAAATGAACATTATGAAAATGAAAATAGGAATAACAGGAGCTACAGGCCTACTAGGACAACTGGTAGTGGAGAAACTAAAAAAGAAAAACACCGGAGCCAATCTTGTGGCTTTGGTACGAAATCCGGCCAAGGCAGAAGGGCTTGGAATAGAAGTTCGAAAATTCGATTATGAACAGCCCGAAGCCTTACCTGAGGCTTTAGAAGGAATCGATTCCCTGATTTTCATAAAAATGCTGCGGAAACCCATTCATCTTTAGTGGATGGGAGGTAAAGCAGCTACCCCGTTGGTTAATATTGCATTGTTTTTAAAAAATATATTATCTTTGTCTTATGAAGTTGACCCTGAAAATCAAACTTTTGCCCACCGAC
>JAJUIC010000108.1 GCA_029265595.1 Flavobacteriaceae bacterium
AACTCAGGAGTGGAGAGAAATGTTCCGAACCATTGGCTATAATGGCAGAACCTTACCTCAGGCTCTGGAGGAAGCAGGTGCAGCCGGAATCGTAGCATCAAACTGGTCCCGAGGCTTCGGAGCCAACAAGGTTTTTGCTGCCTATACCAAGGAAATTCCTACTGTAGACCTTTCTCTGGAAGACTATGGGATGCTGTACAGACTGGCTCAAAACGGAAGTAAACCCGAAATTAAGGTAGTAGCTGAAAGCAAGGATCTGGGAATGCAACCAACCTGGAACACCATTGCAACCATTGAAGGTTCTGAAAAGCCGGATGAGTATATTATACTTTCCGCTCACTATGACTCCTGGGATGGAGGAACAGGTGCTACTGACAATGCAACTGGAACCATTGTAATGATGGAGACTGCACGTATTCTTAAGAAACTGTACCCTAACCCAAAGCGAACCATCATTGTCGGCCTATGGGGTAGTGAGGAACAAGGCCTTAACGGATCAAGGGCATTTGTCGAGGACCACCCCGAAATCGTGGATAACGTACAAGCTCTTTTCAACCAGGATAACGGAACCGGACGAGTGGTAAACATCTCTGGAAACGGATTCCTTCACGCTTATGACTATCTTGGAAGATGGTTGAGCAAAGTTCCAAGTGAAGTAACGCAGCACATTGAAACTCATTTCCCTGGAACTCCAAGCCGAGGCGGAACGGATCACGCATCCTTTGCAGCTGCCGGCGCACCTGCATTCAACCTGAGCTCTCTGAACTGGGGGTACTGGAATTATACCTGGCATACCAACCTGGATACATATGACAAAATAGTATTTGACGAGGTATTGAATAACGTTATTCTTACCGCTGTACTAACTTATATGGCCAGCGAAGATCCAGAAACTACATCAAGAGAAAAGGTTAAGTTACACACACACCCAAGAACCGGTGAACAACTGACCTGGCCTACCCCACAATCTCCAAACAGAAGAGGTGGAGTAGAGTAATAGTAGCGTGTTGAATACAAAACAGAGCCGCCTGCAGATTGCAGGCGGTTTTTTTATATCAGAATTGCTGTCTCGAAGACTTTACTTTTGAGGAAATATCACGCTTTCAAAGGAGCGCCAACCGGAATAGAACAATCATGAAACGGCTGGCCATGTGGGGGATTCTTCTGTGGCCGCTGATTGATTTCTATCGGAGATTTGTCGGAGGGAACAGAAGGATTGCCTGGATCATTCCCATTGAGCATCTTCTCAAGAGATAGCGACCCATCTAAGGGCGCACCTACCGGAATCTCACAAACGTGACCAGGCTCCCCATGTTCAGGATTTAATTTCACAGTTTTAGGGTTCTCGTCCAGATCCACCCCGGAGTCCATAGGATCCGCACCTTGGTTTTGTTCCCTACAGGAGGAAAGTAGCAGTAAGCCTGTACATATCACTCCTAAGAATATCTTTCTCCTCATTGTTTCCTTTTCCTCAAAAGTAATGATTTTATTTTTCCGGCATGTGGTGGATCCAGATGATGATTTTTCACGAATTTATCCAGGTGAATACTCCTTTCCATTGTGTAAAGTATCTGAATGTTCTAAATTTGCCCTCCGATTCCATGGCCCCGTAGTTCAATGGATAGAATAGAAGTTTCCTAAACTTTAGATCCAAGTTCGATTCTTGGCGGGGCTACCAAAACAGGACAGATGAAATTTACTTTCGTTTGCCCTGTTCTTTTTTATGGATAATTCGTTGTTTATCTGAAAGATATGATTCGCGATCACGTTCATTCGGGCGGTTCGAAATGTTTTACCGTCAAATCCTAGTTTTTCGGGGAATATCGAACCACTAACCGCTCGCTTGGCGCTGATTCTAAACTCTGTAATGCCCTGTCCAACGACTTGCCAATATTGACTTTCTTGGTGTCGGTCTAAGTATAAATATGCATTCCGACTAACGGAGGTGGAAACCGCAAAATTTTTAGTGCTGTTTGACCAATCCAGGGCACCGAAAAAAGCAGCGTTTGCCAAAAAAGCCGTCTTTTAGAACTACATAAAATTGGTGTATTACGAAACGGGAATATTGAACTTCTATACAAGATTGACGAACTTTTACTCCCAGTTTAGGGTAGTCGGCACCATTTACAACCAAGTGGTGAAGATTTTATGCCGCCATTTTTCGGAAAGGAAAGCAGCAGTTTACCTTTATCGATTGGAAAAAGGGATGGCCGAATTGGCGAAGTTGTTCAAGGAGGTGACGGAGAAGAGACAGGAACTCGAAGGTATCCATATTACAAAAAGGGTGATTTCGGCTATGAAAAACGGGGGTTAATTTCAAAAAGCAGAGTCAAAAATAAGGTTTTTATACACCAAAAAAACAGTATATTGCAGAATTGTTTTCTAACGAAAAATTCATTTTGCCATTTATAACTCATCAGCATGAATAGGATAGAGGAAATATTAGAGCAGAAAGGTATCAAACAAACTTGGCTGGCAGGTTAATTACTATCGTTATCAGGCCATTCGATTTCTGCGGGAAGATTTGCGAGAGACATATTATGACCAGGCAGTACTAGTTTCGAAATCCTTGGCAGGAATCATGACCTTAATGGTCAAAAGGGTAGAAAGTAGTTTTCATGCCTTTCAAATCACGCTTAACAACCTTTTACTGTCCACTCAAAGGATGATTAAGATGTTTGAAGACAATAAAATTTTGATTGCTCCTGACCTCAATATTAATGAGTTGATAGAGAAGGGTTTTTCTATGGAGGAAATAGAAGGGCTTATTATTCAACTAAGTACAGAGAACCCGAAAAACAATATATTTAAAGCCGAAGATTTCGATCCGGAATTAGTAAATGGGTTAAAAAAGGATGCAGAATTATTGCTGGAACTCAGTGATGAATGGGCTAAAGTGAATGAAGACCCAAAAATTGAGGAGCTGTTTCACGCACTTGAAAATGAACTGCTCGATAAAGACAAGAATCCTACCGGGCAGCTGATTTTATTCACAGAGAGTAATGATACGGCGGATTATCTGGCCGAAAAGATCGAAGAAAGAGTTGGTTCGGGAGTGTTAAAGGGTTTCATCGTCCAATAGAACAAAAATATTCGATTCCAATCAGGAGAATTTTGATGCTAACTATTTAGGAAGACGAAAAGATGATTACCAAATTTATCACCTCGGATGTTTTAGCGGAAGGGATAAATTGCACCGAGCTAATGTTTTGGTAAATTACGACACACCATGGAATGCCACCAGATTGATGCAGCGTATCGGGAGAATTAACCGAATTGGTAGCGTAGCCGGAGTGGTGTATAATTACATTTTTTACCCCTCACAACAAGGAGATGAGGAGATTAAGCTGTAAAAAAATGCCTTGTTGAAACTGCAAGGTTTTCACTCGGCTTGTGGTGAGGATGCCCAAGTTTTTACGCAGGAGGAATTGGTAGAGCAATTTGAGCTTTTTAAAGAAGGAATGTCTGATGAAGAAGATATACGCCTTTTGTATTTGCCGTTTATCAGGGAGTTTAAGGAAGCTAATTCACAAGAGTTTAAACGCATTAAGAATTTTCCGTTAAAAGCGCGGACGGCACGAAAAAAATACAGTAGCATCGGATAGCAAGGATGCAACACTTATTTTTCTGAAGTCGCCCTATAAGATGGAGTTTTATAAGGTTACCAAGGAAAACCAGGTATTACCCTTAACGTTTTTAGAGGCTGCGGCACAGTTTTAGGCTAAAGTTATTTTGAGATTGGGAAGAAAATAAGTGTTACCGCTAAAAAAGAGGCTTGGGGAAGTAAAGTGTTGGAGCAAATCTCTACCGAACTGCAAAATGAATTGCCCGGTCTGCGTGGATTTTCAAGCGGTAACTTAAAGAAAATGCGGGTGTTTGCCGAGTTTTGGATGAAGCATCTAAATAATGGTTCGGCAATGCCGAGCCAATTAGATGATCCTGAAAAAGAAATCGGTTCGGCAGTGCCGAACCGATTACCGGACAACTTTGCCAATGTATTTTTCTAAATCGGCTTTACCCATCATTTCAGTATTGCTTCTAAATGTGAAACACTTGATGAGGCTTGGTTTTATCTACAAAAAACATCTACTGAACTTTGGGACTATCGACATCTTGAAAAACAGCTAAAAGCCAACCTTTTCAAGCAACAAGGTACTTTGCCCAACAATTTCGCTACAACTCTACCCAAAAGCCACAAGGAAAAGGCATTGCAAGCCTTCAAAGATGAATACCTGCTCGACTTTATCAACATAGAAGACCCGGACGAGGAAGATGAGCGGGTAATTGAAAACGAAATTGTCCTCAATATCAAAAAATTCATTATGTCCATTGGTGGTGATTTTGCCTTTATGGGCAACGAATATCGCTTGATTGTCGAAGAGCAGGAATTTTTTATCGATTTGCTGTTTTACAACCGGAAGCTACAATGTTTAGTCGCATTTGAATTGAAAAAAGGTAAGTTCAAACCAGAATATCTTGGTAAAATGAATTTTTACCTTTCAGCCTTGGACGATACGCTGAAACAGGAGCATGAAAACCCATCGGTGGGCATTATTTTATGCAAAGAGAAGAACAACAAGATTGTGGAATATAGTTTTAGGGATTTCAACAAAGCGATGGGCGTGGCTACCTATAAGACAAGTACCGAACTGCCCGAACAATTTAAAGAGGCCCTGCCCGATTCTGAAACGCTTAAAAAATTACTGGACTAATGGATAAAACCACACTTTATAAGCTATTCAACAAAGCCTTTGATGACACTTCCTGGCTCGAAGTGCTTACCTCTGTTTTTGGCGCCAAACTCGGACTTTTGGCTCAGCCCAAGCCCATAATCCTTGCCAGCACCGAAAAGGTAAGTGCAGCTTTTGAACTGGGGAACTTTACTACCTCAGACGACCGCATCATAGGCCTCTATAAGATAGACGTGAAACCAGAAGTGTGGCTGGAACGTAATAAAGTAGGGCTGCGCGAATTGCTCCGAAATGTTTATAAATACGATGTCGATGGCGCCATCATCGTTTTTGTGCAGCAGGACAAATGGCGGCTTTCCTTCGTGTCCGAAATCAAGGTGCTGAACGATGAGGGCGAAATTGTAGAACACTGAACCAAAACGCTATACCTATCTCCTCGGCGAAGGCGAAAAAGTACGCACTCCGGCAGACCGATTGAGCAAACTCGCAGGGAAATCCCTTGCTCTGCAAGACATTCTCAATGCCTTTAGTTTGGAGACGTTAAACGAGGAATTTTATAAAATCGTGCAGGCCTATTTCTACGAATTGGTGGGTGGCAAAGTGGGCAAAGGAAAAAACTCAAAAATTACGGCGAGGGAACTTTGCAACTCCCAGGCTTTCCTAAAGAAAACAGACAAATCTATCAGGAATTTGCCGTGCGGTTGATTGGTAGAACGGTGTTTTGCTGGTTTCTCAAAATGAAAAAATCACAGCACCTAGAGTTTGTCCTATTCACAGGTATCATTGCTTTGAACCATCTCCTGCAAGGTTCTGAGGTCGCTAATAAATCGCACCAGGCTCTTGTATCCTTCTATATAATCCTCTGATAATCGTTCTTTTACTTCCAATTGCAATACCGATCGCCGGCATAATTCACTGAGCGTCATCCCGCTTCTGGATGCCTTTAGCTTAATCAGCTTTTTTATGATAAACTGAACAAGTAAACATCACCCTTGCATTCCTTTTCTTATACACCTTTTTTTTGTCGACCCCACGAGAGGTAGAAAAGGCAGCGTCCTGCGTAACTGGCATTCCCTCATCAAATTCCGAAACCACGGCCTCATAATCTTCAATATCTTGCAGAGGAAGGCTATGCTGGTTCCATGAGGCATCAAACAGCTCCAGTTTCAACTGATCCGACTTAAGCTCACTGTCTGTGTCCATATTGCAGCCATTCATTTGGATCTAAAAAAGAGGTATATCGTCCACTTCTGTCCCGAGCCGTGTCATACGTGCTCAGAAGATAGTCGGCAGCATTTCTCCCGGCAGGATCATTGTCCAGGTAAAGTAGTATCCTTTTATACCGGGGTAAAATAGATTTGATATCTCTGACGAAGGAAACAGAATTCAGCACCAGACAATCTGAAGTCTTCACTAGTCCGCTTTCCAAAAGGTTAAGGGAAAGAAAATCAAACATTCCTTCGGTAATAAGGATCTGGTCTGACTTCCGGCCAATAAAGCTATAGGATTTGGGAGAACTCGAGTTTTTCAGGTATTTATTCCGCAGTTCCCATCCGCCTTTTTGATTTTGTAAACCAACCGAGAAATACCGTTTTCCATGCATGGAATACTTTACCTCACTGCAATACCTGGAAGCGATACGAACTGGAATGCTTCTGGAACTAAGGTACTCCAACAAAGCCTGATGCCGGAGCGGCCCCACTTGATTAATTTCAATTTTAGGCTCAGGTACCTGATGCGCGACAGGAGAAACAAACTCGAGTTCCCCGCTACCAGTCAACAGATATGACACTGCCTCCCAGGCGGTGCAGGCTCGCAGGTGCATTACAAGGTCAATGGCACTTCCTCCTTTTCCGATTCCGAAGTCGTACCAGCGATTCTTCATATAAATGCTGCGGAAACCCATTCATCTTTAGTGGATGGGAGGTAAAGCAGCTACCCCGTTGGTTAATATTGCATTGTTTTTAAAAAATATATTATCTTTGTCTTATGAAGTTGACCCTGAAAATCAAACTTTTGCCCACCGAC
>JAJUIC010000082.1 GCA_029265595.1 Flavobacteriaceae bacterium
CAGTCATCCAGAAGATAGAGGATGAGCTATTGAGTCAGAACCTTCCCTCCCAGGATAACAAGTTGATTCCTTATGAGGGAATGGAAGGAAAGATGCGGATCAACACCATTCACGTGCTGAATCACAAATGGATACTGGCTAACTTTACCGACGGAACACACTGGGGAGAGCTATTCCTCACCTTCGATTTGGAAGACAATGGCACCTTAATTATCGAAACGCAGAAGGCCGTACTATTTCCTAAATCCTGAAACTGATATTCTTTGGTTCCCTGGATTATTTCCACTGGAACCAATATCGCTAATCCCGGGATCCGTCCTATTGGGGTGAACTTAATATCTTGACTGGAGCCACTCCACAAGTTCCTTGAAGTTGTCGGGACTCACACCATGGCCAATGGGAAATTCAGAATAGGTATTTTCGATTCCGAGTTTATCTAAAAAGGGTTTGGTTTGTTGCGCCCATTCCACAGGGATTACCTGATCTGCCGTCCCATGAGAACTGTATATGGACAAATGACTAAAATCCCTGGTTTTAAAGGAAGCATCCAGTAAATCCGGAAGGATGAAGCCGCTGAGTCCTACCACATTCTTCACTTTTTCTGGATACGTTAAGGCCACTGCCAGACTCAGCATCGTTCCCTGACTAAAACCTACCAGGGTAACGCGCTTGGGATCTACTGGATAAGTGGCTACAGCTTCATCAATAAAATTGGCTACTGCATCCCTGGAGGCCAAGGCCTGCTGGTCATCTCCGTATTTTCCTGATCCACCACCAGACCAATTGATTTCGAACCAGGCAAACCCAGACTGTTCCAACCGTACCGGAGCACGCAGGGAGATGATAAAAAGATCCTCGGGAAGTTCCCCCGCAAAAGAAAACAGGTCCTGTTCATTGCTGCCATATCCGTGCAACATAATAAGCAGAGGTGCCTTTGAGGAGGGCGTCTTTGGCTGGCGTACCAGATGATATAGTGAAAGATTTTCTTGCTGCATAGTTATCAGGATTTATTGGATACTGCTAAACCACTTCTGAAAGTACTTTCCCAGCAGAGGTGTTTCCCTGAGTTGTCCCTGGGCTGCACAAATAAACCCGTAGCCCCATAGGCTTACGATAAATAAGTAAAAGGGAGCGGAAATCAACCAACTGTCGAAAAAGGACACCATCAATCCCAATCCGTAAAAGGTGAGATGTATTCCCAGTGCCTGGCGGATGTGAAAACTTGCCAGGGGGCGTTTGTGTTCGTGGTTCAGGGTAAAAGCAATAATAGTTCCGAAGATGGTGAGATAAGCGAGTACTGCGGAAAATTTACCTGTCTTTACAGATTTATCCATCAAAAAGCTACTTGGATTTATAGGTGCAAAGGTACTGAATTTTAAACTCTTTAAAATTCTCCCGCGGGATTATAGGCTCCTTTGGAGAAAATCCCCAGTACCCGTCCCCGAAGTTTTTGATTTAGGAAAATGCTGTTGCCGGAGGTGCTCAGAATGTGGCTTTTATCAAAGGTGAACTCGTGATCCGGATCAAAGAACGTGAGTTCTGCCGGTGCACCCTCCTCCAATGAAATCTCCGGAATATTGAACCTGGAGCGCCCCGCGGTTAAACGCTGCACACTGACTTCCAGGGAAGTCAGGTTTCGGAGGGCCCCAAAGGCCGATTCCAGACCAATAGTTCCGAACAGCGCATGATCAAATTCTGTTTTCTTATGTTCAATATCGATGGGGGTGTGGTCAGAAGTAACCATATCGATGGTTCCGTCTTCCAACCCCTTTAGGAGGGCCTGCCGGTCTTTTTCGGTTCGCAGCGGCGGAAGTACTTTAGCATTCGTATTAAACTCCTTCAGCAGGTCGTCATTAAAGAAAAGGTGATGGATGGCGACACTGCAAGTGACATTCAGGCCTTTTTCCTTAGCCTGGCGAATGATGTCCACAGATTTGGCGGTAGAGATGGTAGGAATGTGCAATTTACCTCCTGTATATTCCAGGATGTACAGATCTCTGGTGATCTGAAGCTCCTCGGCCAGTGCGGGAATTCCTTTTAATCCCAGGTAGGTGCTGTTTTTGTGCTCATTCACCTGCCCCTCACCAGCAATCCTGTCCTCCTGAGGATAAGACATCACAAGAGCATCGAAATTTTGAGCATACTGAAGGGCGATCTTCAATAGGTTGGGATGGCGGACAGAACGTTTATAGTCATAGAATGCGATGGCTCCGGCCTGTTGCATATCATAAAGCTCCGCCAGGTCTTCTCCCTTTAATCCTCGAGTAAGCGTCCCAATGGGGTAGAGGTGAACAGGATGTTCTTTGGCCTTGGAAATTAAGAAAGAAACTGCGCCTTTATTGTCGGTTACCGGTAGGTTTGCGGCATTCAGGGCAATGGCTGTAAATCCACTGCGCCCTGCGGTGCGAAGTCCGTTATCCAGGGTTTCTCTTTCTTCCAGGCCCGGTTCCCCGAAGCTTACACTACTGTCAAACCATCCCCTGGAGACGTGAAGATTGGGGTGAGAAATTTCTATTGCATCAGGAACCTTCAGGTCGGTTCCAATTTCCTTTAAGATTCCACCCTCTAAAAGAATGTCAACTTTTTGTTTGTGCAGCTTCCCCTGAGGGTCGATAACAGTAGCGGATTTTACCAGGTATTTCATCAGAATTTTTTTGCGATGCCCACTTCTCCTATAAGGTTACATCAGAACAAAAATAACAAACCATTTTTAAAGCGCAGCTTAGTCCTGGTCTTTAAAATACATTCCAAGACCAGGCTCTTTAGTTTCCAGTCCGTTGCGGCCAAAGGTAATCCACTCACCTAAAAAAGAGGAAAGACAGATGGCGCCAGCTTATCTCAAAGAATCGGGCTCATTCCCTGCCGTATAGCCCGGAGCCGATTTCAGAAGCCTGAGGAAGACCGGAGGGTTTTACTAACTTTGCGTTTTTACATTGCGATGAATCAGGCAGCCCTTAAGGAATTTCTTGACCAGAAGGTGGAACAGTACAATACCACCGCTTTTATTGAACCCGACCCCGTGTCCATTCCGCATCTTTTCATGGCAAAAGAGGATCGGGAAATAGCGGGATTTCTTGCCGCTACCATTGCATGGGGAAACCGAAAAAGTATTCTGAAAAACGCCCATCGCATGATGGATTTAATGGACCGGGCTCCCTTTGATTTTGTCATGAATCACTCAGAGGATGATTTGTCGGTTCTGGACCATTTTGTGCACCGCACCTTTAATGGAACGGATTTCAAAACATTTATTCGTGGTCTAAACCATATCTACAACCAGCATGGTGGGCTTCATGGAATTTTTTCCAAATACCAGACTCCGGAGAGTTTACAGCCGGCCATTACAAAGCTTCGAGAACTTTTTTTTCAGGTAGATCACCAGCCGCGAACCCAGAAGCACTTAGCCAGTCCGGCACGAGGATCTGCCGCAAAACGAATCAATATGTTCCTCAGGTGGATGATTAGAAAGGACCAGGCAGGGGTAGATTTCGGATTGTGGGAAGACATTTCTCCCGCCATACTGTCGTGTCCCCTGGATGTACATTCGGGAACTGTGGCCCGAAAGCTGGGACTGCTCGATCGAAAACAAAATGATGCCCGCGCTGTAGCAGAACTTGATACTGCATTGCGGGAACTGGATGCTCAGGATCCCGTTAAGTATGATTACGCGTTATTTGGCCTGGGAGTAAGTGAGAAATTTTAAGAGATTTTTCCGTCCACCATGATGAGTTTCCGGTCTGCCATGTTTGCCAGTTCCTCGTTGTGCGTCACGATCACAAAGGTCTGACCAAATTCCTCCCGAAGCTCGAAAAATAGTTTGTGCAGGTTTTCTGCAGATTCACTATCCAGATTTCCCGAAGGTTCATCGGCAAAAATCACTCCCGGATTGTTGATCAGGGACCTGGCTACAGCTACTCGCTGCTGTTCTCCACCACTGAGTTCGGCCGGTTTGTGATCCGCTCTTTCGGAAAGTCCCAGAAAGGACAATAACTCCCTGGCTCTGGCCTCTGCCTCCGATTTGGGTGTACGTTTGATAAATGCCGGGATACAGATGTTTTCCAAAGCCGTAAATTCAGGCAAGAGTTGATGGAATTGAAAGATAAAGCCAATGTTTTCATTGCGGAACTTCGAAAGTTCGTTGCGAGAGAGTCGGTAAATCGCCGTACCATTTACAAAAAGTTCAGCTCCACAAGCCTTGGTGGGCAACTCCAGGGTTCCTAAGATTTGAAGCAGGGTGGTTTTACCCGCCCCGGAGGCACCCACTATGGAAACGATTTCTCCTTTAGCGATATCGAGGTTTACTCCTTTTAGAACATGGAGTCCATTAAATGATTTGTGTATCTCTCGTGCCTTTATCATGGAAGTACCGATTTGTTGGTTTTATCCCGTTCTGAAATTGAATCCGTCTCTACAAAACTAAGCTTTCCTAATGATTTGGTCTGGTCCCGAGATAAAAATTCAGCTTCAATGGGTTTTGCTATTCTAGGAACCTGGTCTTTTCTAATCAGGCAGATGGATTGAATCCTTTTTCAGTCCGCCAAAAGTACGTATCTTTAAGTATGGAAAAACAATTAGAAAAAGCAACATTGGCAGGTGGATGTTTCTGGTGCACCGAAGCTGTTTTTCAACGCGTAAAAGGGGTGCAGTCTGTGCTGAGTGGTTTCACGGGTGGATTTATTAAAAACCCTCCCTATCGCGAGGTGGTGACGGGGAGAACCGGTCATGCAGAGGCCGTTGAAATTACTTATGACCCTCAGCAAATTACTTATAAAGAATTACTGGAAATATTTTTTGCCACTCACGACCCCACCACCCTGAATCGCCAACAAAATGATGTCGGCACCCAGTATCGCAGTGCCATATTTTACCACTCCAAAGAGCAGCAAGAAATTGCTGAAAGTCTGATCCAGGAACTCCAAAAGAAGGAGCTTTTCGAAAATCCCATTGTTACCCAAGTGACGGAGGCCGGTGCCTTTTACCCGGCAGAAGAAGAACACTATAACTATTACAATCAGCATCCTGATCAGCCATACTGCCAGTACATCATAACGCCTAAGGTGCAAAAGCTGCGGGCAGGTTTTGCCAGTAAATTAAAGAACTAAGCAGATAAACACCAGCCGAAACACTATGGATCAGGGAGTTTTGGCACTTTTGTTGTAATTCAGTAGAAAAATAAAATTATGAATAAAGGCAAAAAGCCGACACTGGTTACGAGTCTTCTGTTGGATGCCATAGGAATGGCAACTATAGCTGTTCCTGTAATAGGCCCTTTTCTGGACCTTATTTGGGCACCTGTAGCTGCAAAGTTAATGTCACGGATGTATCCTGGAAAGAAAGGAAAGCTGGCTTCCATGATTGTCTTTATAGAGGAGATCCTGCCCATGACCGATATAGTTCCCTCCTTTACCCTGATGTGGTTATATACTAGGGTATGGGGTGCTGATAAGGAAACACAGGTGGTTCAGGTGAAGGCCTAGGAAGACTCTTAAAGAAATAGACAGGAATTTAAAAAACAAAAAACTGGCTCCGTAGTTGAAGCCAGTTTTTATGTTGTGGTGTCCAAAGGTTTTAGAAATTAATCCTGGCGCCGACCTGTATCGAACGGCCCATATTGGCAATTCCGTCAGGCTTAAGTCTGGACAGGTGAGAGACGTAGGTTTTATTGAACAGGTTATGCCCGGTCACTTTTAAATTTACCAAAGTTCCTCCGATGTCCACCGTACCCCCGACTCCCGCATTGAAGAGCGTATAACCGGGGCTGGGGGTTTCAAAATCATCCACACGGTTCTGATCAAAATGGGTTTTTATCCCGATATAGGAATAAGAATCCCGGATCCAGTTTTGATCTTCATATTCAATTCTCAGGGTGTTTTGCCAGGAGGGTGCGGGAATAAGTGGTAGCGCTGTTCCATCAGAGCGCTCTCCGATGACCAGTTCAAAACTGCTTTCCAGATGGAACCAGTCATAGGGATGAGGGTGAATGTGCACTCCGGCTTCCCCTCCGTATAAAACGGCATCGTGTTGAACATAATCAAATACAGGATTGTTTTGTAGAATTTCTCCTGTCGGACTCAGGTAAATATAGTTGTTGATTTTGTTGTAAAACCCGTTACCGAAAACTTCAAAATGTTGATTTCGGTACTCCAGCACCACATCGAGTTGCGCATTCTGCTCGGTATCCAGCTCTGGATTTCCCACCTCATACCGATTGCTGCCATGATGACTTCCGTGAGAGGTTAATTCAGCCAGGTTAGGTGCACGGAATCCCGTGGCCAGATTGATACGGGTGGACAGTTTTGGGAATAAATCGAATTTTGCTCCCAGGGCCCCGTTGAAGCTGTTAAAGCTGCGCCCGACTTCTGGGACAAAGTTATCAGTTCCTTCTGTTCCGTGAGGATCGCTGTCCAGTCTTCTGTGGTCATAGCGTATCCCGGCCTGAATATCATACTTTTCCTGATGGAAATGCGTGGTGGCCAGAAGTCCGAAATCAGTCGTTACCGCATCGGGAATCAATACTTCGTGACCAAGATTTTCATTTGTCTGAATCATCCCCTGGGCTCCGATAATGGTCTCAAAAGCACCGGTTTTCGGCAAGTGATATTTCAGGTCATAGCTGATGGTATTCAGTTGCATTTCCAGTGCAGGTTCTTCTGCGGAATGCCCGTGGTCATGCTCTTCCTCGGCGTGATCATGATCGTGGTCGTGGTCATGATCGTGATGGTGCGGTTCCTCGAATTCTTTCCGATTATTGGAAGTGTATCCCAGTTTGAAATCAAGGCGGGAGTCCTGAAAGTAAAACCGGTTATCCAGGCTGATAATGTGATTGTTGGTCTCCTGGTAGGGCAGTTGCATTTCCTTTGAGGTGCTTTGCTGCCCAATCTCCGTGGGAA
This sequence comes from Flavobacteriaceae bacterium, assembly GCA_029265595.1. Taxonomy (GTDB): domain Bacteria; phylum Bacteroidota; class Bacteroidia; order Flavobacteriales; family Flavobacteriaceae; genus Salinimicrobium. The sequence continues at coordinate 6,891 of JAJUIC010000082.1, forward strand.
TACCCGCTTCATTTTTGTTGTAGTTGTACCGCAAATCCCCTCGGTAACCTTCCGATGTGTAGGATAATCCGGTTTTAAAATCCCACTCTGTAAACCGGCTGTTGGTTACACGGTCTCCGTCTCCTGTCTGGTAATCCGAATGGCTGCTGTAATCCCCTCTTGCCAGAAAGCGAAGTTTTTCCCCCGAAGTTTTGTATCCTGCATTGAGGCCGATTCCCTGGGTATTCCCGTGGTAATTTACCCCCGCATCCACCTGGGTACTATCGGGCATGGCATAAGCTTCCGGATTGAAATAAAGTACTCCCCCCAGGGCGTCGCTACCATATAAAAGGGAAGCAGGTCCTTTAATGACTTCGGCGCTTCCCACACCCGAACTGCTAAGGCCAAGGCCGTGTTCCCCGCCAAATTGCTGATTCTCCAGTCGGACCCCCTGAGTGTATACCAGTACCCGGTTCGAACTCAGGCCCCGGATGACCGGTTTTCCTATTCCGCTCCCGGTAGTCATACTTTCGACTCCCGCAATATTGGTAAGGCCATCTGTAAGGTTGATGCCACCACTTCGTTCCAGTTCCTCAATTGCAATGCGTTCCACTTTCATGACGTTCTGACTCTGTAACTGGTGGAAAGGGGTGGAAATAATGATTTCTTCCATTTCTATGGCAGAAGGAGCCAGTTCAATATCGAGATGACCGGTCTGGGGGACCGTTACCTTAATTGTTCTGGAGGCATAACCCAGGGCAGAGATCAGAATCTCATGGGTGCCACTAGAAAGGTTGGTGAACTGGTAATTTCCATCAAGGTCAGAGACGGTTCCTGTTTCAAGATGGGGAATGTATAGTGTGGCTCCAATAACTGGTTCAAGGTCGTTTTTATCGTATATCTGACCCGTCAGGGTGTTTTGCGCCAGGACGTTGCCACCCAGACACAATAGTAATATAAAAATATAGTGCTTCATTTTTATTAAAATAAAGTAGAGGTTTAGGGAATTTAAATGTTGTTAACGTGGGGTTGCTTGCGCAGATTTAACTAACCTGTGGAGGGCCTCGAAGTGAATAGGAAAGGGGTAGGTGAGAAGGTATAAAGAAATAGTTTTTCAAGGCCGGAGCACTCAGTTCCTGGGGAAGATATAGCTCTCCGCTGTACAGGGCCAATTCCAGGAAAGATGCTTGCTGAAAATCGCAAAGCTCACAGTCAAAACTTATTTCATGATAATGATCCTCTGAATAATGTTCGCAAACAAAATGTTTGTGGTCAGAAAGGATATGGGCAACCTGTATCCACCCCGGCAATAGGAGCAGGAAAACACAAAATAACAGGCTGAAATATCTTACAATTGACCTCAATGCTTAGCGATTATTTGAAAAATTTAGAAAACCCCATGCGGCTGAGCATGGCCTTTTCAAACTCCCAAAAAAACCTGAACTGACCGAACAGCCAACCAAAGGCCACCAGAAGGATCTGGTAAAAGGGAAATATTAAAATCAATCGGAGGGCGTAATAAAAAAAACCACCCCACCAGAAATCTTGGGAGAACGCTGTTCGATCAAGGCCCACGAGTTCCAATACAGGCTTTGCAACAAAAACTGAGGAAGACCCGGTCAGACCAAAGACTATAAATATGACCACAATTTGCCAGTTGGAAGAAATGCCCCAACGATCTTTAAGCTTCTCCATATGCTGCAAAGATATTAAAAATACCGGATGTGCTGACAACAAGAAAAGCAGGAAGGAATTAATTACAACAGCTCGTACAAATGTTACAGGCGGGTTGGGACAGAGAAGCGTTCCCCATAGCGGCTGGAGAGGTATACGAAATAGTAATACAATTTGTAGTTTACTTCGTACCCGTAATCAATTTGCGGATCGTAATTTATTTCCTGGACATAAATATCCCTGTTGTAGTGCAATGGCTGACGAACCCTTTGATTGTAATCCGAGACTAAGAACTGATTTTTGTTTTCCAGATATGCCTGGCTGTAATAACCTTCCGGGCGCGCTTTGGAGTATAAAAAGGTTGCATACCCGGGATCAATAATAATGATTTCGTACTCCAGGCTGTCATTGGCGATTCGAACCGTGTCGCTCAGGGCAGTATCCGGGGGAATCGAATCC
>JAJUIC010000154.1 GCA_029265595.1 Flavobacteriaceae bacterium
GCCTTTCATTGATACGGTGCTGATCTGTACCATGACTGCTCTGGTGTTGATTTTCAGTGGAATGCATGAAGTCCAGGGTGTCGGAGGAGTGGAACTGACTTCAGCGGCCTTTGCAACCGTGATCTCCTGGTTTCCCTTTGTATTGTCTATTGTAGTCTTGCTTTTTGCCCTTTCTACCATGATTTCCTGGTCGTATTACGGCATGCGCGCATGGACGTACCTTTTTGGAAGAAGCGTGCGAAGCGAAATGATTTATAAAGTACTGTTCCTCATTTTCGTGATCATCGGAGCTTCCGTAGGCTTGGGGGCCGTATTGGATTTTGCCGATATGATGATTCTGACGATGGCTGTTCCGAATCTGATTGGGCTCTATATTTTATCAGGGGAGGTTAGACGTGATTTAAAAGATTACAATACGAAACTGAAAAAAGGAGAAATCTTCCGCAAGGATTCAGCCGGATCCAAAGCGGCTTAGGGAATCACAAGAATTAAACCCATCTAAAAAAGCTCTTCTAAATAAAATTTTAATGGAACTGATTTGGTGGTTAAAATTTAATTCCTACATTAGCTGATTCAAACAAGAGAGATGAACAATTTGTTTACTTGGAACGCTTTCTATTATTACTTTTATTTCTACACAGGAAATAGAATCGGGAGCGGTATGTAAACAATTTAGTAAAATCATATTTAGAGAATCCCGATGTTTCATCGGGATTTTTTTTTGACCAAAAATTAAACAATGTCACAACCCATAGCCATTCAGGGTATCAAAGGATCCTTTCACCATCAGGTGGTCAGGGAGTATTTCGGTCCGCAGACTCCAATTTTAGAGTGTGCTTCATTTGGAGAGCTGGCCAGGTGTCTGGCGCAGGGCCAGGCGGATCGTGCTGTCATGGCCATAGAAAACTCCACTGCCGGTTCTATTCTTCCAAACTATACCTTGATGGATCAGTACAAGTTCAAGGTCAGAGGGGAGCACTTCCTGCCCATTCGCATGAATCTGATGGCTTTACCGGGTCAGAAACTGCAGGATCTTACAGAGGTGGCTTCTCATCCCATGGCGCTTCTTCAATGTGGTCAATTTTTTGATCAACAACGACATCTAAGGCTGGTGGAAGATACTGATACAGCGGCAGTAGCCAAACGAATTGCGGATGAGCAATTAAAGGGCGTAGCGGCGGTAGCTGCAGACGTAGCGGCGGAGTTGTACGGGTTGGAGATTTTGGCTGCGGACATACACAGTATGAAATCCAATACCACGCGATTCCTGATCCTGGAGCGGGATGAAACAGAAAAAATATCCGGAGCCGACAAAGCTTCTTTGAAAATGGAACTCAGTCATAAACCCGGCAGCCTCTCCGAAGTGCTGGCTGTTATCCATGCCGGTGGCCTTGATCTGACTAAAATTCAATCCTTGCCCATACCCGATGTTCCATGGAAATATGCCTTTTTTATGGATGTACTCTTTAGCAGTGATAAAAAGCTCAGTGCGGTGCTGGAGGCGCTGGCAGAACATACGGAACTAATCGAACTGATGGGAATTTATAAAAATCGAATGTAATGATTCAGGCAGAACGTTTAACACAACTTCGCGAGTATTACTTCTCGCAAAAATTAGAAGAAGTTCGCTCCCTGCAGGCAAGCGGGAAAGATATTATCAACCTAGGAATCGGCAGCCCGGACCTGGCGCCGCCCACCCATGTAGTACAGGCCCTGATTCAGGCGCTGACCCATGAGGGCGCTCACCAGTATCAGCCCTATAAGGGACAGCCCCGGCTACGGCAGGCGATGCGTAACTTTTACTCCAGACATTACAAGGTGGAGTTGGAAGATGCGGAAGTCCTGCCACTGATGGGAAGCAAGGAGGGGATTCTTCATATTTCCATGGCTTTTCTCAATGCGGGGGACCAGGTCTTGATTCCAAATCCCGGATATCCTACCTATAAGGCTGTCACTGAATTAGTAGGAGCAGAACCACTTTTCTATGAACTCACGGAAGAGAATGGATGGTTGCCGGATTTTTACCAGATGGAGCAGCAGGATTTGAGCCGCGTGAAACTCATGTGGGTGAACTATCCTCATATGCCAACCGGATCTCCGGCGCCTGACGGACTGTTCGAGGCCATTGTGAATTTTGCCCGGGAGCATAACATTCTGGTGGTAAATGATAATCCTTACAGTTTTATCCTGAACAAACACCAAAAAAGTCTGCTGGAGGTGGAGGGCAGCAAGGAAGTGGCCATGGAATTGAACTCTTTGAGTAAGACTTTCAACATGTCGGGATGGCGCATTGGAATGCTTAGCGGAAGTTCAGAACACCTGAAGACCGTTTTGAAAGTGAAATCAAATATGGACAGTGGCATGTTTTACCCACTTCAGGCAGGAGCTACTGCAGCACTGGAATTGCCGGATGATTGGTTTGCTGAGCAGAACATCATCTACAGACGCCGGCGGGATAAAGTGTTGCAACTTGCCCAGGCCCTGGGGTGCACTACAAGTGGAGAACAAACCGGGATGTTTATCTGGGCCCGCGTTCCTGCAGGAGAAACCTCGGAAAGTTTTGTGGATACGGTATTGCACGGATTGGACATCTTTATCGCTCCGGGTATGATTTTCGGAAGTCAGGGAGAGGGCTATGTTCGGTTCTCCCTCTGTGCAGCGGAGGAGGTAATAGAAAAAGCAATAAAGAGAGCGCAGTCATGAACCTAATGATTATCGGAACCGGACTCATTGGAGGATCATTTGCCCTGGCGCTCCAGGAAGGCAGGTCAAATATCCGGGTTACCGGAGTGGATAAGGATAAGGAGCACCTGCAGCAGGCACTCGATCAAGGGATCATTCACAGGAGCGGTACCCTGGAAGATGTGAAAGAAATGGACCTTGTAATCCTGGCGGTTCCTGTAAATGTGGCGCCGACACTGCTAAAGCAGGTGCTGGATCGGACTACTGAAAATACCCTTGTCATGGATATGGGGTCGACAAAAGAGAAGCTATGCAGGAGCGTAGCGAACCATCCCCGCAGGAAAAATTTTCTGGCGGCACACCCCATCGCGGGAACGGAGTTTTCCGGACCATCCGCAGCCTTTGCCCATTTGTACCGAAACAAGAAAATGGTGCTGTGTGAGGTGGAGAAAACAGATGAGAATTTACTGCAAGATGCGCTGGAAATGTTTGAAGAGCTGGGTCTGGAGATTCGGCATATGCATCCAGAGGAACACGACCGGCATCTTGCCTACGTTTCTCACCTTTCGCATATCAGTTCCTTTATGCTAGGGAATACCGTACTGGAAAAGGAGCAGGATGAACGTAATATCCTGGATTTGGCAGGAAGTGGATTTGAATCTACCGTGCGTCTGGCCAAAAGCTCTCCTGATATGTGGGTGCCCATCCTGGAGCAGAACAGGGAACCGGTCCTGGAGGCGCTTGATTTGTACATCATGCATTTACAGGATTTCAGGAAGAGTCTGGAACAGGAGCAATATCAAGACTTATATCAGGATATGAAGCGGGCCAATGTACTGAAGCCGTTACTTGGAAAAGAACCTATTGAAATAAAAACCACTAAAAATTTACAACCCTAAAAAATGGAAAACCGAAAAGAATTAAGAGGATGGCTTGATGCCTTTAATTTAAAACACCCGCTGGTCATTGCTGGACCCTGTAGTGCCGAAACAGAGGAGCAGGTGTTGAAAATCGCGCATCAGCTCAAGGATACGGATGCCACGGTGCTGCGAGCCGGAATCTGGAAACCCCGAACGCGTCCCGGGAATTTCGAGGGCGTGGGAGCTCTGGGGCTGCAGTGGCTGCAACGGGCTAAGGAGGAGACCGGCATGCTGACC
>JAJUIC010000174.1 GCA_029265595.1 Flavobacteriaceae bacterium
ACATATCCGCCCATGGAATGTCCCAGGAGCTCAACCTGAGAAAGCTTCAAATGGTCTAAAACAGTCATTACGGATTGCGCCATCAGTTCCATACCATGTTCCGCGGCAAGGACATCGGATGCACCATGCCCCGGCAGGTCAACACAGACCACCTGTCGCTTCCGGGACCAGGTCTTTTCCAGATCCGACCAGATGAGGGAAGATTCCAAGAAACCATGAAGCAGCACCAGAGGCGACCCCTCCCCGTGACTTCTGAAAGAAATCTTCTCTCCTAATGAACCTATACTTATGGATGACATCATAACAGCTAATAATGAGCACATTAGGCCTTACAACTCTTATTCCAAAATTAGCGGAATGAAAATTATTTAATGCGTTCCCCAAAGATCGCTCCTTCCCCTGGGTCGCCATGAACATTTACCATTAAGAATTCTTTAAGACCGGATAATAAAAAAAGGAACCCATTGGAGCCCCTTCTTATTGGTATCTTATTGCAACTAAGAATTCATAATCTCTTCAATCTCCTCAACCTCTATAGGAATGTTGGCCATTAGATTAAAGGGTTCCCCTTCCTTTTGAATCACCAGATCATCTTCCAGTCGGATCCCGAAGCCTTCTGCAGGAATGTAAATTCCCGGCTCCACTGTATAAACCTGGTTGGCTTGCATGGGCTCTGTGATCAGCCCGTAATCATGCGTGTCCAGTCCCAGGTTATGAGAGGTCCCGTGCATAAAATATTTTTTGTAGGCAGGCCAGTCGGGATTTTCGTTTTGAACGTCTGCTTTATCCAACAATCCCAATCCAAGGAGCTCTGAGGTCATGATCCGCCCCACTTCTTTGTGATACTCGGTCCAGTCGGTTCCGGGAATCAACATCTTCTGAGCTTCCTTCTTCACCCTGTTCACGGCATTGTATACTTCCTTCTGACGTGGTGTAAATCTTCCTGAAACCGGAATGGTTCGAGTCATATCACTGGCATAATTGGCATATTCCGCACCGGTATCGAGTAACAGAAGATCGCCTTCCTTACACTGTTGATTGTTCTGAACATAGTGAAGCACATTGGCGTTATTCCCGCTGGCTATAATAGGGGTATAAGCAAAGCCTCTAGAGCGGTTATTGAGGAACTCATGCATGTATTCTGCCTCAATGTTATACTCATATACCCCAGGTTTTACAAACTTGAGCACTCTTCGAAAGGCTTTCTCTGTAATGTTACAGGCTGTCTGGATCAGATCTAATTCAATAGGATCCTTTACAGATCGCAAACGCTGAAGAATGGGATTGCTCTTGGCAACCTGGTGTGCTGGATAACGGTCCTTACACCATTTAATAAACCGGTCCTCCCGGGTCTCTGTCTCCACATTGGCCCTGTAATGTTCGTTGGTGTTGAAGTAGACCGTATCACACTGTGTCATCACTTCAAAAAAGACGCGGTCAAATTCCTGCAGCCAATAAACGTTCTGGACCCCGGAGATTTCAAAGGCTTTTTCCTTGGTAAGTTTTTCACCTTCCCACACCGCGATATGATCGTTGGTTTCGGTAAGGAATAGCATCTCCCGGTGCTTTTCATTAGGGGCATCCGGAAACAACACCAAAATGCTGTTCTCCTGATCGACGCCCGAGAGATAAAAAATATCACGTGCCTGTTGAAAAGGCATGGTGCTGTCTGCGCTAATGGGATAAATGTCGTTGGAATTGAAAACAGCAAGGCTTCCCGACCGCATTTGGCCCATAAAGTTCTTGCGGTTTTTTATAAAGAGCTGGCGATCTATAGGATCATATTTCATAAAAAAATCATTTTAAATTCCCACAAAATTAGGAATAAAAAAGAGAAAGACCTTGAGATCCATGGGATCTCTTCTCTCGGTCCGTTTGAGGATTGTGCAGCTACCGCTCCCGCCAACCGCGCTTTTTAAAAAACGGCTGGAGAGTTCGGTCAAAAGAGCCAAATCAATGGTTTAAAACCTTCAAGTTCAGGAAAAAGCCTCCCTATTTACATGCGTTCTAAATAAAGACCGAAAGAACTGCAAAGTTTGTTAATGAATCCAAAGGGGCGTAAATTTGCTCTACTTATCAAATAACTTTTCATCTTTATGGCAAAATCAGCGCTTTTAAAGTCATCCCTTGCAAAAAAATATTGGATGGCTTTCACCGGCCTTTTCCTTTGTTTATTTCTGGTAGGGCACCTCGCTGGAAACCTCCAGCTGCTGAGTTCAGCAGATGGTGCTCGAGATCAATTCAATGAATATGCACTATTTATGACCACCAATCCGGCGGTTCAATTGCTATCCATTATCACGTTCGCCAGTATTATTTTTCACGTGATCGACGGAATTGTGTTAACGATCAACAATCGCAAAGCCCGGCCCGAGCCTTATGTTAGTTTCAAGCCGCAGACCAATACCAAGTGGTCTTCCAGAAACATGGGAATACTTGGAACGGTCATTCTGGCATTTATCGTCATTCACCTGGTTAACTTCTGGGGTGAAATGAAGTTTGGCGGGTTGGATGATACCTATTACACCACAGCCAACGGAATGGAAGTTAAGGACCTTTACACCCTTACGGTTAAAACCTTTCAGGATCCTTCTATGGGACTGGTCTGGGCATTTATTTATCTCATTGCAATGGTAGCAATCGCCTTCCACCTTTACCACGGATTTGGGAGTGGGTTCCAGTCTCTTGGAATTAACAATCCTAAATACAATAGAGCAATAAGGAAAATAGGCGTAGCTTTTTCTATTATCGTACCGCTGCTATTTGCAATCATACCTTTCTATATCTATTTCATTTTAGAAACAATTTAAGTCATGGCAGTATTAGATGCAAAAATACCCGCTGGCCCTTTGGCCGATAAATGGGAACTCCATAAGAACAACATCAATCTTGTAAATCCTGCCAACAAGAGAAATATTGATATTATAGTGGTAGGAACCGGCCTTGCCGGAGGTAGTGCAGCGGCCACCCTGGCTGAGCTGGGGTACAACGTAAAAACGTTCTGCTACCAGGATTCTCCACGGCGTGCACACTCCATTGCCGCTCAGGGAGGAATTAACGCTGCTAAAAACTATCAGGGAGATGGCGACTCCAACTTCCGCCTCTTTTACGACACC
>JAJUIC010000107.1 GCA_029265595.1 Flavobacteriaceae bacterium
CATAATACTTCTCAGTACATCTGCTAAGAAAACCGTTTGTTTGACTATGCTCCGGGAGAGGTAGTTGGGTGAAAACCGCTCTCTACCATAGCCTTGCCGGGAGAGATTTACCCCCGTCTGAACCACGGCCTGTGCTCTTTTAGAAAACCACAGGGTCAGGATCATCACCACCCCTGCTGACACAAGAAGCAGATAAGGTGTTGCTACTTCGCCCTCCAATCCGTTCATGGGAAATTCCGAAGGCGTCACCCCGCTTACCAGGTAGGCTTCCCGCCATAGCCCAAAGGACTGCCAGGCAGCAACCGGGACACCAATAAAATTCACCAGATCATTGGCAGCAAAGGCCAGGGCCAACGCAAAGGTCCCTACAACTATGACTAGTTTCAGGATATGGACCTTTAGCCATTTGATCAGTGCGTAGGAAAGGAGGCTAAGTACTACAAAGCCCACCAAGAGCACCAGCCAGCTGTCCTTAAACAATAGTTCTCTGATATCTGCGGGAAAAAAATCTATGGTCTGAACCCCTTTCAGTAACAGAAAGTAAAAAAGTGCCGTGAGGGAACCTCCTCCGAATATTGCACCAAAGTACTTGAGATTTTGGTCAAAGTGGAAGGTCAGTACAAGTCTGGAAATATATTGTACAATGGCACCAAGTATAAAGGCCAGTACGATGGAGAGCAAAATTCCAAAAATGATCTCCACGCTTTTTGAGGTATTGATGTAGTCCAAAACACCTCCCACGCTACCCGTTGCACTTAATTCCTTGAAAACAGCAACAACTACCGCAGCTCCCAGGAGTTCAAAAACAATGGCCACGGTAGTAGAGGTAGGTAGCCCCAGCGAATTAAAAAAATCCAGGAGAATGACATCTGTAATCATGACAGCCAAAAAAATCACCATGATTTCTTCAAAGGAAAAGGCGCTTGGAATAAAAATGCCTTTTCGGGCTACCTCCATCAGCCCACTGGAAAACAGTACCCCACAGGCTATTCCAATACTGGCAACAATCAGAATCTTCTTAAGAGGAAAAGCTCTAGAACCTACTGCCGAATGCAAAAAATTGATGGCATCATTACTGACTCCGACAACCAGATCCGTAACGGCCAACCAGATTAATGCGAACAGAATGAGCAGATAGGCTTCTTCCATAATAGGCAATTTCGATGCAAATTACGAGGATTTTTTTTACTATAAGGTTTCCTGTATGCTATCAGTAGATTACCAAGCTGTTTTTCAAATCCCAAGACAGGATAATATTAAGTTGGACCCAATCCATGCCGGAGATATCACTGGCAGTTTTAAAAAACACTCACTTAGCATAGGTCTGAAAACACTGAAGTGAAAAGGAAACCCCAGTTAGCTTGTGTTTTCTCTAGTATTCCCCTATTTTTAGCCAACTCAAAAAGATGAATTACCCACTTTAAAAATAATCAATTTACTATGGAACAACTTGATGCCTTTGAAAATTACCTTCACCGTTTTATTGAGCGTATAATTGATTTCATTCCAGATTTGATAGGTGCTGTGCTGTTACTGATCATCGGGTGGTGGCTCATCAAGTTTGTTTTAAAATATGTCCGGAAAATGTTTCAGAAGAGACAGACGGATAAAGCCCTGGAAAACTTCATAGTAACCATCCTGAACTGGGGGATGAAGATCATGCTCTTCATTATGGTCATCAACCAAATTGGAATTGAAACCACCTCCCTTATAGCAGCCCTAGGAGCTGCAGGATTGGCTGTCGGCCTCGCACTGCAGGGTTCTCTCTCAAATTTTGCCGGGGGTGTGCTAATTATTCTCCTAAAGCCGTTTAGGCTGGGTGACTGGATCGAGGTCAATGGTGTTTCCGGCAGTGTGAAGGAAATCACCCTGTTCTATACCAAACTCAACACCTTTGGAAACCAACTAGCTGTCTTACCCAATGGCGAACTCTCCAATGAGAACATCATTAACTATTCGGGAGAAGGAATTCGGCGAGATGCCATCACCATCCGAATTACCTACAACAGTGATATCAAAAAGGCCCGGGAAATATTATTGAGCCTGATGCAGGAGCAGGAAGGTATCATGAAGGATCCGGCGCCAGCAGTGGTTGTCGGAGACCTTACTGAGAGCTCCGTGAACCTCTCTGTTCGATTCTGGGCGGCCAATGAGAACTTCTGGGAATGCCATTGGTATACGCTCGAACAAGCTCCGAAAAGGCTCGGAGAAGCCGGTGTGGAGATTGCGCTACCACAGCGGGAGATTCATCTGGTATCGGGGGATTCTGATCAAACGGGGCAGGAACTGGTAAAAAGTCCCAGGGAGTAATATTTCATCACTCCTACAAACTAAAATGGCCCCGTACCGGGCCATTTTTTGTTCTGTGGCTACTGGCCATTTATTAACGCTGATTCTTAGCTCCTCCTGCGATGAATTCCTTTAGATAGTAGGGCTCAAAATAAGCCACATCTTCAAAGCTCTGAGTCTTATACTTCTGCTGCGAAAGCCCTACCATATTTCTGGCAGAGGGCAGTTTCCCATGGATCATAATAGCGTTGGGGTGTTTACACAGTTCCTCGAATTTTGCCACTCCATCCCCAATGAAAGCTACCCTGGCTTTTGAAAGTAAGTCTGAAAAAGAATTCTCATCCAGAATCAAAGCCCGCACCTCAGCGATTTCTGTTCCCTGGGCATCATACACCGCAGTATAAACTTCCATACGGCGCGCATCTAACATAGGCACAATATAATCAACTTCCTTATCCACCTGCAGCGACAGTACTCTAAGGGTAGAGATCCCAATCAGAGGCACTTCCTGAGCATAACTTAAACCTTTGGCAGTGGAAACACCAATGCGCAATCCGGTGTAGGACCCGGGACCCATACTGACAGCGATTGCATCCAGATCGGAGACCTCCCACTGGTGTTCTTTCAGTAACTGGGAAATAAAAACATGCAGGCTCTCCGCATGGGAGTATTTACTACTGTTATTTTCTTTAACTCCGACCACCTCGCCATCTTCCCCCAGGGAAACGGAGCAATTGGTCGTGGTGGTCTCAATATTTAAGATCCTTGCCATAGTCGCCTTTCTGAATCCGGATAAGGTCGGGCTACATACCCGGGTCCGGATAATTCAGCGGCAAATTTAGGGATTAGATATTACTTCCACCTGATCATCGTCTTTAAGATTATTGGTAACCAGATGATACGGACCGGTAATCACTTCCTCTCCTTCCTCCAATCCCGAGAGTATGGCAATCATGCTTTGATCCTGAATTCCGGTCTCTACCCTGCGCAATTGAGCCCGGTCACCTTCCTTCACAAATACGGCTTCATATCGCTGTGCATCGGAACCTGCCGCTGCAGTATCGGTTTTTACCACAATCGCACTAATAGGTACTCCCACAATGCCTCGCTGCGCATCGGTAATGATATCCACCGTAGCGGTCATTCCGGGCCGGAAAGGCGAGAAATTCTCCGGCTGCCCTTCCGTCAGATGCTTATAAGAATCTTCAAGAATACGGACCTTCACATTGAAGTTGGTCACCTGATCCGCAGTAAGTTCTGCCGAAGCAGAGTTGGATATTTCAGTAACAATTCCCTTGAACTCCTCTCGCATATAGGCATCAACTTCTACGATGGTAGAATCGCCTATGGAGACTTTTACAATGTCGTTCTCGTTCACTTCCACTTCCACCTCCATGTTGGCCAGATTCGCTACTCTCATAATCTCGGTACCGGCCATTTGCTGCGTTCCCACAACGCGCTCTCCGAGTTCCGCACTCAGGGAGGAAATCGTTCCCCTCATAGGAGCGTAAATGTTTGTTCTGGCCAGATTATCTCTAGCTTCATCTACAGTGGCATCAGAGCTTTGTACATTAAAATAAGCGGACTCTCTGACGGCCTGGGCGACCTCATAGGAGGATTGAATCTGCTCCCATTCCGCACGCGAAATAATCCCCTTTTCAAAAAGACTTTTATTTCGCTGATAATTTTGCTCCGCCTCCTTTAGACTGGCTTCCGCCTGGGCAAGGTTTGCCCTCATATTTTGTAAGCTTGCCTCACTGCGTTTCAAAGCAGACTGATAGATGTCAGGGTTGATTCGTACCAGTAAATCTCCTTTTTCAACTAACTGGCCCTCCTTAACCGGAAGTTCAATGATCTCACCTGATACTTCGGACGATAGCATGACTTCGACCTCCGGCTGTATCTTTCCGGTTGCAGCGACAGTCTCTATGATGTCTACTTTTTGAACAACAGCGGTCTCAACTTGTTTGAAATTCCCGGAACTCCCGAACCAACCTGCCTTCTTACCGGCCAGAAGGACTATGATTAAAACAACGGCAATACCTATAATGATATAAAGTGTCTTTTTCTTCATTGAATTAAAATTTTAGATCGGTAACTGGAACTCCAAAATAAAGTTCAAGAACTTTTAGTTTAAAGATGTAATCGTATTTGGTTCTTAAGGCCTCTGTCTGGGCGTTTTCGTATTCGAACTGGCTTTGGCTATATTCAAAAGCGGTGGTCATTCCAACCTCATAGCGCTCGGTGGCATATTCAAAGGCCAACTCTTGGGCCTCCAAGGCAGCCTGGGCAGCCTGATAGGCCTTCATTGCACCCTGTGCATCCACATAGGCCTGGTACACGTTGGACTCCAGATCCAGTTTGGCCTGTTCTAACTGATATTCCGCTCTGCGCGCATTAATCTCACTCCTGCGTACCGAGTTCCTGGCACTGAATCCATTGAGAAAGGGAATATTGATCTGGGCTCCGTAGGAAATCCCGTCATTGAGTTCCAGCTGGCGGAAGAACGGCAGCGGATTGCCAATTTCCGTAACTGTATTGGGGGCAACTACCGACTCTCCAGTAGATTCCACTACACCTATTTGCCGATAAGGCTCATCCGGATCGATTCCGACACCCACCACGCGGCCCATTCCTGACTCACGGGTGTTGTAGTTAAAAAAAGCACCAATGGTGGGATAATATGCTCCTCTGGCCAGTTCAATATCTTTTTCAGCAATACGCATTTGCTCCTCTGCCACTTTTATCTCGTACCGCTCATCAGTTGCCCGATCCACCACTTCGGAGGCCGGTACCTGCATCACTTCCGAGGGGATTACCTGGTAACCCTCATCCTCAATATCGAAGTTTTCATAATCCTTAATGAGTAGTAACTGCGCCAGGGCAATAAGGGAAACACGCACTTCATTCTCGGCAACGATCATCCGCTGTTCCTCGTTGGCGTAGTTGGCCCTGATCTCCAGCAGATCCCCCCTTGGCACAGCTCCTGCCGACACCAGTTCCTGGGTGCGCTCCATTTGCTGGCGTGTAATCTCATGCTGGGCATTAATTACTTTGAGGTTCTCTTTATTAAATAAGACCTGAAGGTAAGAATTGGCCACCAAAAGGGCAATGTCGTCCTTCATGAGTTCCAGGGAGTAGCGACTGGCAAGCTGGGCCATTTTAGCTCGTTGTACGCTCTTAAAGTTTCTCAGACCGTCAAAGAGCATCAGACTGGCAGTTACTCCGGCTGAGAAGTTACGGGTCGTCTGGGTCTGTAGAATTCCGGTAGTAACATCGGTAGTCAGACCGGTATTCCAGGCCGTTGATGCCGAACCGTTGATACTGGGGATAAAGCTGCCAATTGCATCTCTTCTATCCAATCCGGAAAGTTCCAGATCCAGTTCTGACTGTTTGATTGAAATGTTGTTCTCAAGGGCATGCTCCACACATTCCTGAAGGCTCCATTGCCTCTTCTGGGCCATGGATGTGAAACCTAAAGTAAAGCATAGGGCAGAAAGAATAATTTTTTTCATAACTCGGGTTGTGAAACATAAGTCTAACATGCACTCCTATTGTTACACGTTTCGCAACAAATCAGATCGTTTCTGAAAAGTGCAGCATAAATCCGGTTCAATTTACCGGGCTTCCTAGTGGTAAGACTCCGTTTTCCGAGTTTTGTTACAAGAATATTAAGAAGAAATCAATCCTGGGCCTTTCGCTTCTTGTAAGAACGCCAAACCGCAAAGCCTACTCCTGCCATTAAGATGTAAGGAAAGGCCATTAGATATATAATGCCGTCGTTAATCCCTTTTGCAGGCGAATCATCTGCATTGGCTGTAAGAACGGCCCGGCACATGGAACATTGTGCCTCCATGGCAACCGGTAGAAGTAACAAAATGAAAACAATCAATAAGGTTCTAGATTTCATAGCATTAATTTTTTGGGAACAGCCCCAGCCCTGGCAGCGCCTAATAATAAGGCATCATAAACAAATAGACAAGAACACCGGTAATGGCTACATAAAGCCAGACTGGAAAGGTCCACCTGGCAATCCGCGCATGCTTCTGATATTGCCCGGTGAGTCCCCGGTACATGGTAAACAAAACCAGAGGCACGATCACGGCTGATAGCAGTATGTGTGTGATCAACACAAAGAAATAAACATACCTCAGAATACCTTCACCTCCATAAGGTACCGGATCGTTGCTGGCTTTTGAAATTACGTAACTCAATAAAAATACCGTGGAGAGCACAAAAGCTGTAATCATGACATTGCGATGCGCAATAAAATCCCTTTTTCGCATCAACCGATACCCCAGTATCAATAATAAAGCGGTAATCCCATTGAGAACCGCATGGAAGAAAGGAAAGGTACCCACCTGGGCATCTACAAGATCAAATCGCTCCGGCATCAACATCAACACCAGTACCAGTCCGGGAACCAAAATCGAAAGGACCGTGATAATA
>JAJUIC010000044.1 GCA_029265595.1 Flavobacteriaceae bacterium
AAGGCCGTTATGGAAATAAATAAAAAGAGAAAAAGGGCACCTAATGAGTGCACTGGGTGTCTAGAGGTCATAATTAGCATTTTTTCTTTGACAGAAAAAAGATCGAAAGGTTTAAAGCAGACGCCCTTATTTTTAAAAAAATGTGGCGTTCACCTACATTATTAACTAACCAGGTCGGTTTGCTGCCCAAAAATCCGCATCCTTGTAAGATGTAAGTACTTCTTATACTGCTCTTTAGTCAGGATATCGGCCATTTTACTCTGCTCCTGCAATTGAAGAGCCTTCAACGTTCTGGCCAGTGTCTCCTGGTTTAGATTGGAAGTCAGAATTTGATTTTTCTTACCTGAATAGGTAGTAATCACCGTTCCTACTTGCCTGTGCTGGGTGGCTGTAAGTTCCAGTTCGTGTTGCCACATGGCCGCTGTTTCCCGTGCAATTTTTAATAGCTCGTGTTTGGGTGAGCTTCGCCGGGATTTGTGGTAAAGGCCCACCGTGGCCACCACAGCCAGCAGAAATAGCAGAATCATTACTTCCCGCTCCTTCAATCTCCTCATCTGCTTTTCTTTTAAAAGTAACAAATCGAATGAATCCCGCCGTTAAGCGTGGGTTAAAACTGATTCTCACCCCGGTTAAATTCTCTTAACCCGGGGGCAGGGGAGGGGAAAGAGTCCGGGATCAAAAGAGCAAATCCGAAATATTGGATGCCGGTCGGCCTACCACAGCTTTTTCGGGTGTCTCCACGATGGGGCGCTGAATGAGGCGGGGATTCTGTTGCATCACCTGGATAAGTTCTGCATCGCTCAGGTCTCGATTTCTGTACTGCTCTTTCCAAAGTTTCTCTTCGGTTCGCATCAGTTCCATGGGAGCCATTCCCAGCTTTTTCAGCAGCTGCTTTATTTCCTCCTCGGATAAGGGGTCTTTGAGGTATTCCCGGATTTCGAATTCCTTCCCGGAAGATTGAAGAACTTCAAGACCTTCCCGTGATTTGCGACAACGTGTATTATGGTAAATTGTGATCATTTTAAAGGCTCTTTTAAATTGAAGTTGCAATTTAAGAAATCTCTGCCGCTTGACGTGTTAATGGGTGGTGAAGCATTTTTTGATCTCTTGGGGCCCAGGTCTTTTGGTGGAGACCAAGAGAAAAGGAGGCCCTGAGGCCTCCCTTACCAATTAATCTTCTGAGCGCTGGCCCATCATCATCAGGAATGACTTTAGAAAAGGATCGATTTCTCCGTCCAATACCGCATCCACATTGGTGGATTCTTCACCTGTACGCACATCCTTCACCATTTTATAAGGGTGAAGCACGTAGTTTCGGATTTGGGAGCCCCATTCAATTTTCATTTTGGAAGCTTCTATTTCCTCACGTGCGGCCTGGCGCTTTTTAAGCTCGATCTCATACAACTGGCTCTTGAGTAGTTGCAAGGCCTTTGCCCGGTTTTCATGCTGCGAGCGGGTCTCTGAATTCTCCACGATGATTCCCGAAGGAGCGTGGCGCAAACGAACGGCCGTTTCTACCTTATTAACGTGCTGTCCACCCGCTCCAGAAGAACGCATGGTTTCCCAGGACAAATCCGATGGATTGACTTCAATTTCAATGGAGTCATCCGCCAGAGGATAGACATACACAGAGGCAAAAGAAGTGTGCCGCTTGGCATTGCTGTCAAATGGAGATATTCGCACCAATCGGTGGACGCCGTTCTCCCCTTTGAGCCAGCCAAAAGCATATTCCCCCTCGATTTCCAGTGTGACGGTTTTTATACCGGCAACATCTCCTTCGTGGTAGTTCAGTTCCCGGACCTTGAATTTGCGGTCTTCTGCCCAGCGCAGGTACATGCGCATCAGAATTCCGGCCCAGTCACAACTTTCCGTTCCTCCGGCCCCGGCGGTGATTTGAAGAACTGCGCTAAGGCTGTCGCCTTCATCCGATAACATGTTGGTAAATTCCAGATCCTCAATCAGGCCTATGGTTTCCTGGTGAAGGGCTTCGGCCTCTTCCTGGGAAGCCGCGCCTTCCTGAAGGAATTCCAGCATGACCTCCAGTTCATCCACGCTATTGGCAGCCTGCATAAAATCATCCACCCACTGTTTCTCGGAGTTCAGTTCCTTCAGCAGTAATTCCGCCTTTTTAGAATCTTCCCAGAAGTCAGGGGCAAGGGTCTTTTCCTGCAGGTTTCTTATTTCAATTTCCTTGGCATCAATGTCAAAGATACCTCCTTAACGCAACCAGGCGATCTCTGAGGTCCTTAATGTTTTCCGTGCTTAGCATATCATTCTGTTTTCAGCAAAAATAGAATTATTGAGCTGGCAAGGAAACCCTAATGCTGATAATTTTAAATCTTTAGTCTTTTTTAAACAAATCCGTCGTTCTCGATGGGAGTTGGTCTGCTCTGACGCAGCTAGTTGATCCAGGCATGAAATATTCAGGCAGCTTTAGTAAATTTGCCCCAAACACATACACCCATGAAGAAAACCGACTTCCAGCCCATTGACTTGAGAAGTGACACTGTTACCAGACCAACCCCCGGAATGCTGCAGGCCATGATGGCCGCTGAGGTAGGGGATGATGTCTATAAGGAAGATCCCAGTGTCAATGCATTGGAAGAGCGGCTGGCAAAAATGTTCGGTATGGATACGGCCCTGTTTTTTCCATCCGGAACCATGGCCAATCAAGCTGCCATTAAGCTACACACCAGACCTGGGGAGCAACTAATTTGCGATCAGTGGGCGCATGTGTTTAACTTCGAGGGTGGAGGTGCTTCCTTCAACAGTGGTGTTTCCTGTCGCCTGGTGGTGGGGAATCGCGGAATGATAACGGCTTCTCAGGTAGAAGAAAGTATCAATCCCCCTGATTTCTATCACAGTCCCCTAACCAGTTTAGTGTGTCTTGAGAACACGACCAACAAAGGTGGGGGCGCTTGTTATGACCTGGAGGAAATAAAAGCAATTCGGGAAGTTTGTGATCGGCATGGCCTGGGACTGCATCTGGACGGAGCCCGCCTGTTCAATGCTCTGGTGGAAAAACAGGAGGATGCGCTGCAGTACGGAAAACTTTTTGATACCATATCCATCTGCCTTTCCAAAGGACTGGGAGCTCCCATGGGTTCGGTGCTCATTGGAAATAAAGGTTTTATGGACGGAGCGCTTCGCATCCGGAAAATTCTTGGAGGGGGCATGCGCCAGGTAGGATTTGCCGCCGCGGCGGGTCTATATGCCCTGGATCATCATGTGGAACGGCTGGCTGAAGACCATCTTCGGGCAAGGGAAATTGCGCAACAACTACAGAAGACCCGGTGGGTCCGCGCTGTGGAGCCCGTGGAGACCAACATTGTGATCTTTAGTTTACAGCAAGGACGCTCCGATCAGGAGTTTCTTGACCACCTGGAGCAGCACCAGGTGCGCATCAGCACCATGGGCAAAGGCGTCCTGCGGATTGTAACCCACCTGGATTACACCCTGGAAATGCACCAGCGCTTTTTGGC
The DNA here is from genome assembly GCA_029265595.1 of Flavobacteriaceae bacterium. GTDB lineage: Bacteria > Bacteroidota > Bacteroidia > Flavobacteriales > Flavobacteriaceae > Salinimicrobium. The sequence continues at coordinate 3,483 of JAJUIC010000044.1, forward strand.
CCTATTACAGGAAATGTAACAGTCCCGGCTGGTGCTGTCTTTCTGTAATTACGGCATTAAATTATCCAGGCCCGGGATGTTGGGCATGCCTTCTTTGGCCACCGCTGCCAGTTCCGCTTCGTGAACTTCCCCTGCTTTTTTAATCGCCTTGTTCATGGTGAGAACCAGATAGTCTTCCAGCTGTTCCTTGTCCTGAAGCAGTTCATCTGCCACGCTCACATTTTTAATTTCTCTATTGGCAGTAATGGTCACTTTTAGTAATCCGTCTGAAGACTGCTCCTCCATGGTGACGGTATCCAGTCTTTTCTTGGTTTCTTCTACTTTTCGCTGGGTCTCTTTGATTTGATTCATCATGCCCATCATATCTCCAAACATAAGGCTGCGTTTTATGGTTTACCGGCAAAATTACCAAAACCCGGCCGGAAAACCCTTGACCAAAGGTTAAATACTTTTCGATGGGAATCCTCTGGCGAAAGACTAACTTTGCGTTTGGAAAAAAAGAATTTTATGAAGACAAGCAGAAAGGACATTCCTGCTCCGGTTGCCAAAAAAATACCAACCAGACTGGAAAAACACGGAGATGTCAGAATCGATAACTACTTCTGGATGCGCGAGCGCGATCACCCGGATGTCCTGGAATACCTGCAACAGGAGAATGACTATAATGATCAGATGACGGCTCATACCAAAGCCTTTCAAGAAGACCTTTTTCAGGAAATGAAGTCACGAATCAAAGAGGATGACCAGTCCGTCCCCTATAAATACAACGGGTACTGGTATCTCACCCGATATGAGAAGGGAAAGGATTATCCGATCTATTCCCGCAAAAAAGGAACTTTGGATGCTCCGGAGGAAGTTCTTTTTGACGTCAATGAAATGGCAGAAGGTTTTGAATTTTTCAAGCTTGGAGGAATCAATGTCAGTCCCGACAACAAACGCGCGGCTTTTGCTGTGGATCAGGTTGGTCGGCGCCAATACCATATTCAGGTGAAAGACCTGGAAACAGGACAAATTCTGCCTCTTAAAATTGACAATACCACCGGAGGGTCTACCTGGGCCAATGATAATAAAACCCTTTTCTATACCCGAAAAGATCCCGAAACCCTCCGACCGGATCGAATCTATAAACACATTTTGGGCAGCGACCCCCAAGAGGACCAGGTGGTTTATCAGGAGAAAGACGAAACTTTCCACACCTTTGTCTATAAATCCAAGTCTCAGCAGTTTATTATAATCGGTTCCAACAGTACCCTCACCAGTGAGTACCGGTTTTTGGATGCCAATAAACCCGAAGGGGAGTTTCAGGTGGTTCAGGAGCGTATCAGAGGCCTGGAGTACTCCATATCGCACTATAAAGACCACTTTTATATTCTGACCAACAAGGACGGAGCAACCAACTTCAAACTGATGAAGACCTCCCTCTCCAACACTGAAGCGGAAAACTGGACAGATGTCATTGGACATCGCCAGGAGGTTCTTGTGGAGGATATCGATCTTTTTAAGAAGTATTTGGTGGTATCGGAGCGCCAGGAGGGTCTTAGCCGTATCAAGGTTATCAATTGGGAAACCCAGGAGGCCTACGACATTCCCTTTGACGATCAAACCTATACTGCTTTTACTTCTACCAACCCGGATTTTGATACCAATATTCTGCGGTATACCTATAACTCTCTGACCACCCCCACCACCGTGGTGGATTTCAATATGGACACCCGGGAGAAGGAAATAAAGAAAGAGCAGCAGGTTTTAGGAGGGGATTTCGATAAGAATAATTACATCTCTGAGCGGATTTGGGCAACAGCCCCGGACGGTACAAAAATTCCGATGAGTGTGGTTTATCGCAAAGGCCTGGAGAAAAATGGCCAAAATCCACTTTTGCAATATGCCTACGGATCATACGGATCCACGATCGACCCGTATTTCTCCTCAGTTCGCCTGAGTCTACTGGATCGGGGGTTCATTTTTGCGCTGGCCCATGTAAGGGGAGGGGAGTATCTGGGACGACAGTGGTATGAGGACGGAAAACTGCTTCGGAAAAAGAACACCTTTACTGATTTTATCGCCTGTTCCAAACATCTTATCAAAGAGGGATACACCAGCCCAAAGCACCTTTATGCCAGTGGCGGATCTGCAGGTGGGCTGCTTATAGGTGCTGTGGCCAACATGGCCCCGGAGCTGTACAACGGCCTACTGGCCGCTGTTCCCTTTGTCGATGTGCTTTCGACCATGCTCGATGACAGCATCCCGCTGACTACCGGGGAATATGACGAATGGGGGAATCCCAACCAGGAGGAATATTATCATTATATGAAATCTTATTCCCCCTATGATAACGTGGTGGCGCAGGAGTATCCCAATATGCTGGTTACCACGGGATATCACGATTCTCAGGTGCAGTATTGGGAACCTGCCAAATGGGTGGCAAAGCTTCGGGAGCTCAAAAAGGATAATAATGTCATACTTTTCCATACCAACATGGATGCCGGTCACAGCGGAGCCTCGGGACGATTTGAAGCCTTAAAAGAGGTGGCGGAAGAGTATGCCTTTTTGTTAGATTTAGAAGGAATTTACGAATAATAGTTTTTTTTGCTTTAAATTTGCTTCGTTTTTGCGGTTGTGTTTTTGATGATTATTCAGGAGGACAGCTACATACTAAGTAAACTTCAGATATGAGAGAAGACTTACAAGTGTACGATAACGTATTACAGTTAATCGGTAAAACACCGCTGATTCACTTAGAGAAAATTACCAAAGATATACCGGGTGACTTCTACGCCAAGGTAGAGGCATTCAATCCAGGACATTCCACCAAGGATCGAATTGCACTGCATATCATAGAAGAAGCCGAGAAAAAAGGCATTTTAAAGCCCGGTGACACCATCATTGAAACCACTTCCGGAAACACTGGCTTTAGTATTGCAATGGTCAGCATCGTGAAAGGCTACGAATGCATCCTGGCCGTGAGTTCTAAATCTTCGCAGGATAAAATCGATATGCTGCGGGCCATGGGAGCTAAGGTTTACGTTTGTCCGGCCAATGTATCGGCAGATGACCCGCGTTCGTATTATCAGGTGGCGCGTCGCATGCATGAAGAAATTAAAGGTTCGATCTATATCAACCAATATTTCAATGACCTGAACCTGGAGGCACATTACCTGACCACCGGTCCTGAGATCTGGAAGCAGACAGAAGGGAAAATCACCCATCTGCTGGCTTGTAGCGGTACGGGTGGAACCATTTCAGGAACGGCTCGTTTTCTCAAGGAGCAGAATCCAGATATCCGCATACTCGGAATCGATGCGTATGGTTCTGTTTTGAAAAAATACCATGAAACCCAGGAGTTTGATCCGGAAGAAATTTATCCCTACCGAATAGAAGGTCTGGGTAAAAACCTCATTCCGACCGCCACGGATTTCAACGTCATTGACAAATTCACCAAGGTGACAGACGAGGCCAGTGCCCATGTGGCAAGAGAGCTGGCTCGCACCGAAGGCCTGTTTGTTGGTTACACCAGTGGAGCGGTAACCCAGGGGCTGAGACAATTTGCCGAAGAAGGAGAGTTCAATGCGGATTCCCGAGTGGTCCTGATATTCCCGGACCACGGATCCAGGTATATGAGTAAAGTTTTCAGTGACGATTGGATGAGTGAACAAGGCTTCTTCGACACTCAGAAGATGGCAGGGCTGAACCAGGTAGAATACGTAAAGTAGCATTCTACACGGCCTTGCAACTAAAAGGTTGCGATTCCTTCTTACCATGTCATTTTCCTGATTGCCCGGAGGTTTTCAGTATATCCCTTAGAGCGGGTTCCTGGTCAGTAGTTGCTATGCGAGTACCTGCGGGTGGGGATGCGACCTGTAGGTCATTTAAGTAATTACTCCTCCAGGAGCCTTTCTTCAATTGGAGTTTTCCCGCCTCAAGGCTTATTGTTCCTCTATGACTACAGGATTTATTATGCTCAAAATGAGGAGGTAAAGAATCATGCCAAAGGGGTTAAATTTCTCACTCTGGTTAAAAGAAATTTAATCAGTTCAGGTAATTTTATTACTTTTGCTGAAAGTTAAATTTTATATAAAATGGCAGATTTATTTGACAAGATATACAGGGATAAAGGTCCTCTGGGAAAATGGGCGGAGCAAGCGGAAGGCTATTTTGTTTTTCCTAAGCTTGAAGGTCCTATCTCTAACAGGATGCAGTTTCAGGGGAAAGATGTCATTACCTGGAGTATAAATGACTACCTGGGCCTGGCTAATCATCCTGAAGTTCGAAAGACGGATGCAGCAGCTGCAGCAGATTATGGATCGGCTTATCCGATGGGAGCTCGTATGATGAGCGGCCATACGCCACTTCACGAAAAGCTTCAGCAGGAACTGGCCGCTTTTGTCAATAAAGAAGCTGCTTATTTGCTTAACTTCGGTTATCAGGGGATGGTATCTACCATCGATGCCCTTGTATCGAAGAAGGACGTGATTGTATATGATGTGGATTCTCATGCCTGTATCATTGATGGCGTTCGACTCCACCTTGGACAGCGATTCACTTATCAACACAACGACATCGCCAGTCTGGAGAAAAACCTGCAGCGTGCTGAGAAGATTGTAGAACAGACCGGTGGTGGTATCCTTGTAATTTCTGAAGGTGTATTCGGAATGCGAGGGGAGCAGGGGAAACTAAAAGAAATTGTAGCCCTAAAGAAAAAATATAACTTCCGCTTTTTAGTGGATGATGCCCATGGGTTTGGAACTCTTGGTGCAACCGGAGCTGGAGCAGGAGAGGAGCAGGGCGTACAGGATCAGATTGACGTGTATTTTGCAACCTTTGCAAAGGCCCTGGCCAGTACAGGAGCGTTTATCGCCGCAGATCAGGAAATCATCGATTACCTGAAATATAACCTGCGATCTCAGATGTTCGCCAAGTCCCTTCAGATGCAGTTAGTGGTAGGTGCTCTGAAAAGGCTTGATATGCTGCGTACCATGCCTGAGCTGAAAGAAAAGCTATGGGAGAATGTCAATGCGCTCCAAAATGGATTGAAAGATCGTGGCTTTGATATCGGAACGACCCAGAGCTGTGTCACCCCGGTTTACCTCAAAGGTAGTATCCCGGAAGCTATGGCCCTGGTAAAAGACCTTCGTGAAAATCACGGAATCTTCTGTTCTATTGTGGTGTATCCGGTAATCCCTAAAGGTTTGATTCTTCTGCGTATGATTCCAACGGCGACCCATACCCTCCAGGATGTAGAGGAAACCCTTGAGGCATTCTCTGCCATTAGAGAGAACCTTGAGTCAGGAGCTTACAAAAGATTTGCAGCCGGAGTGATGGCCGCAATGGAAAAGTAATTTACTCTTTTAGAGATCGTAATTAAAACAAAGGAGGTCCATTGGGTCTCCTTTGTTATTTTTACATTGTAGGTGGTCAGTTTACCTGTAGCTGGGGGACCTATATCAACTTTGAATCCGGTTGGGTGTTGGGAACAAACCGATCCCAGGGTTTCCATAGAATCGCAATTAAAGTGACAACAAAGAGCAGTAGCAGATACCAGGCTTCACCCAAAAGATCCAGATAAGCGACCCTCCCTTCTGCGAAACTCACCAGTAAGAGCATCTGTGCCCCATAGGGAAGGCTTCCCTGCACCAGGCATGCAAAAATATCCAGTATGGTGGCTGTCTTACGGGGATTCATTTTGAAGACGTCATTGATTTGTTTTGCGACAGGTCCGGTAATGATAATGGAGACGGTGTTATTGGCAATAGCAGCATTGGTCAGCCCCACTAGAGCTCCAATTCCCACCTGTGCGCTGCGTTTTGTTTTGACGCGTTTCTGAATCTTTTTCAGGATGTAATCTATTCCTCCGGCTTTTTGAACCATGGCAGCCAGACCTCCCGTAAGAAGGGAAAGCAGGAAAATATCCGTCATCCCAAGAAATCCGTCATAAATTTGCTGCGTATAGCCCAGGAGAGAGAAATCCTGCTGGTATAATCCGATGACACCAGCTACCACAATTCCGATAAACAGTACGTAGAACACATTTAATCCTGATACGGCCAGCACCAGTACCAGAAGATAGGGGAAGATTTCCACAAGAGAAAAGTCCCCGGGGGTAGGTAGGGCTCCTGCACTCATTCCGGCCTCTCTCCCTAAAAAATAAAGCAGAATGACGGTCAGGATAGCTGCCGGTAGCGCAATATACATATTGACGCGAAACTTATCTTTCATGCTGACACCCAGAGACTGAGTGGCCGCAATGGTGGTATCTGAAATAATACTGAGGTTGTCCCCGAACATCGCACCTCCCAACAGGCTACCACCCATCAGAGCCAGGGAAATTCCACTCTGGTCGGCTAGCCCAATGGCTATAGGTCCCAGGGCGACAATGGATCCCACAGAGGTTCCGGCGGAGAGGGATAAAAAAGCGGCGATGATAAATATTCCGGCAGGTAAAAATTCCACTGAAATATAGGTCAGACCAAGATTCACTACTGAGTCAATTCCTCCCATAGCACCCGTCACGGTTGCAAAACCACCGGCCAGCAGGTAAATCAAACACATGGTCAGGATTTTAGAATCTCCACATCCCCGAAGTAGGGTATCTATTTTAGAGGAAGGAGTTCCCCGGAGAATGAGTATGGCACTTACGATTCCCACAACCACGGCAATGGGGGCGGGAAGAGCATAGAAATCGTCAAGAAGGTAACCGGTGCCTAAAAAACACGTGATAAAAACCAGAAAAGGGATAAGAGCAACGGGACCGGTACGAGTACGTAGATAGTGCATTAAAGGAAGTTTAGGGTTTAATTGGTACCCCGAATCCAAAAAGCAGCTGATAATTGAAATTTTCCAACCTTTGTTCCGGAAGATTTTCGGCTTATCGTTTTGGCACCTTGCTTGTTGCTGCAGGTTGCCATCTCCTGATGAGATTCGTGATATCGTCAGCAAAGATAAGCCAAGAAAAGAGATTTTCTAAATTCTCTTAATACTAGACATTTACCCAAAACCTCGTCAGTACAGTGAGTAGGCGGAAGGGTCCAAACCAAAGTGATTAGGGAAGTTTAACAAGTTCAGATAAAGCAAGGCTACAGATGTTACTCTAGACCGCGAATAGGCTTTCTTTATGACAAAGGATGAGTATATTCAAACGACCCCTACCTCTAGTACGGCAAACCTTTTACAAGCTCCACAGCACCCTGTGCAGGCTCCCAGCCGTAATCTGGCTCAAAGTAATTCCACAAGTAAGCTGAAACATCCCGACTGAGCTGCCAGGCTTCATTGTCGTGGTCCCAGGAAGTGTCTTCATTATTCTTGGTGGTGAAATAGAAAACATAATCTCCGCCGGGAGCATTTACCATGACCACTTCGGATCTAGATTGATTCACCATTCCCTGCTTTGCTGCTGTTTGTACGTAGGGTGGAATCTGTGAAAGCGCATAGTCCGTATAAAAACTGTTGGTCAGCATCCGGTACATTTCATCGCTGGCTCTTGGACTTACCACCTCCCGATTGCGGATCATCATCACAAGCTCCGCCATCTCCCTGGGTGTGGTCTGTCCCCAGCCATACCGTTCCCAATCATCCTCTCGTCCTTCTGTTCGGGAATTTACTTTGGTGTGTTCCAATCCAAGCTCTTCCATAAATTTATTGATCTCGGTACCGCCTCCGGCCAATTCCTGGCTCCAAATGGAAGTTACGTTGTCACTATAGGTAATCATTAAGGCTGCAAGAGTCCGTAGATCCGTCTGCGTGCTGTCTTTATAGAACTGCATCAGTCCCGACCCTCCGTAGACCCGGTCATCGTCATAGACCATGGGCTCGTGCAGCTGGTACTCTCCCGCTTCTATCTTTTTGAACAGCCCGGCAAGAATCGGTACCTTTACCACACTGGCTGTAGGAAAGAGGGTATCGATGTTGATACCCGCCTCGGTATTGGTTTCCACATGGTAGACATAGACACCTACCGTGCCTTTAAATCCTTCGACCAATTGCTCCAGACCGGTCTGAAGGTCCTTATCAAGCTTCCGCTGCTGGGCACTGGCTGGAATAACAATTAATACAAATAACAATAACCATAGGAGTTTAGTTGTAGACATGGCTGGTTGATTCATTAGAGTTTCGCAATCAAAGCCGGGATCCTCCCGAAGCTCCGAAGGGTAAATCTAAATATTTTCCCAATCAGAAAAAATGCTTTGGCGGGATTTGTGCCAAAACAGTGGTCATATTTTTTCAGCTATTGATATTCCCGTGCATTCTGATAATTTTTCATTTAATTTGGAACTGCTAAGGAATTTCAGGTTCCAGCGCAAACAATTAAACTTTTACCGATGATTCCACTACGGAAAATCCTTGCCAGTGTCCTATTGTTTTCTTGTTTCCAGGTCCAAAGTCAGGAACCGCTTTTTGATATTGTTATCGAGAATGCCCTGGTGATGGATGGAAGTGGCGGGTCCCCTTTTAAAGCTTCCGTTGGAATCCTTCAGGGAAAAATCGAACTGATAGAAGTAGATACCAGCCTTCAGCTCCAGGCGCATAAAGTTATCAATGGGAGAGGAAAAATTCTCACACCCGGCTTTATAGATACACATGCCCATGGTGATCCCCTGCAAACGCCCCAGTTTAAAAATTTCCTTGCTCAGGGCGTCACCAGTATCATGCTGGGCCAGGATGGCAGTAGTCCAGGGATGGAAGATCTTCGACCCTGGATGACCAGGGTAGACAGTGTTAATCCAGGGGTAAACATTGGTCTTTTTGCAGGTCATAACACCCTTAGAAGGCTCTCGGGAGCAGGCTATGACAGCATCCCTTCCAAAGAAGCCATGTCCAAGATGGAGGAATTACTGGAAGACGCACTTCAAGCCGGTGCCCTGGGGATGAGCACGGGATTGGAATACAATCCGGGCTATCACGCGCAGGAGCCGGAATTAATAAACCTGGCCAAAATAGTCAACAAAGGAGGCGGACTAATCATGAGTCACTTAAGAAGTGAGGATGATGCAGATATCAAAGCCTCCATCAACGAACTGCTGCGACAGGGAAGGCACAGCCCGGTTCATATTTCTCATCTGAAGGTAGTTTATGGCAAGGGAGTAGAAAGAGCCCAGGAAATACTGAGTCAGATAGATTCGGCACGGGTGCACCACATCCCGGTTACGGCGGATATGTATCCCTATAATGCCAGTTATACCGGTATCGGTATCCTCTTTCCTGCCTGGGCAAAACCTCCCAACGATTATTATGAGGTGCTGAGAACCCGCCGCTCCGAGCTCCGGGAATACCTTCACCACATCGTAATGAAGCGCAATGGTCCTGAAGCCACTTTAATTGGTTCTGGAAGGTTCGCAGGCAAAACCCTTGCTGAGGTTGCTGCGGAACGATATAAACCCTTTGAAGTCATTTTAATGGATGATATTGGACCTACAGGTGCCAGTGGGGCTTATTTTGTCATGGATGATACCTTGCAAAAAACACTGGTGCAACACCCTTTGATAAAC
>JAJUIC010000099.1 GCA_029265595.1 Flavobacteriaceae bacterium
AAAATACCATGAGCTGGAAGACGTTCTTCTGACCGCAGGTAGAAAAAATCGAGAAGCTTATAAACAACAATTAAACTAATCAGCCTTACTATGAGAAAAAATATTCCTCGGAACCTCTTTATTGTTTGCGTCCTGCTCTTTTCCTGGCAATCATGGGCGCAGAACCGGTCCATTTCTGGTACGGTGACTGATCAAAATAACATGCCACTTCCAGGTGTGACGGTACTGGTGAAAAACACTACTGCTGGAACGGTCACGGACTTTGACGGGAATTTCTCCTTCAGCGTCCCTGATGACCCTGAAACTGTTCTGGTTTTTTCCTTCCTCGGATATACGCAACAAGAGGTACCTATTCAGAACCGAACAACCTTCCGCATTCAATTGGAGGAAGACATGGAGTCTCTTGATGAAGTTGTTGTCACGGCACTCGGGATAGAACGCCAGGAAAAAAGGCTCGGATTCTCCCAATCAACCGTGGGGGCTGAAAGTCTCAACCAGGCACCTCCTACCAATTGGTCTTCAGGACTCAAAGGAAAGGTTGCTGGGCTCAACATCGTGTCCTCGGGGTCCGGGCCCGTAAATTCCCAGCAAATTACCTTGCGCGGAAACAATTCTCTAAATCCTAATGGCAACAATGCCCTGATCGTCGTTGATGGCGTTCCGATGAATAACGAGATGACCACCTCAGGTTCTTCTTCCGCCTATACTGGAGACGATTCACCAATTGACTACGGGAATGCGATTTCTGACCTTAATGCAGAGGATATAGAAAGTGTTACTGTATTAAAAGGTCCTGGAGCAACCGCTCTGTATGGTAGCCGAGCTGCTAACGGAGCCCTGATTATTACCACCAAATCAGGAAAACACACCCGTGGCCTCGGAGTTACCTATACCAATAGCACCAGTTTTGATGTCATTCAACGCTGGCCGGATTACCAGTATGAATACGGACAGGGTACGGGTAAGTCCTTTGATGCCGATGGCAACCCTTACTATTCGTATGGTCCATCAGAGGATGGTCCAAATACCGGAAGCACCAGTAGCGCCTGGGGTCCTAAATTCGAAGGACAATATTTTTACCAGTACGATCCACAGTTGGAGGGTCAGGGATTGGAGCGCACCCTATGGCAACCATACAAAAACAACAGAAAAGATTTTTTCCGCACCGGCCTTACAGTTAAGAACAATGTTTCGCTTCAGGGTGGAGGTGAAAAAGGCTCCATGAGAGCTTCAGTCGGACACGAGAAAAATGAGTGGATCATGCCCAATACCGGCTATGAAAGGATTACCGCATCTGTAAATGCAAACTATCAAATATCCGAGAGAATACGTCTGGGTTCGGTTATTAACTATAATAATCGAACAAGTGATAACCTTCCCAGTACCGGATATAACAATGGATCGATCGCTTATTTCATGATATTCCAGAATCCCAATATCCCTCTTGACTGGTATCGGCCCATTTGGAAGCAGGGACAGGAGAATATTGAAAAAATAGCGCCCTTTAGTTCCTACATCGACAACCCATACCTGATTGCCTATGAGGCTACCAACCCGCTGAAAAGTGACCAGATCATAGGAAATATGCATGCCACCATTGATTTGGCACCTGGTCTTGACCTCATGCTCAGAACCTCTATCAACACCTATAATCAAAAGCGCGAGCAGAAACGGCCGTATAGTATCAACCGATATGCCAGAGGTTATTACCAATCGCAGAATATACACAAGATGGAGATTAACAACGACTTCTTGCTTACCTACACCAACGAAGATGTGGATAAAGATTTTGGGTACTCCATTTCCTTCGGAGGAAACGCGATGTCTTATGAATACAGCAGATTAAATGCTTCTGTAGAGCAACTCGTTGTTCCTGGTGTATACAAACTGGCCAATGGAGTCAATAATCCACTAATTACCACTAGCGACAGGAATAAGAAGGTTAATTCGTTTTACGGATTGGCATCCTTTAGCTATCGGGATATGATATTTCTTGATGTAACAGGAAGAAACGACTGGTCCAGCACGCTACCCAAATCAAACAATTCCTTCTTCTATCCATCTGCCAACTTAAGTATAATTGCTTCAGAGGTCTTCGATCTGCCGGCAGCCTTTGACTATTTTAAATATAGGTTCTCGTTTGCACAAGTTGGTAATGATACGGATCCTTATCGCACCAGTAAGTACTACAGCCAGAACGCGTTTGCCAGCTCTGCAACGGTCCCTCTTACGCTCTATAATTCCAACTTTAAACCGGAAATCACCACCAGCTTTGAGACTGGTATAGAAGTCCGATTCTTCAATAATCGGCTGAATTTTGATGCTACCTTGTACCAAACTGAAACATCCAATCAGATTTTATCTGTTCCCCTGGATATCACCACCGGCTACAATGCAGGAATCTTAAACTCCGGGGTAGTTCAAAACAAGGGGATCGAACTTACATTGGGAGGAAGAATTATTGACACTCCAAATTTCGGATGGCGTTCCAACCTTACCTGGTCCCGCAATTACAACGAGGTTCTTGAGCTTGCAGAAGGACTTAACAATCAACAGGAAATAGGATCAGGTGGTCAGGCCACAATTCTTGCAAAAGTGGGTGGATCCTCCACGGCGATTTACGGTTTTGGGTTTGTACGTTCGCCCGATGGTCAGATTGTATATGATAATGCCGGACTGGCTGCCTATCCAGATGAAATCATGTATATAGGAGACGCAAGCCCTGATTGGCAGGCAGGTCTGCACAACAGTTTTTATTTTGGGCCTGTTAGCCTGAACATCCTACTCGACGGGCAGTACGGTGGAATCATTTATTCCCAGTCTCATCATAAAATGATGGAACAAGGAAAGCTTAAGGCGACTTATCCCGGACGGGAAGAAGGTTACATCATTGGAGAAGGGGTAGTTCAGAATGCAGATGGAAGTTACTCCCCCAATACCACCAGAGCCGTGACCCCGGACTGGTATACGCGTCAATATCGAAGGGCAAATGTGGAATCAAATTCCTTTGATGCCTCCTTTGTAAAATTGCGGGAAGTCAGTCTCGGCTATTCCTTTCCACAGAATTGGCTTGGCAACATCGGAGTACAAGGATTGGATCTATCACTTTACGGAAGAAATCTTGCCATGGTCACAGACTTTCCGATCTATGATCCTGAAACAGCTGCCTTAAACGGAGACACGATTTTACCTGGTATTGAAATGGGTCAAATGCCGTCTCCTGCCACCTATGGTTTTACCCTTAGAGCAACCTTTTAAGAAACAACACGATGAAACGAACAAAGATACTTTTCCTTACACTGCTGGGTTCTTTAACCATTTGGTCCTGTACCAGCAATTTCGACGATGTCAACGAAGATCCTAACAGGATAGCCGAAATTAGTCCGGCTACCCTACTCAACCCCATCATATATAGGTTGGCCTCACATAACATCAATCGTGCAGATGCCATAACCTTCAACCTCATGCAAGTTTCTCTGCCTTTCCCCAGTGTGTCGGGAGGATTGCACCGTTATGATGTGGGACCCAATACTGGGAATTCATCCTGGACGAACTATTACAGATGGGCCAATAACATAAGGGAGATGCGTATGGCTGCCATAGAGGCAGCAGATCCAAATTATGAAGCTATTGCCCTCACATTAAATGCCCTGGTTTATTCCAATCTTACCGATATTTTTGGCCCGGTGCCCATGCAGGAGGCCACTATGGGTGAAGAAGGCGTACTCTACCCTAAGTTCGATTCCCAGGAATTCATATATGAAACGCTTCTAGCGGATCTTGAGCGGGCAAATTCGCTTTACGACCAGGAGTTTCCAATGGTGTATTCCGAGGACATCCTCTTTCAGAATGACATTGAAAAGTGGCAAAAATTCACCAATTCCCTCCATATGCGGTTACTGCTTCGCATATCGAACCGGTCCGAAACTGGTTCCTTTCAAAAGCTCGTAAGTATGATTAACAACCCCGAGCAGTACCCCGTATTCGAAAGTACAGAGGAGTCTGCAATCCTGGAAGTAACCGGAGTAACGCCTAATGAATCACCTTGGGGTCGACCCCAAGACTTCAGGTTAAACAAGAAAATTGCTTCCTTCTTTCTGGACAACCTCAATGATATGAATGATCCAAGACGGGAGATCATAGCTACAGAGGCTGTCAATAATCAGCTGGAGCCTATTGGCTATAAAGGGATTCCAAGTGCATATGATGGTCCTGAGTCTCAGTTCGACTACGATGCATCTACCTTTACCATTGAGCAGGTAACCGCACCGATGGATATAATATTACTGCCCTATTCAGAAGTTGAATTTATTAAAGCAGAGCTTGCCCAGCGCGGATTCCTAGAAGGTGCACAAGAGCATTACAATAAAGGAGTTACAGCAGCGATGGAGCAGTTGGGTGCGGAACTTCCAGAGGATTATCTCACGAACCCAGCAAGTGCCTATGACGGAAGTTTAGAACGAATTATGCTCCAGAAATATTACGCCCTGTATTTTGTGGATTATCAACAGTGGTTCGAATACCGAAGAACCGGTTATCCGCAGCTGCCTACCACCCCGGCAATGTTCAATGACGGAGTGATGCCATCTCGCTTGTATTACCCATCAGATGTACAGATCAGCAACAACGAGAACTATCAGGAAGCCCTACAAATGCTTGGAGGTTCTGATGATATTAACGCAAAGGTTTGGTGGGATGATTAATAACAGGCTCCCGATAGCCTCTGCTCCATTCCTACAAGAAGTCATGATTAACATTAAGAAACACGGCAACACAACGGCGATAGAAGGCAAAAGGTGGTACAAACTGCCAAATGAAAAATAACATGAGCATGTTCAAAAATTTCAGTTTACTGTTCTGCGGACTAATGTTTACAGGGAGCCTTCTGACCCAAACTACGGGAAGTGGAACAGTCTACAACGAATTCAGCAAGAACGGGGAGAAAGATCGGCCGGAAAATGGAATTCCGAAGTTTGGCGTAACCAACGGAGTTGAAGTAGTACTTACTGACTCTGAAGGAAGGTATGAACTCCCGCTGGTTGATGATCAGATTATTTCCGTCACAAAACCAACCGGCTATTCCGTTCCGGTAAATAAAGATTTTCTACCGCAGTTCTTTTATTTCCATAAACCAGCTGGATCACCCGAATCTGAATTTTCTGAAGTCGGGCTTGAAAAACCTGTTGCGGCAAAAGAGGTCCAAAGGTTTCAGAAAAAAGTTTTGTGAGATACCTCCACACTTATAGTTGAACAAGGAGTGTCACTTGTAATTAATAAATTAGCGACCATGAAAAAACTACTAATCTTTCTAATAGGTGCCACCTTATCTCTGTCTTCGGGCATTGCTCAACAAGTTGAGACTGCTTATGACACCACACATAGACCTCGAAACTTCCATCTTCAGGTAGCTCAGTTCAAAACATATCCCAATGCTGATACTGACATAATATTCTTGGGCAATAGTCTTACTGCCGGTACTAAATGGCACGAACTACTAGAGGATCCGAATTGTAAAAATAGAGGGATTTCAGGAGACACTACTTTCGGTATTCTGGAACGTCTGGATGAAGTTGTGGAGGGCAATCCTGCAAAAGTATTTCTCCTGATTGGAATTAATGACATTTCACGAAACTTTCCGGTGGAAACCATCTTGAAAAACCACAGAAAAATTGTGAAGAGGATTCAAGATCAGTCACCCCGAACCAAAATTTATCTACAGACGCTTTTACCAGTGAACAATACCTTTGATCGATATCCGAACCATTACAATAAAGATTTTCAAATAGCTGCAGTTAATGAAGGATTGAAGCAATTAGCCCAGGACTACGGCTTGGTACTGGTTGACCTACACCCGCATTTCCTGGACCAAAACGGGCGACTGTCTAAAGCATATACTGAGGAAGGTCTTCACCTCAATGCTGATGGATACTTATTATGGGCGCAAATATTAAAGCCTTACATCAATCAAATATGAAAATATTATTTACTATCTCCAGGGTGATTTCTTCAATTAGGGACTCGGTGCGTCCCAAATTGATTTCCTAGCTATAAATCAACAGAGGTCAAATTACAGGCAAGTTACTATCTGTCGAATTGTTACTAATTTGTCATTAAAATAATCTCGTCTCCGCTTAGTCTTTCTCCTTCGCCAATCCACTTTTATTGGCCGACTAATCAGGAAGTAACCTACCTCCCTCCATGAAATTCCAGGAAATTATAAATCTGCATGCTTTGACGCTAAGGCTTCCTGAGTCATCTTTTTCCGATGATTGTTTCCCCACTCCTGCATCACGCTTATCAGTGGCTGAAGAGACTCGGCATATTCCTCAAGGCTATAGGTGATGCTCACCGGATAATCCGGAGTGACTTCTCTATTTACAATTCCGTGGCTTTCTAACTCCTTCAGCTCTTTGGCAAGAACTTTGGGAGAAATCCCATTGATGCTTTTCATGATTGTGGTAAACCTATGATTTCCCGCTCCTATGGAAATGATAATGGGAAGTTTCCATTTCCCACTGATCACATCCAGGGTATCCCTCACCGGGAGGAGAATGGATTTACAGTCCTTAAAAGCCTTTTCACACTTCATATTTCTCAATTTTATATACTTTCCTTTAGGTAAGCACTATACAAAGGAAAGCAATTTCTTCGTAATTTTACAGTTAATCAAAAACAAGCTATGTCTTTAAAATTATCACTAGTAGAATTAGGCGCCGTGAATCCAGGGGAAACCTCTACCCAAACGGTATCGAAAATTATAGATACCGCTCAGAAAATTGAGGAGTGGGGATACCACCGCATATGGCTAGCCGAACATCATAATACCAACAGCTTTGTTAGCCGGGCACCCGAAGTAACCATTCCCTTTGTAGCAAGTCACACCTCTAAAATCAGGGTGGGCTCAGGATCTGTATTACTCAATCACTACAGCCCCTTTAAAGTCGCAGAGGTATTTACGCTTCTGGAAGAAATGTTTCCGGGGCGCATTGACATGGGAATCGGAAGGGCCACCACCGGACCGGTCTCTGATATAGCCCTGCAGCGCAACAAGGGGCACCGCCAGAACTATGATGACTCCATGGATCAGCTGGAAGAACTGATCAGCTGGCTCACCGGCGGATTTGATGGGGAACATCCCTTTGCGGAGGTTAAAAGTCATACAGGGACGGATTTGCCGGAGTTTTGGCTTTTGGGATCAAGCCTCTGGAGCGCAATGGCCGCCGCCAAACACGGCCTGAACTATTCCTTTGCGGGCTTTATCAA
>JAJUIC010000112.1 GCA_029265595.1 Flavobacteriaceae bacterium
ACCTCGTCCAGAGGGAGCGCAGCGGCTGATGGAAGAGCTAAAAGCTACCAATGCTGATTTTGAGATGGTTAAAATGGAATTGCAGCGCTGGTACAATGAAGATAAAGGAAAAGAATTATTCCAGGAGCTGCTTGGGGTCCTTAAACCCGTCGTATAACTCGGATTGACCTTTACTTGTTTGTGCGAAGGCCTAAGGGATGTTGTCCTTTAGGCCTTCGCTGTATGGTATGGAAAATAATGCTGCTTACTTAATTCCCCTGAATCTTATTGCGATAGGGATTCAGCCGGAATGGGAATGGAAAGACCTTCTTTCAACGGGGACTTATACATTTGCTGGTAAAGTATTTTCTTGCTGCCACTCTCGTCTATAAGCTCCGCTGCGGTGGGAGAGGAGGTGCTAAAGCGCATGAGCATGGCCTTGCCCTGAATATGATTTAAGGCCGCCCCCAGAAGCGCTTCACCCGGGTCTCCCAAAATCCCCAGATCAGCAATGTTTTCCTGAAGGGGTATGGTGGGGGGTAATCCCTCCAGATAATCCGTTTTTCCCTCAGAGTTCATAGATTTATATATCAGGGGCTGGATTGCATATTTATGGTTGACACTGGCATTTCTGCGCCCGAAATCGGGAGAGTCATACAGGGTCACCGAGGCCTGAAATTTTCCGGTGGTGCTGGTTCCGACCTGGATGATGTCGATATAAGGAGATAAGCCATTTATGACCAATTCACTGGCCGAGGCAGTGCTTGCTGTGGTAAGCACATAAAGACGGGATAAATTCAGGCTGTTAATGGCTTCTCCGGTATGTATTTTGGAATTAAACCGGTCAATCAGGCCCTCGGGGTCGTTGGCTTCAAAATATTCCTGATAGTCCTTGTTCCACTGTTGTCTGGCAAACACCTCTCCTTCGAACTGGCCGGTAATCATACTGGACAAATCCACTGCGGTTTCTACCGATCCTCCTCCATTGTAGCGTAAATCGAGAATGAGATCCGTGATTCCCTGGGATTTAAAATCTGCAAATACCTCATTGAGCTGTGGATCGAAGTTGTGGGTAAAACTATTGTACATAAGGTATCCCACTTTTGCCGATGGCAAATCAAATACTTTGGTCAGGTGAATCGGGTTCTCGGTGTACTCCTCCTGCTTTAAAGAAACCATCACTCCAGTAGGAACCACCTGATTGCCCTGAATTTCTGCCAGATCCAGCTTCAGGAGTTCCCGGTCAAGTAGGGCCCGGTAATTCTCCAGGGTCAAATCTTCACCATCGACCCGGTAAAAAATATCACCTCTTTTAATGCCGGCCCGATCTGCGGAGGTATTGGGCAGCACATATCTTACATAGCCTATGACGGAGTTTGAGTTGGCAAGTCTTGCCAGGCCGTAGTCCATTCCCGGGGAAAGACTGATCCCGCTGAAGGATTTTTCAAGCTCCACATAATCCTCTACCAAAAAGCTGAACCGATCCTGTGGGGAGACCAGTGCATCGTAGAACAGGTCTTCCGGGTCCGGATAGTTATCCAGAAAATCATGAAGCTCTCCTGGGGAAGCGAAATAATCATCGGCCAGTTGGGGAATGTCCTCTTTATATAGATATATGTGATTCATTCCCTTCCAGATAAATTTATTTATTTCGAGATTGTCTGCAGGTCGCAGTATATCGTCCATGTCATCGTGACAACCGAGCAAAACAAGAGGTACAAGGACCCATATTATTCTAAGAATTTTCATTTTCTTGTTTATTATTGGGCTAAATGTAATTATTTTACGCATACCGTGTAACAAAAACTATAGCCATCCGTCGTAAGGGTGAAAAGAAGCAGTAACCATTCATTATAAATGACACAGCAAACCTTCATTAAACTGCTCAGCCCGGTTCAGGATAAAATGTACCGGATGGCCCTGCGGCTGCTCGTTTCACGGGAGGCTGCACAAGATGCGGTTCAGGAAGTAATGCTGAAGCTTTGGAGTCGGAAGGACGGGCTGGCGCAGTACGATAATCTGGAGGCTTTTGCTATTACAGTGACCAAGAATCACTGCCTGGATCAACTGAAACTGAAACAGAACAATAACCTGCGGATTGTTCATAGTAATTACGAGGACCATCGTCCCTCATTAGAGCGGCAAGTTGAAGTCCGGGATGAGTTAAGCAGGGTAGAGAAAATCATGGAAAGCCTTCCCGATCAGCAGAAGATTATCATTCAGCTTCGGGATATTGAAAACTACGAGTATGACGAGATTGCGAAAGTAACCGGAATGAAAGAAACCGCCATTAGAGTAAACCTCTCAAGAGCGCGTAAGAAAATAAGAGAAGAACTATTAAAAAAACATCGCTATGGACTTGAAACAAGTTGAAGAGCTTCTGGAAAAATACCTGGATGCAGCGACCTCGCTAAAAGAAGAGGAGCAGTTGAGAGCTTATTTTAACTCCGGAGAGGTTGCCCCCCATTTAATAGAATACCAGGCCCTGTTTGGATATTTCCATCAGGCGCGTCAGGAGCAATACAAAGAAAAAGAAATTCGGCACAGTTTTTCGTACAACAGGAAGGTAGTATTTTCCTGGGTAGGAATAGCAGCGAGCATTCTGCTGGTGATCGGGTTGTTTTTGAACCAGTCCTCTCAGACCCATGAGTTTGGAACTTATGATGATCCGGAGGTGGCACTTCAGAAGACTAAAGAAGCCTTGAATTTCCTTTCCAAGAACCTCAATAGTGGTACTCAGGATCTTGGCTACCTGCAGGAGTTCAACAATGCAAAAAATCAAATCCTCAAAAACTGATGCGTCCAATGAGACACAAATAACAACAACAATTTTAATAATAACACACAATGAACCCGATGAAAAAAATAAGCCTAATGGTATTGGCTATGATGCTGCCCCTTCTTTCCAGCGCACAGCAATTTGATAAATACGAGCAAATGAAAGAAGTAGATGCAGTCATTATCACCAGTAAGATGTTCCAGCTTCTTACCAAGATAGACCTGGATGCCGGTGATCCTGAAACCCGGGAATATGTGAATCTGGTTAAGAGTCTCGAAGAGCTGAAAGTATTCAGTTCCAAATCGGATCAGGTTCGCAAACAGATGGAGAAGGATGTGAATTCTTACCTGGCCAGCGGGAAGCTCCAGGAGTTGATGCGCGTGACCAAAGATGGGAAGTCAGTCAAATTTTACTACAAACCCGGGAAAAGCGATGATTTTGTGAGCCAGCTATTCATGTACATGGACGGGAGGGAGGATAATATCTCTGTGATTATGAACATCAGCGGAAATATCAACCTTTCGCAAGTCTCCAGGTTGGCCAATGATTTCAACATCCCCGGTGGGAAAGAATTAGAAAATATCGAAACCAATTAATTATGAAACGGACCATTTTTAGCTTGTTGCTTGCCAGTTTTCTGGTTGCCTGTGGAGGAGATCCCAGCCTGCAGGAGTATTATGTAGACAACCAGAACAATAGTGAATTTCTGATGCTGGATGTACCGGCCAGCCTGCTGGCAGGCGCGGGAAGCTCGCTAACGCCCGAGCAGCAGGAGGCACTGGAAACCGTGCGCAAAGTGAACCTTCTGGCTTATCCGGTTAAAGAGGGCGGCCGAGAGAAGTATGAGCTGGAGCGGACGGAGATAGAAAATATCCTGAGGGATGAGAAATACCAGCAACTCATGCGTTTTGGAGGGTCCGGTACCGGGGTCCAGTTCTACTTCGTAGGAGATGAAGATGCCATAGATGAATTCATCGCCTATGGCAGTGACAATGATCGCGGTTTTATGGTGGCCAGAATCCTTGGAAATGATATGCAGGTGGATCAGCTCTTTAATCTGCTTGAGTCCCTAAAACCCGAAGATGTGATGAACATACCGGGGGTCAAAGACTTCGGGATGTCCCTGGCCCCGAAGAATGACGCTGAGGAAGCGGTGCAGGATTCCATCGAGTAACCAGCACTTTTTCTTGAAACCAGGACCTCACCTAAAAAGTGGGGTCTTTTGTTTTTACCCCGGCGAAGCTTTACGTTCTGGTTATTGTTAAAAACGTTGGCCGGCCTGAAAGGCACCAGTCCATTGTATTGCAAGGGAAAATAGGTCTTTAAGGCCTTGAATCTTGTCGTTAAATTTCGCATCTTTGGCCTTTATTTAAAATAAGTCTTAATAAAGTCTAGTGAAAAAAAGAGGGGCTGCCAGACGAATTGGTGTCGTTACAGAAAAGGAGTATTTGACTCCGCATTTGATCAGGGTGAAGTTGAAAGTGGATGATATTCATGATTTTCAGCATACCACTCCTGGTGATAACAATAAAATTCTTGTTCCCCCTCCGGGAGTAAAGGAAATAATCTTTCCCGAAATGGATCCGGAGACAGGAAAAATGCTCCCCATACCCGAACACCTGGCTTCTTCTCGTCGCACGTATACCCATAGCGGGATTGATATTGATCGCAGTGAACTTTTTATTGATTTTGTAGCTCATGGGGAGGAAGGACCTGCTTCAGCCTGGGCCATACATTGCCGGCCGGGAGACGTTCTGGGAATCATGATGAAAACCGGTTCCAAGGAATTATTTCCCGAGGTGGAGAATATGCTGTTTGTGGGAGATGCCACCGGACTTCCGGCCATTGCGGCCATGATAAAACAACTTCCTGAGCATGTAAAGGCAACCTGCGTGCTGGAAGTGTATGGAAAAGATGATGAATTGGAGTTGGCGGGTAAGGCCAGTACCACTATCCACTGGCTTCACAATCCGCATCCTGAAAAAGGAAGCGAGCTGGCCCAGAAAGTGAGAAGTTTGCCCTTGCCCAAAGAGTCGCGCTTTGTTTTTATTGCTGCTGAATTTGATACGGTAAAAGATCTCAGAGGATATTTCAGGAAAGAGCAGGGATGGGATCGGACGGAATTATCCGCCTATTCCTATTGGAGAGCAGGGGTGGCCGAGGACCGGTCGGAAAAGGACAGAAGAGCAGAAAAGGCCAGTATGTAAAAAAATCTTTTCCAGATGGTCAAAGCAATGGAACTAACACCTGCAGGCGCAGGACAAGGTAATAAATGAGAGTATTAAGTTTAAGTCTGCTCTTGATAATACTGAGTATCATCTCCCTTACCATCGGAGTTGGTACCATAGACTGGGTGGGGCTTCTATCGGGCCAGTCCAGTGAGTGGATGTTGTTGTCCACCAGTAGAATTCCCAGGACCCTGGCGCTGATCATAGCCGGAGTGGGAATGAGTATTTCAGGGGTGATCATGCAACAGATAACCCAAAACAAGTTTGTTGCGCCCACTACTGCAGGTACGCTCGATGCAGCCAAGATGGGGCTGCTCATTGCGATGGTATTCGTCCCGGGGCTGGCGCTAACCGGGAAATTGTTCTTTGCCTTTTTGTTCACTTTTGTGTTGAGTCTGGTGTATCTCAAGATCATCGAGCGCATTCAGTTTAAGAGTGTGATATATGTTCCCATAGTGGGGCTGATGTACGGTGCCATTTTAGCATCCATTACCACCTTTGTGGCCGTTAACCTGAACATCGTTCAGGATGTCAACGCCTGGCTGATCGGGGACTTCTCCGGAGTACTAACGGGGAATTATGAGGTCATCTACCTCAGCCTGCCGGCTGTGGTGATAACCTACTTTTATTCCAGTAAGTTCTCGGTGGTCGGTATGGGAAAGGACTTTTCCAAAAACCTGGGTCTCAACTATCTTCAGGTAATGCGCCTGGGGATATTTTGTGCCTCTCTGAGCGTGAGTACCATTGTCATCACCGTCGGAGTCATTCCCTTTCTGGGTCTGATTATTCCCAACCTGGTGAGTATGGTGATGGGGGATAATTTAAAAAAGACTTTGCCCGTAATTGCACTGATGGGTGCGGTGTTTTTGTTGGTTTGTGATATTCTGGGTCGTCTGGTCATCTATCCTTTTGAAGTGCCTATTGGACTGACCGCCGGTATTGTAGGAGCCGTTTTGTTCCTTACGTTATTACTCCGGCGAAGATGACAAAAAGAAGGCCCAAAAAATACTGGATCTGGTTGGTGGCGGTGCTTGTAGCGGTCATCCCGCTATATCTGTTTTACAATCTGGGCTTCCAGTGGGACTATGCCCTGGAGATGAGAAGTCTGAAATTGCTGGCCATGATTGTGGTAGCATGTTGTGTTGCGTACGCCACGGTTTCATTTCAGACCATCACAAATAACCGAATCCTGACGCCATCCCTGATGGGATATGAGGCCGTTTATTTGTTGTTCCAGACGGTGCTGGTTTTTGTGTACGGAACGGACACTTTCAAAATATTGAACACGCTGGACAATTTCATTTTGTCCGTGCTCTTTATGATTGGGTTCTCCTTCATATTGTATTACCTGATCTTGCGAAAGGGAAAGAACAATATATTTCTGCTTCTGCTTATTGGGCTGGTGGCAGGGATTTTATTTGAAAGCATGAGT
>JAJUIC010000190.1 GCA_029265595.1 Flavobacteriaceae bacterium
AATTTCCCGGGTGACAAAACCGATAACCTTAAACCGCTGAGGGTGTTCTATTTCCAGGGCTCCCGCAATAGAAATGGCATTTTCATCGGTTCCGTAGATAACGACTTTCCGCAGACCTTCTGTTTCCTGCGCCTGTTTAAAGTATTCATACACCTGCTTTACACTCAGACGGAACAGAAATAAAAGGGAGAAGGAGAAAAGAAAATAGAATACCAGCTCCGCTACCAGGAAAATTTTCTCACCGATAACGGCAAAGGTGGTGTAATTGATAAAAACCAGGGTAATAAAAGTGCTGAAACACGCCAGCATCAGCTTAAAAGCATCCACAAAGGAAGAATGCCTGATTAGCCCGGCGTAGGTTCGGTAAATAAAAAAGAATATGAGATTTACGCCAATGGCCAGGATCATGCGCTGACGCATATCGAAGAAGGCGTAAAAGCTGCTGGTCAGATCCGTCATGACCAGCACCGTAAGAACCCCGGCAGCCACCGTCAGGCCAATGTCTATCCCTAAAATGGCCCAGCGTGGCAGGTATTTGATGTTTCGGATATCCAGCCTACTTTCCTGCGAAAAGATCTGCTGTATGGCGTGGTGTAATCTTTCGCTCATCATATTAACTCTTAAGATTAACCTCTTCCAGAAAAAATTCCAGGGAAGTTGCAATTCGATTTCTCTCCTGGGTCCCAAGATTGGAACCTGAGGGAAGGCACAAGCACCTGGAAAAAGCCTTTTCACTGGTTCCATCTCCGTAGAATGGAGCGTCCTTAAAAACCGGTTGCAGATGCATGGGCTTCCACAGAGGACGGCTTTCGATATGCTGCTTTTCCAGATGTATTCTCAGGGATTCGGGATCGAAACCCGGCAAATCGGTATCCAGCTCCAGGACGCTGAGCCAGTGATTGGAGAAATACTCCTGTGTAGGCTCCTGCAACAGGCGCACTCCCATCCAGTCCTTGAAAATATTTTTATAGAAGCAATGCATGGCCCGTCTTTTAGCTACGTGATCATCCAGTACTTCCATCTGACCCCGTCCAATTCCCGCGCTGATATTACTCATTCGGTAATTGTAGCCTATGGTACTGTGCTGATAATGAGGTGCGGGATCCCTGGCCTGGGTGGCCAGAAAAACGGCCTGGCGTTTGTGCTCCAGACTCCTGGTAACCAGCGCTCCACCCCCGGAGGTAGTAATGATTTTATTTCCATTAAAAGACAGCACTGAAAAGTCTCCGAAGGTCCCGCAGGCTTGTCCTTTATAGGTGCTTCCCAGGGCTTCTGCACTGTCTTCAATGACCGGTATGTCATATTTTAGTGCGATCTGGTGGATGGCCTCCACATCGTAAGGCATCCCATAGAGATGGACTGCGACAATCGCTTTGGGTTTTTTGCCCCGGGCCAGACGATCCTTTATGGCAATCTCCAGAAACTCCGGACTGATATTCAAAGTACCTGGTTCGCTGTCGATAAAAATAGGCGTCGCTCCCTGATAGGCAATTGGATTGGCTGAGGCTGCAAAAGTCAAACTCTGGCACAGCACCTCGTCGCCCGCCTTTATCCCCAGCAGGATCAAGGCCAGGTGGAGGGCTGCCGTTCCCGAACTCACCACGGCTACCTTGGAGTCCCTGCCAAGGTATTGCTCCAGATCGGATTCAAAACCCGTAACATTAGGTCCCAGAGGAGCAATCCAGTTCTGCTCAAAGGCTTGAGCAACATAATGCTGTTCATTTCCACCCATATGAGGAGAGGAAAGCCATATTTTTTGGAGCGTCTCTTCTTTCGTATTGACAACCTGATTCATTTTATTTGTTTTTTCTTCCCCGCTTTGTTTTACAATTATATCGAGCTTCTACTTTAAAGGGCAATCATTTAACATCATACCGCAGTACGTGTTAAAATTTAGTTGTTGCCATTAAAAGGTTCTGCAGTCGCCATGTTTTCCTGACTCACACCTTCGGAGGAAACTACTTTAAATAATGTCCGCCATATGATTTTCATGTCCAGTGATAATGACTGGTTCTTAACATACCATACATCCAG
The DNA here is from genome assembly GCA_029265595.1 of Flavobacteriaceae bacterium. GTDB lineage: Bacteria > Bacteroidota > Bacteroidia > Flavobacteriales > Flavobacteriaceae > Salinimicrobium. Next base: position 2,035 of record JAJUIC010000190.1, read on the forward strand.
GTCCAATTTGCGTTTCCAGGTAATGGCATTTCGCCCATTGACCTGCGCCCACCCGGTTATTCCCGGTTTCACAAGATGCCGTTGTTTCTGGTAATCATTATAGAGCTCCAGATACTGTGGCAGTAGTGGTCGGGGACCCACCAGGCTCATTTGGCCTGCAATCACGTTCAGGAGTTGGGGGATTTCATCCAGAGAAGTTTTGCGCACCAGTCTTCCAACCACCGTCAACCGATCCTCATCTGGTAGCAATTGCCCATCGGCATCCCGCTCCTGGGTCATTGTCCTGAATTTAATGATCTTGAAAATCCTGCCGTGCTTCCCTGGTCGGGGCTGTAGGAAAAAGGGGTTTCCTTTGTTGGCCAGTGCTAAAAAAAGTACCACAAATAGAAATACCGGTAGCAGAAAAATAAAGGCTGCCAATGCCACGGTAAAATCCAATATAGGTTTAGTAATTTTCTTGTACACGCGCTTTCGTTTACAAGCAAAACTAACGGAAATAAGAGGAAACCTATACGTAAACTTTTGTTAAAAAGGTTATAGATTACACAAAATATAAAG
>JAJUIC010000179.1 GCA_029265595.1 Flavobacteriaceae bacterium
GAACAATTCGGAACCCTGGCCAACCTGTATCCCGATCGGATTGATCTGGGTCTTGGCCGGGCTCCAGGCACGGATCAGGTAACTGCTCAAGCCATTCGGTCCGACCGCATGCACAGTGTATACCGATTTCCGGAGGAAATTGAAAAAATTCAGCAATACTTCTCAAAGGATAATGCCTCCGCAAAAGTTCGTGCTCCCGTGGCCGAAGGAGTACAGGTTCCCATTTACGTTCTGGGTTCCAGTCCTGATAGTGCGCACCTGGCAGCTGCAAAGGGACTCCCATATGTTTTTGCCAGTCATTTTGCCACGGTTCATCTGCTGGAAGCCCTAAAAATCTATTACAATGAATTCCAGCCCTCTCAATTCCTGGAAAAGCCATATACTACGGCAGCCGTCAATGTCTTTGCAGCAGACTCCCAATCCAAAGCCGAAGATATTTCGACATCCGGATTGCGAATGATGTTATCGGTTCTGACTGGTAAAATCAGTTATCTTCAACCCGCCATTAAAATGGATGCCGAGCTTAGAGAGGTCCAGTCGCATCCTGCCTTACAGCAAATGCTGAAATATTCCTTTGTGGGCGATCCACAGTCGGTAAAACAACAGACTCTGGAGTTTTTAGAGCTCACCGGCGTCGATGAACTCATGGTCGTTGGAAATATTTATGACCACAAGGATCGGGTTCGTTCTTTTGAATTATTTTCAGAGGTCATGAAAGCTATTAACCAGTAAGCACAAAAAAAGCTTGGTGCAACAAAGGGAATTTTGTTACACCAGGCTTTATGTTATTTATTTTCGAGTTACACCGAAGGTTTAGGAGCCTCTCGTTTGACTTCAACCTCCGAAGATTGTTGAAGATGCTCCAATATCAGATGCAGTAAATCGCTGTTCATGGTATCGCTGATCACAATTACCCCGTCTTCATTTTTATCCAGCCGATCGAGGATACCGCTGGTTAACCTGCTCACCCAGGAACGCGGATTTAAAACGATCTCCGCTTCCACCGGTCGAGATTCCAGGAAAATAAAATCCCCCGTGGTGTTCAGCACAACGGGTTCTCCTTCCGGCAGAATCACCTCTATGGGATATTCTTCTCCCGAGGCATCAATGAAAACCCCGGTAACAACAGATTCCTCTTCTCCCATAATTAGCTCTACTTCTATCTGTTCAAATTCTCCGGTTGGGATGGAGAAGTGGTCCAGAACATCACTGGAGACCCCGGTCAATAGATCAATTGAAAATAAGTCATCTGTTCCCTGGAGCACGTCCACCTCGTAGGTGTCATCTCCATTGGAAATTCTGAATATCAGATCCTGAATCGTAATACTACCTGATCTAAAGTCGAACCTGCTACGCTGGGAGGCTTGCTGATTCACTTCCCCCGCCAGACTTGACTTTATATCCAGATCTACAATGGCCTGCTCCTGAATGGGATCATCAATGGAAGTTTCATCCTCCGAACATGCTGCTAAACCCAGAACCACGAATGTTATCATAAACAAATTCCTCACCTTCATAATGTATAGTTTTGATTTTTATACAAATCTTCATTACTAAAGTAGTACAAGTCCCCCAATTTTCTACTTGAAAACCATGCTTTAACGCATTTTTTAACGGAATGCGGTTTACTGTTTCTTTTTTTTCTTATCCCAGTAAATGTAACCTCCAAATACGATTAAGCTGGCGATCGACCCCCACAGCAGACCAGATTCCAACTGATCGGTACGCTGACCGATAACCGCAATTAAAATGGTAAGAGGAGCAATTCCAACTAAGGTAGCAGCAGCAAATTTCCAGTACCTCATGGACAATATTCCCGCTACAAAACTGATGGCATCATTGGAAAGAAAGGGATTGATTCGCGTAATAACAATGGCCCAAAAGCCGTAATCCTCTAAAAACCCTGCTACTTTCTCTTCTGCTTTATTGCCTATAAGCCGCTCTACCAGTACAGGCCCAAAATACCTTCCGAAAATATATCCCACAGTGGAGGCCGACCACACTGCCACCAGAACCAGCACACTTCCCCAAATCGGTCCATAGGCCAGGATGGCCACTACCATCAGCACGATGGTGGGAATGACGATCATAAACATTTGCAAGATCATTGCCAGGATCAAAATCAAGGGGCCGATCCACCCAAAGCCATCCACCCACTGCTTGATTCTTTGTTGATCGTCGCTGGTCAGCACGCTCCAGGCCTGGTTAAAAAATTGCTCCACGGAAGGAAAAAGAAAATAGCTTCCTATTAGAGCGCCTATTAATATAAGACCTGCAAACAGTGGTAGCTTACTCTTTCCATTGGAAGGCTGTCTTTTTTTCCGGGGCTTTTCTTCCATCCAAACTATAACTGCAGTTTGACAATTTTACCTGGTTTTCCATCTCCTTCGGTGGAAACATATAGTTCTCCATTTTCAGAAAATGCCAGTCCTTCCGGTTGTGGTAATAGACCTTTATCCAGTTCTATAATCCGATCCGGTTCAAGCCCTGCATTGGTAATAAGGAGCAGTGAATTTCTGGCATCCAGTAAATACCATTGGTGTGAAACGGGATGAACTGCTATTGCGGAGGGACTGAATTTATCTTCCAGATCCTCATCCAAACTGGCAAAAGCCGGATCATGCATATCCAGATGCAGGCGATGGTGTTCCCTTAGATCATCGCCACCTATCAGCAGTTCAATGATAATTTTATATTCTTCACTGTGGTCGGAATTGTGCTTGGCCGCCACCAGCAGGCCATTTCCTTCCGCATTTAGACTCAGTCCTTCCACATCTACCTTTGGGATATCAAAAAGGCTGGTCTCAAAAGTTGATACCTGAGGATCCTCCCTGAAATTTTTCACCCAAAAAAGCACGCCGTCACTTCTAAGGACGAAAGCATCCTTTTGCGCTATGGCAATACCTTCGTAATCGCCATCTTCTCCAAAGGAGATTTCTTCTGTAATTGCAGATTGGGTTAAATCGTAAATATAAATA
>JAJUIC010000161.1 GCA_029265595.1 Flavobacteriaceae bacterium
AAAATAATCACCAGGAGCGATCCAATGACCGAAAGCATCATCAGTGCAAACAAGGGTAAGGGCAGCCCGTAGATGAGCGCCTTCTGCCTGATATTTCTATAGGTCACAAAGCGTTTCATCAGACAACGATTCCAATGAGGTACGTGAAGATCCCTACCACGGCCCCTGCAATCAGAACGAATACAAGAACGCGGGTAATTCCTTTTTTCAGATCGGAATTTTCTCCAAAGAAATGTCCGGCATTAAAAAGAAAACCTACCAGAAAGATGACTCCCAGAATAATGGGAAAAATGGATCGGATGGTACTGGCAATATCATCCACTGAATTTTCGATTCCGCCGATCTGGGCGAAAGCAGGAGCGGCAAAAAGGAGCGCCCCCAGGGTTAAGAATGCTGATTTTTTCATCAGAATTAAAAGTTTTGATTATTACTGAGGATGAAAGTATAGAGCGGGGTCTAATGAAGGGGTAACCTACCCCTAACTTTAACTATTAACGGGTAGATTTTTAGAGTAAAAAACAGTAAACCGTAGAAAATGATAAAAATAATTCAAGGCATAAATGGCATAACCTGCCTGTAGGGGGTCGCAGCTTTCTAAAAAGCTTGTTATGGTGTGAGGGTATACGCCACAACAGCAATAATGTAGTATTGATTAGGGGCTCATCAGAGATGGTTTTAGCGCAACGGGTCTGAAAGAAAAAGCTCGATATTTTGATAGATTACTTCCTTTTCAATTTCCGCGCAGGAGGTTTCCCCTGGAATCAAGCCAATATCAGGACATAACTGTGTCCCGACCAATATCCTGTAACTGATCAATGCAGTATACAGGAGCCTCAGACTTTTACTGTCGAATAAAAATCAAAAAAAATCGTTGTAGAAAAACCATTTCATCGTAATATTGCAATAAACAAATCATGCAATGGGAATCACCAAAACAGAAATATTTACTGAGGAACAAAATCAATTAGCTGCACTGGCAAAAGTGCTGGGTCATCCTGCCCGTATTGCCATCTTGCAACACCTTTTCAATACCAATTCCTGCGTTTGTGGGGAATTGGTTGATATCATTGGGCTTGCACAACCCACCATTTCCCAACACCTCAAGGAACTAAAGAACCTCGGAATTATTAAAGGGAGTATCTCCGGAACCCGTATCTGTTACTGTATTGATCAGGAAAACTGGAAGACTATGAAAACTACGCTCATTACTTTCCTGAACCAGGACAGCAAGATTGACGCTACCTGTTGCTAACCTTCTTATAAGCCTAAACCCAAAAATCATGAGAATCTCAGAAATCAAACACCAGCTCGAACAACTAGATCAAATCAGCTTCATGTTGCCCAGTGGCCATTTGGTACCAGCCCATTTTCACGTGACTGAAGTGGGAAAAGTCAATAAACATTTCATCGATTGCGGCGGTACCGTGCGAACGGAAGAAGTAGCCAATTTCCAGCTTTGGGACGCCGATGATTACAATCACAGGTTACATCCTGAAAAACTACTTGATATTATCAGGTTATCTGAAAAGGTACTTCAGCTGGGAGATCTGGATATCGAAGTGGAATATCAGGGCGATACGATTGGGAAATTCGGTCTGGATTTCGATGGCACCCATTTTCTGCTTATCAGCAAACAGACTACCTGTCTTGCCAAGGATAATTGCGGAATTTCAGGCAAAGAGGAACCAGCACCCGCTCAAGTCACCTGCGCCCCTGATTCCGGCTGCTGCTAAACTCCCTTTCATGAAAATAGCATTGTTCAGTGACATCCACGCCAATCTCCCTGCCCTGGAAGCTTTTTTTCAGGATGTGGAGAAAAGAAATGTTGATTCCATCTATTGTCTTGGGGACCTGGTAGGCTATAACATCTGGCCCAATGAGGTTGTGGAAGAAATTCGAAATAGACGCATTCCCACCATTACCGGAAATTATGACTACGGAATCGGAACAAATAGTGATGACTGCGGTTGTGCCTACAAAACAGATGAGGAAAGAGCCAATGGAGCTGTGTCCATCTCTTTCACTAACCATCTGATTAAAGAGGAGAATCGGGCTTATCTCAGAAGGCTTCCTTCGCAAATCAAATTAGAATTTCAGTTTAATGAAAATAAGCTGAACCTTCTACTGGTGCACGGAAGTCCCAGAAGGATCAACGAATACCTCTTTGAAGACCGGGAGGAGAAAAGTTTGCTTCGCATCCTTGAAAAGGCCGATGCAGATATCATGTGCTTTGGGCATACTCATATTCCCTATCACAAAATCCTGAATTCAGGTACCTCGCTGCAACCACACTACCGCCATGCAATTAATCTGGGCTCGATAGGCAAGCCAAAGGACCGGGATCCAAGGGGAGGTTATGTTCTTCTGAAGCTCGATGAAAATTCCGGGACTAAAGCTAAGAATTCCATTTCCGTGCAATTCATACGATTTGATTATAACATAGAAAAGGCAGCCCAGGCTGTGGAGAATAGCATTCTACCCAATATCTTCGCCGAAAATTTAAGGAGGGGGTACTAAATTCATTTTTTCATACTAAAAAAGGAATCCTTCAATGACAGCAGAAAAACGAACAATCGGATTTTTTGATAAATACCTGAGCCTTTGGGTAGCCCTCTGTATTGTGGCGGGTATCGGCATTGGTTATTTTGCCAGAGATGAAATGGAAGTTATGAGCAATTGGGAACTATACCAGGTAAATATTCCCATCGCCATTCTAATTTGGATGATGATTTATCCCATGATGCTTCAGATCGATTTTTCCAGTATAAAGAAAGTAGGAAAAAGACCCAAAGGTATTATTCTTACCCTGGTAATGAACTGGCTGGTAAAACCTTTCACAATGGCTTTTTTTGCCTGGATATTCTTCTCCAAAATTTTTGCCGCCTTCATAGACCCTTCTCTGGCGGGGGAATACATTGCAGGTGCCATTCTACTGGGTGCCGCCCCCTGTACTGCCATGGTCTTTGTCTGGTCCTACCTCACCGAAGGCGACCCTAACTACACGCTGATGCAGGTGTCGGTTAATGATCTGATTATTCTGGTGGCCTATGTCCCCATAGTGGGACTTTTACTGGGAATCACCGACGTGGTGGTTCCTTTTGAAACCCTGGCGCTGAGCATCGTGCTGTATGTGGTGGTTCCTCTGGTAGCAGGAATTCTTACCAGCACACTGCTGATTAAAAGAAAAGGATCCGCCTGGTTTAAGGCAGACTTTTTACCGAAGCTCAAACCTGTCAGCATCATTGCCCTGCTACTTACCCTGGTCCTTTTGTTCGCCTTCCAGGGCGGGAATATCATCAACAATCCCCTTATTATAGTGCTCATTGCCGTTCCGCTGCTTATCCAGACGTACTTCATCTTTTTTATCACCTGGTTTTCTGGTAAGAAGCTGAAACTCCGGCACCAAATCTGTGCCCCCGCTGCCATGATTGGGGCCAGCAACTTCTTCGAACTTTCAGTTGCCGTGGCCATTGGGCTATTCGGACTAGACAGTCCTGCCGCCCTGGTATGTGTAGTAGGGGTCCTGGTAGAAGTCCCAGTGATGCT
>JAJUIC010000188.1 GCA_029265595.1 Flavobacteriaceae bacterium
TTCTCTTTGCCTTTCCGCTTCCGCAATGCGAACCGAAGCATCTCCTTCATAATTGGCAAGCAGGCTGTTTCGGGTCTCTTCTGAAAATGCACTGCCGGGTTTAATGATATTTACCAGCACCAGGCCAATGGATACCGCCATAATTGTGGTTCCAACATAGGTAAGAATCGTTCGGGTACCCATCTTTGAGAGTTGGGAAATATCCTTGAGATCCGAGATCCCTTTAATCAGAGAAGCTAAAATCAAAGGAACAGCGATCAGTTTCAGGGCGTTGATGAAAATGTTACCAAAGGGCTTGATCCAGTCTGCAATAAATCCCGGACCCCAGGAAAAGTTACTCAGAATCAGGGCAAAAATGACCCCTACGGCCATTCCAATCAGTATCTGCCAATGCAGTGCGATTTTTTTCATTTCCAGGAAGTACTATGAATTAGGCGTAGCATCCGAACTTCTGGCCGCTACACGGTTAGATTCTTGTAAGAGGTAGTTGTCCGCCAGGACAAGGGCTGCCATGGCCTCGACTATAGGCACCGCACGTGGTACCACACAGGGGTCATGCCGGCCTTTGCCCTGCATGATGACCTGTTGACCGTCTTTGGTGATGGTCGGTTGCTTTTGCATTATGGTGGCCACAGGTTTAAAGGCCACCCGGAACCTGATATCCATACCGTTGGAGATGCCGCCCTGAATGCCCCCGCTGTAATTGGTCTGTGTGGATCCATCGGGGTTGAACCGGTCGTTGTGCTCACTTCCTTTCATTCGGGTTCCTTCAAATCCGCTCCCATATTCAAATCCTTTCACTGCGTTAATCGACAACATCGCCTTCCCCAGTTGTGCATGCAGTTTGTCAAAAACGGGTTCCCCCCAGCCTGCCGGCACATTCTTTATGACGCACTCCACAATTCCTCCCACGGTGTCACCCTGGGAACGAATGTCCCTGATATAGGCTTCCATCTGTCTGGCTATTTCCGGATCCGGACAGCGTACCGGATTTTCCTCTGCTTTAGATAGGTCGATTGCGGGATAAGTTTCTTTAAGGCTTATTTCGCCCACAGCTGCGGTGTATGCCACGATTTCCACCTGTGGGATCAATTGCCGGGCAATGGCTCCTGCAGCTACTCTGCAGGCCGTTTCACGGGCAGAAGATCTTCCCCCTCCCCGAAAGTCGCGAAACCCATACTTCTGATCATAGGTATAATCGGCGTGAGAGGGACGGTACGCGTCTTTGTTGTGGTCGTAATCTTTACTTTTCTGATTGGTGTTTTCGATGACAAAGCCAATGGGAGTACCCGTTGTGATACCTTCGAAAATTCCGGATAATATTCGGACCTGATCGGCTTCTTTCCGCTGGGTTACGATGGCAGACTGACCGGGCTTTCTGCGGGCCATTTCCTTTTGCACCTGTTGCAGGTCTATTTTAAACCCCGGGGGACATCCATCAATGACTCCCCCAATGGCATCTCCATGAGATTCACCAAAGGTGGTGAGTCTAAAAAGTGTTCCGAATATATTTCCTGCCATAGAAGTGAATTTGAGCAAATATAATTTTTTAAGTCTTAATCGGAAATTTCCTCCAATTTAACCCCATACTATAACAATGCTTCCGCCATGATTTGAACCGGATGCAAGGCTGTTCTTCCGGTCCCATCCGCTATTTGGTGACGGCAGCTGGTTCCGGGAGCTGCAAGAACCACTTCCTCGGGAGTTTTTCGAATGGCCGGGAAAAGCGTTTGCTCTCCGATCTTCATGCTCACTTCATAATGCTCCTCTTCATATCCGAAACTACCTGCCATGCCACAGCATCCTGAAGGGATGATGGTGACCTGGAAGTTTTCCGGCAAACTAAGCATGGCAAAAGTATTTTCAATATTGGATAAGGCCTTCTGATGGCAATGGCCATGAAGCTTTATTTTTTTGCTGCTCTTTTTAAAAGAAGCAGACGTGATGTTTCCGTTTAGGATTTCTTTCTTGAAAAACTCATCTATAAGAAGTGCGTTCTTGGAAAGCTTCTCAGCTGCTGGTTTGTCATCCGCAAGCCTTAGATATTCATCCCGGAAAGTCAGAATACTGGATGGTTCTATACCCAGCAGGGGACTGTCCTGGGATATAAGGTCTTTAAAGAGGGCCACGTTCTGATTGGCTTTTTTCTTGGCTTGTTCCAGAAAGCCTTTAGAGATAAACGTCCGGCCGCTTTCCGGATGCTCAATAACCTCCACCTGGTAATTCAGGCCGTTGAGAAGTTTAATGGCGGCCACCCCGATTTCTGATTCCAGGTAATTGGTAAACTCATCATTAAAGAGGTACACTTTCTTGATGGGGTTTTCGATATGCTGCCGGTTCTTCTTATAGTATGCAGAAAAGGATTGACGCGATACCTGTGGCAGACTTCGCTGGGGAGCAATTCCCAGGGTTTTCTTCATTAATCCCGAGGTAGCCTTGTTGCGGAACATGGCATTGGTAATGCCCGGCACCATTCCTCCCAGTTTATTGAGATAGGTGTTATAGGCAAAGGTTTTGCTTCTTAGGGAGCTGCCATTGGCTTTCTGATACTGATATTCGAACTCCGCCTTGTATGTGGCCATATCCACATTGGAAGGACATTCGCTTTTACAGCCTTTGCAACTGATACAAAGATCCAGTACTTCCTTAAGCTCAGGATGGTCAAA
>JAJUIC010000083.1 GCA_029265595.1 Flavobacteriaceae bacterium
CTCGCAGCGTCTGCGCACAGAGAAAATCGCAATCAAGGATGCCAAGCTTCGAACCTTTATCACGGAAGACAGCAGCAGGGATGATCTGGTTGCGCACGTATATGACGTAACCTATGGAGTAATTAAACCCCAGGACACCCTAGTTATTATTGATGATAGTATTGTACGGGGAACCACCCTGAAGAAAAGCATCATCAAGATGCTGGATCGGCTGCATCCCAAAAAGATTGTCATTGTTTCCTCTGCACCTCAAATCCGCTATCCGGATTGCTACGGAATCGACATGGCCAAAATGGAAACCCTGATTGCCTTTCGGGCAGCCCTGGAGTTACTACGCGAAAGAGATCAGTACCATATCGTAGAGCAAGTATATAATAAGTGTAAGCAGCAAGTCAATCTCGACGATAGGGACGTACAGAATTTTGTAAAAGAGATTTATGCCCCTTTTACAGATGAGGAGATTTCGGATAAAATTGCCCAGTTACTTTCAGATCAGGATGTGCGTGCCGAAATCAAAATAATCTTCCAAAGGGTGGATAATCTTCATAAAGCTTGTCCCAAGAACCTGGGAGACTGGTATTTCACAGGAGACTATCCCACCTTCGGAGGCAACAGGGTTGTGAACAGAGCCTTCATAAATTATTATGAAGGAAACGAAGAACGGGCTTATTGATGTAGGTAATTTCTTACTCCTATTAACCCCTTTGTGTTGTTCAACAAGTTTAATGACCGTTTATCCAAAAAATGATAGAGAAGTGTTTTGATTACCTACTTTAGCTGCGTGCCATAACATAAGTAGGTTAAGTTCATGGTAGATTTGGGGCAAAAAAGGTGGAAGCAATTCCACCTTTTTTATTTGGGGTTCCCCACAAACAGCTTACACGTCATCCCCGCTCCCATCCAGAGGAATTTTCGGTACACCAGAAATCTTTAGAAGATAATTTGAAGGTCAGGCCCAGAAGAAAAGACAAAGAAGTGCCTTTCCTATCGGGTAAATTCTTTCAGATGCATCTGATCCCCATCAAACTCACCATAGGTATAATACGTGATCCAATCTCCCAGGTTAATATAAATGGAATCTTTCATCAAAGGAATCTCCAGGGGCAAATGCCGGTGCCCGAACACAAAATAATCAAAATGGGTAGTCTCTAGTTTTCGTCTGCAGTATTGCACCAGCCATTCCTTATCCTCTCCCAGATAAGCCACATCCTCTTCCCCGGAAATGGCTTTGTTCTTGACCGAGAAGTACTGTGCCAGGGGCACCCCCAGATCAGGATGAAGCCACCGATACAACCATTTTGCGAAGGGATTGGTAAAGACTTTTTTCATCCTTTTATATCCCAGATCGCCAGGTCCCAGCCCATCCCCGTGACCAATCAAAAATTTTTTTGAGTTGAAAGAAAACTCCTGTGGCTGGTGGTACACAGGAATGTTCAGTTCCTTTTGAAAATAATCTTCCATCCATAAATCGTGGTTCCCTACAAAGAAATACACCGGAATCCCACTGTCGGTAATCTCAGCAAGCTTGCCGAGAACTCGGACAAATCCCTTTGGAACTACATGTTTGTATTCAAACCAGAAATCAAAAAGATCTCCCAGCAGAAAAATGGCAGCCGCATCTTCTTTTACCTGATCAAGCCACCGAACGAATTTTTCTTCCCTTGGCTTGCTCTCCTCCGGAGTAGGTGCGCCAAGGTGATTATCACTGGAAAAGTAAATTTTTTTGCCCTGTGGGATTTCCATTGGATTGGTTTAGGGGTTAAAGATATAGAAAATTTCGCCCCAGCACTGCAGCCGGGGCCAGAGTCATTTTAACGAAGTTTAAGTTCCAGGACTTTTGAAATGCCTTGGGACTGTAGTACCTTTAAAAAGTGGCATTCCACGTATTAATTTTAATCCATCGCGAATATGCATCCAAAGGACATCCACTATTCAGGAAAACCCCTGGCAGAAGCTGAAAAAGCTATTATCATGCTACACGGGAGAAATGCCCCGGCTACCGGAATACTGGCGCTGGAGTCGGAACTGCCTCTTCAGGATTTTGCTGTCATTGCTCCGGAAGCCTACAACAACAGCTGGTATCCGCTATCCTTTATGGCTCCAACAGATCAAAATGAACCCTGGCTCTCTTCAGCATTGCAGATGTTAAGCAATCTGGAAACTGAATTGAACCAAAAAGGCATTCCTTCCGAACATATCTATTTCTTTGGGTTCTCTCAGGGAGCCTGCCTCTGCCTGGAATATGTCACTCGAAATGCCAAACGATACGGTGGAGTAGCCGCCATTATAGGAGGGCTCATTGGGGAACACATCAATACCGGAAACTATATCACCAATTTTGAACAAACTCCGATAGTCCTGGCCACCAGCCATCCCGATTCACATGTCCCATTATCAAGGGTTCAGAAAACAGAAGAAATTCTTGCTCAAAAGAATGCGCAGGTTTCTTTGCACATCTTTGAAAATGCCGGTCATCATATTCTACCTGAAGAATTAAACCTGGTACAGGAATTATTGCACGGTCGCACTTAAAAGATAACAGGCAGAAAAAAGTATTTTTTTCCCGAATCCAATATCCGAAGGTGAGTCGTATCCTGGGCTTTACTCAACATTGTCAGTAGCGTACCATTCGGCATAGGAAGACTCTGTTTCCTGCAGGCGCAAACTGAAAAGCTCTATATGAGAAGGGAGTTCTCCCTGGATGATCCGGGCAAAATCCTGGATCATATTCTCACTGGTGGGCTGGTAATCTACAAGAATGACTTTGTGATCTCTTTTTTCCAGCTCCCTTGCCAGCTCTACATGAGGCGTGTTTCTATTGAAAACAGTAGCGTGATCAAAGACATCTACTATTTTCTCCTTGACAATTTTCTTAAGGTCTCCAAAATCGATCACCATACCGTATTTTACGTTGTCCTGATCGGAAATCGGCTCTCCTATCACCGTCACTCGCAGCTTGTAGCTATGACCATGTACATTTCTGCACTTCCCGTCATACCCGTACAGGGCATGCCCGGCCTCAAAAGAAAACTGCTTGGTGATTCTCACTCGTCCCATCTGCAAATAAATTTCTGCAAAGATAGGTCTTTTTCCAGGGCCTAAGGGCGTATTTGAATAAGCGATCCTCACCGGATATCCCCATAGGAATGCAAGAAAAGCCGCAGCAAGTGTCATCCTCACCTCCCACAGTGCAACCCTATTCCCTTCTGGCCTCATTAAACCTGGTCTTTTTGTCAAAACATGACAACGATCATATGCCGCAAGTTTTTATCAGCCAATCTTTGGCCCCTTAAACCTTTTTTCATGCAAGAATCCGCCATCCATCAATTTCATATTCCCGTTATGGGCATTGCCTTTACCATTGACTCCCCCATCAAAGTGGCTCCCTTCGGGATCAATTCCACCCTCTCCATTATTGAAGACAACATCATTGAATCCATGCGCAGGTACTACTATAAGGAAATCAATGAGCCTTATGTGCCTATTGGACGCAAAGGTTTGGATTCCCGATCCAGACGCATCACCGATTACCTCAACCTGGTGCAGCAAATTGTGAATAAACGCTTTGACCGAGTAAAGAACGCCGCTTTTGAAGCGGGTTCTGATCTGGCAAAGTATTTTGAAATGCTGCCGGATGCCAGCTCGCTGAAACGAAAATACCAACACCTCCTTCAGACTCACCATCCCACCGAAAAACAGGAGCTGCAACAGGAGCTGCGCCAGCAGATGAAACCCGGAGCCATTGAGGTGAACATCATGACCAAAGTAGACAAGGATAACTTTCAGGCTGATGGCACTCCTTTAAAAGATGGCTCCGATGCACTTACTGCTTTAAAAGCTTATGCCGATAGTTTCTTGGAAAACTCGGCCATTGTGTTTTCTGCCGGAATGAACCCCCGCCTGTATAATTACCTGGAGAAATTCTCAGCCTTTGATGCGGATCGCTGGGGCGAATTCAAGAAGAAGGTCATTATTAAGGTAAGCGACTATCGATCTGCTCTTATTCAGGGAAAGTACCTCGCCAAGAAAGGCATCTGGGTCAGTGAGTTTCGCATCGAGTCGGGATTAAATTGCGGGGGACATGCGTTTGCAACGCAAGGGCAGCTCTTAGGTCCTATTCTGGAGGAGTTCAAATCCAGGAGAGCGGAATTGTCTTCAAGTCTTTTTCAGCTGTACAATCCCGCCCTGCTGGCTAAAGGCAAAGAAACTTTTGAGCAACCCCATCCCATTAAGATTACCGTCCAGGGAGGGGTGGGTACGGCAGCTGAGGCGCAATTTCTTCAGGACTATTACCAGGTCGACAGTGTGGGATGGGGTACTCCTTTTCTGCTGTGTCCTGAGGCAACTACTGTAGACATGCCTACCTTTAAATTGTTGTGTGAAGCTCAGAAGTCCGATATTGAACTGGGCAGTGCCTCCCCGCTAGGGGTACCTTTTCATTATCTGAAAGGAGCCTCCGCAGGAGTGGAGCGTCAGCAGCGAATTAATAATGGAAAACCCGGTAGTCCCTGCACTGAAAAATTTCTGGTCTCCAATACTGAATTTACCAAAGAACCCATTTGCACGGCCTCCAGAAAATATCAGAAACTAAAGCTTGCTCAACTTCGATCATCTGGTTTACCCAAGCAAGAGCTTGAAGCTCAAATCCGGCAGGTGCTCAGTAAGGAATGTCTTTGCGTAGGCCTTAGCAACCCGGCGGCAATAGCATACGAAGTGCCATTTTTAAAAAAGCAGGAAGGGGTAACCGTCTGTCCCGGTCCCAATATCGTCAATTTTTCAAAGCAAGTGAGTCTTCAGGAGATGGCCGACCACATCTATGGAAGAGGGAATATCATCCAGACTAAGAAGCGGCCACACATGTTCATCAAGGAATTACAGCTGTATGTAACGTATTTAAAAGAGCAGATCGCGCAGAGCGTTCCTTCAGACACAAAAAGCATCCGGGCATTGAAAAAGTTCGGACAGGAACTGTTGAAAGGTATTTTGTACTATGAAGATCTTTTCAATCAATTTCCTTTTGATAATCCCTTAGAGACAAAAAAAGAACTCCAAGAAGCCGTAAAGAGTATTGAGGAACTTCTTGGTGACACAGCCATGGCGGTCTAAGCATTTGGATGAGAATTCCCAAGCGGTCTGCTACCAGTCTTCACAGAAGCCGGGTAAATTGCGAAAACCTTTGAAATTATGGAATTATGATTTATGTTTGGTTAGATATCTCGTCTTTTCCTTCATTAGCTGCATGGGGTGGAAGAGTATGTTGAACCTCCATGTTAGCATTCTGCCGGAAAGTAACCAGGTGAATTTTAAAAATAGTGACCCATGAGGAATATTTTCTACTTACTTGTTTTTTTCTTCGGGTTTTCGGCCTATGCTCAGATAGGTTCAGGGATTATTACATACAAAGGTGTAATCAACCAGAAATATGTAGATAGTTTCTTAACAGACCTGAACCAGAAAGACATTCCCATGAACATTAAACAGGGAGTGGCTGACATGTACCTCAATGCCAGTGAGGATGAGTATTTACTGCATTTTAAAGATGACGAATCTTATTTCTACCACAATCCTACTCTGGCTCAATTAGAAACCTATGACGCGGGAAGTGGAGCTGGAACCACCCCCTTCTACACCAATAATACAAAGGAAACCATTATAGAAGAAAGCCACTCTTTAGGCAAAATTGCCCTTCCATCCCTGGAGTGGACAATTACCAGTAAAACCAAAAATATTGGCGGATATACCTGCTACCAGGCTACAGCTACTGAAGAATTGTTTAGCAGAAAAGGGGGGTATTATAATAGGGAAGTAATTGCCTGGTTCGCACCAGAATTTCCTGTCAATTTCGGCCCTCAAATTTACAGTGGTTTACCTGGTTTAGTTTTACAGGTAGAGAGAGACAAATTTACCATTACCGCAACTAACATAGAATTAAATCCCTCCGGTAAGGACCTAAGCATTAAACGTTTGGATGAAGGTGCAAAGGTGATCACTTTTGAAGAAGCCAATGAGCGCATCAAAGAAATGACCGCGGAGAATGAAAGGATGTATAATAATTAGTAGCCTATAGTCCGAGTAAGAATTTTTTGGATCAGGAAGGTGAAGACGGAATGAAAGTAATAGGTCCATCGGCAATTACTAGAATAACTCCCCAAAATGATTTTGTCCCGGACCAGTATTTTATTCTTTTTGTTTTTGGTTCAGAATTCTGTCTTTTCCCAGCACCTGGTAGAGGGCAGGGTAAAAGATAGTATGGATTCGCCTTTGGCGCATGCCAATGTTATAGCCATGCCTCTAGATTCGCTGGAACCCATGAAATTCAGTATTACTGAAGAAAATGGGCAATATCGGCTGGATCTAAAGGAAACCCCTTATACAATAACTGTAAGTTACCTAGGCTATGAGTCGGTTGAATTCGAGTTGCTTCCTACAGGGGACATCGTTCGGGATATTGTACTTTCACCCAAAGCAGAAGGCCTGGAAGAAGTGGTTATAGACCTACCGGTTATTGTAAAGCAGGATACCATTATTTACAATGTTGACAGCTTCACAACAGGAGAGGAACGTAAATTAAAAGATGTCCTTTCTAAACTACCAGGGGTAGAGGTAGATCGGGATGGGAAGGTGATGGTCCAGGGAAAGGAGGTCACGGTATTGCTGGTAGAAAACAAGAAGTTCTTTGGAGGTGGGACCAGGTTGGGAGTGGATAATATTCCGGCAGATGCGGTGCATCAGGTAGAGGTGCTGGACAACTACAATGAGGTGGCTTTCTTAAAGGAACTGCAGGATAGTGATGATATGGCTCTGAATATCAAGCTAAAGGAAGATAAAAAAAGGTTTGCTTTTGGAGATATTGAGGCCGGTAAAGGTAATCAGGATTTCTACCGAACACATGGCAATGTTTTCTATTATGCACCCCAAACCAACCTTAATGTCATTGGGAACCTCAACAACATAGGAGATCAGGTTCTTTCGTACAGTCAGTACAGCAGCTTTCAAGTAGGTTTAAATCCTATTTTGAAAAGGGGCACCACCAGCTTCGCGGCTTCTAACTCTAATCTGCGGCAATTGATAGCCACTCCTGATGTAGTGAGTAGCAGACGCCAGTTTGGAGCCTTGAATTTCTCACGGGAAATTATTAACAAGCTAACCATCTCAGGTTACGGACTTTTCTCTAATTCAGACGAAACTTCTTTACAAACGTCCGTCAACCAATACAATAACTTCACCGAAACCACCAACCGTCAGTCCGGGAGAGACAACCTCTTTGTCATAGGCAATTTCGAGGCGACCTACCTTCCAAACTTACAGGAACAGTGGCATTTTAAAACGCAGTTCAAAACTTCTAATAACCAGTCCTACAGCGATATCCAATCAGTCGTGGACACCCTGAGCAACAACTTTCTGACCAATAGAGATCTGGAAGACCAATATTTTCAGCAGATTATAGAATGGCACATGAAGAAATCGAACACGCATACTTTTTCGTTTGCGGCCGATTACACGTTCAATGAGCGCAGCCCTGGAGCGCAATGGCTTACTTCAGACGCTGCATTCCCGGATTTACTGCCACTTTTGGAAGAAGACGGGTATAATCTACGGCAATCAAGACGGATGAAAGACCATCGACTGGACGCCATTTTCAAACACTACTGGATTCTTAATCGATCCAATCACATTCACAGCAGCATTGGAAACACCTATTTAGATCAGCATTTCTTCAGCAGGGATTGGCAAGAGCTTGAAGACGGAAACATTCAGGATTTCAAAAATGCTGGCTTTGGTAACGACCTGGACTTCAGGCTAAATAATTTCTTTGCTGGGCTGAATTATAAAGTATTATTAGGAATCTTAACGCTCGACCACGAGGTGTTCTTCCATCACTACAGCTGGAAAACCGACCAGGAAAATAAAAACTCAAAGAACAAATTCCTGATTTTACCCGGTTTCACTGCTAAAGTAGAATTTAACAGGAGAAGGAAGCTAGAATTTGACTATAATTTACGATCCGGATTTTCAGATGCTTTAAGTTTCGCAAATCGCTATTATTTGAGTTCATACAACACAGTTTACAGAGGGAATGAAGAGTTAGAGAACGACCTGCGGCATGATTTCAGATTGACATTCTCGCGGTTCCGGACGTATAGGAGTGCAAGCTATTCTGCAACTGCCCATTACACCAAACAGGTAAAGGGAGTGCAAAATGCGACCGTTTATGAGGGCGTAAATCGAATTCTAACCACGATCCTGCTTGACAACCCAGAAAGCCGCTGGGGAGTTTCCGGGAATATTCGCAGGAGAATCTGGGATCTGGATTTACGCCTCCGTGTAAGTTACAGTGCCTCGAAATATCAGCAGCTGGTAAATGAGCAGCTGGAAACCAACCGGAACCAACAGGGAAACTACAGGCTGAGCGCAAAAACTCTTATGGAGAACTGGCCTATTGTGGAGATTGGCCTTCGCCAGGGACTGGGTCACTTTAGATTGGGAGGCTTGGAATCAGAATCAGTTTCTACAGAACCCTATATCAATGTGGATTATGATTTCTGGGATGGGTTTATTGCTTCCTTCGATTACTCTTTCTATAACTATCGCAACCAGTCACTGAACCAAACAGACACACATCAAATGGCAAATGCTTCATTGTATTACAAAAAAAGCAGCAGTGCCTGGAGCTTTGAATTGAAGGCGAAGAATTTACTGGACGTAGCATTCAAAAACCAGCACAGTTTTTCTTCTTATATTATATCGAATCGCCGCACTTATATACTACCCCGAACCCTAATGTTTAGTATAGGCTACAACCTCTGATTCCGATCCTCCCTTCGCTTTCTGGCACGGTACCTCGCGTAGAAAAAGACAACAAGGATAATAACAACACCTAATAGATAGGGCCAGTTATCTTCAAGGAAATGTTC
>JAJUIC010000050.1 GCA_029265595.1 Flavobacteriaceae bacterium
CATTATGGAAGTTATTCAACCCGGCCAGCACGGATCTACATTCGGAGGGAACCCTGTGGCTTGTGCAGTAGCTATGGCGGCCCTTGAGGTGGTTAAGGAAGAACAACTGGAAGAGAATGCAGAGAAATTAGGAAATTTGTTCCGCCAAAAGCTCAATGATTATATCCGGTCTTCTAATATCGTCGAGATGGTCAGGGGTAAAGGTTTGTTGAATGCTATTGTCATTAATGATGCTCCGGAAAGCTCTACAGCCTGGGATATTTGTCTGCGGCTTCGCGATAATGGGTTACTTGCCAAACCCACTCATGGAAATATCATCCGATTTGCCCCTCCTTTGGTTATGAACCAGGAGCAACTACAGGAGTGTGTGGATATCATTGTGAAGACCCTAAAGGAGTTCGAAAGATAACCCTTGGAAATACTTCTCAAAAACAATCAATCAAGGCAGCTCCAGGGCTGCCTTGATTATTCTTGAAACAGCCCAATCCAACTTGACCTTGAGTGGAGGGCAGCTGCCCATTGCCATCCGTTCCTGTTTTAAGACAAAGGCGAAACTCACGGGATGTCCGGGAAAGGAGGGTGCTTCCTTTACCAATCTGTCGATGTTCCCAAGGCGGATACTGCAGATGTGAAACATCCGAAATTTGCGACTGCTATTACAGGACTACTCGAAGCCCTGTTATTGCCATCAGAAGCCCTGAGTCTGAAAAGCAGGGTTTTCCTGCATCAGTCGCTCCAGGTAAGCAGGATCCATCATGAAAAAGGAAACAATGATGGCGGCCAAAAACAGAATGGAGAGGATAATACCGATTATGGATAGTATTCGTCCGACTTTTACGTCCCCGTGACCTGTATAACGATCTGGCTCGGCATGATACATGCGCGAGGTATTTCGGGCCAGAAATAAGTTGACAATTCCCAGGATAAGTCCCTGCCCGTAACAGATGCAGGTGATGATGGAAATTATTCCCAATACCAATACCAGGGTCGCATTGGGAAGCCGCTGGGGCGTTGGAGCGTACGTTCGATGGGTAGATTCTAAATTTTCCATAACTGATTGATTAATGGTTGCAAATTAAAAAGACGCTACCATATGATGTATTTTAAAACTATAATGGAGCGTGACAACTAGAGCATTGAGGATGATGAGACTCACTTTGATGTTGAAATGAAAAGGGAGTTTTCTGATCCGGGTAATAATCCAATAACCCAAAAACAAAGCAAGTGTATAAATGGCAGGATACATTTCGAATGCCTGTTGAAAGTTACCCTGAAACAGGAGAACAGCCGACCGCTGCAGACCGCATCCCGGACAATCTATTCCCAGTAGCATTTTATTAAGACAGGGAAGCATATACTTTTCCATCCCGCTGAGTTTAATCAAGAATAAACATTTTATCGGAAAAATGCCACCTTTGCTGCTAACTAATTTGAAAAACAGTCGAATGTTTTTTGTGAAGCTGGTAGGTTGCGAAGTTTTAATGCGCTTGTTATTCGATACTTTCCAGCTTTTTCCCCAGGTTGTTTTGTAAGGTCTTATCTTTGCAATAAGTTAGTAGAAACAATATCATGAAAAAGAACTCGCAGTTAATAAATGCGCTGCTTATAGGAGCAGGAGGGTTATTACTTCTGACCGAAATAATAGGAAAAGAAGATAATGTCATTTATCTTATTGTGGGGCTTGTCTTGTTGATGTTCGGATTGTATAGGGCAACCAATCACTGGGCATATACCAAGGATGACCATAAAAAAGAGGATCAGGATCAAATAGATTAATGTCATGATAAAACCTGGAGACAGAGTGGCTATTATTGACGACCCTATTGAAGGAACGGTTCAGACCGTTCTTAAAGATACGGTTGTCATAGAAACCACTGAAGGTTTCCAGATGGAATTTCACAAAACAGAAGTAGTCCGTTTGGGTTCCCAGGAAATTTCCTGGGGGACGGTATCTTTCTCCAAAATCCTGGAGGAAAAGGAGTTCAAAAACCAAAAGACTCCTTCCAGAAAGAGAAAAGGTAAAAAAGGACCGTCCATTCCGGAGATCGATTTACACCTTGAATCCATTGTTCCAGCGGACCTTCACCTGGAAGATTACCAGAAGCTTCCTTTTCAGCTGGATTTCGCCCGTGATCAACTGGAGAAGGCTATGGAACATAGAACCCCGAAGATTATTTTCATTCACGGAAAAGGAGATGGTATTTTAAAGACGGAATTGGGCTACCTGCTCAGTCGCTACAGTAATATTAAATACTATCCTGCAGATCCGCGGAAATACCAGGGAGGAGCGGTCGAGGTTTATTTCATCCAGAACGCCCCGGATCAAGATTATTGAAGATGTTACGAGGGTAAAAGCCGGCAAAATGACCTAAAAAAGTGGGTGCCGCTTCAATCCTCATTAGGATTCTCTTCCCCAGGATCTTCCTCATCCGGCTCATCGTCCTCAATATCATCTGCCGGGTCATAAGACTCTTCCGGAGAATCAAATGTTCCCAATGTGTACTGTTCCAGCCTTATTTGTTCGCCATCTCCACCCAGACGAATTAAAGTAAGGTCTCTCACCTCTATAGTGTATCGGAAACTTCTTCTGATGGTGGTGGGTCGGAAGGAATTGAAGGGAAAGCGGTCACTGATCTCCGGGTTCAGGTAATGCGGAAGTCCTTCTTCGTTGGTATCATCTGAGGGGTCCCTGCTTTCGTTCCAGTCTTCTTCACGGGATAATACCCCATCTCCGTCATCATCCGGATCCCGATAATTCGGAATGCCATCCCCATCTGTATCGGGGTAAGGCCCTACCATGTGCGGGGCGTTTATTCTGGCCTGGTCAATTTCCACTGCAGTAGGAACGTTATCATTGTCATCATCGGTATCGAGGTAATCAGGAATACCATCCCCGTCCGTATCGGGATAGCCGTGGGCCGTATAATCTGCCTCCACATTCATTTCAACTTCAGAGGGAACCCCATCTCCATCGTGATCGTGACTACTTCTGAGCTGGCTTGTTATAACGATGGTTCCTCCCGATGAACTTCTGTACTCTTCTCGTACCGTAGGGGAGGAGGGAGGAATAGGGTTACAAAAATAAGAGGACCCTATTTCCCCGTCAAAAGTTCTATATATGATCTGATTTTCAGCATTAATGGGTAAGGTCAGTACTCCTTCTTCATCCAATAGCACATTTTCACTGACCCTGGGGAGATTAACCGTGAGGGCTATGGCTTCAAAGGGATCTTCATTGGTTTTGAAAAAAACCTGAGTCTCCTGATCCCCACACCACTGTAATTGCCGATCCTCAAAATCAAAATCAGTAATGATGATATCTCCGTCATCGCAAGAAACCGTCACAGCGGCTATAATCAAGATGGAGAGGAGCTTTTTCATGATAAGTGTTTTGAGCAAAATTAAAGTAAATAAGAAATTATAACGAGTCTTCTTTTGAATAAATTAATTTGGACTAATTTTGTTGGCCATGGAAAAAGTTTATTTCGACAACGCAGCTACCACCCGGATGCGTTCTGAGGTGGTGGATCAGATCGCTGCTGTAATGCGCGACTGTTATGGGAACCCTTCTTCAACCCATGCTTATGGGAGATCGGCCAAAAGTTTAATCGAGCAAGCAAGAAAGGGAATAGCCAAATTGCTGAACGTGACAGCTCCCGAAATCATTTTCACCTCAGGGGGTACTGAGGCGGATAATCTGGTGCTTAATTCCGCTGTCAGAGATCTTGGTATTGGTCGCATCATCAGTTCTCCCATTGAACATCATGCTGTTTTGCATACCCTGGACCAGCTTGAAAAAGCCTATGGGACCCGGGTGGAGTACGTGAAGCTAGATAAATGGGGTCATATAGATTATGAGCATCTTGAAGCACTGCTGTCCCAGGGAGGGAACAAAACCCTGGTGAGTCTGATGCACGTAAACAATGAAGTGGGTAATATTACCGATATCAAACGGGTCGGCCAGTTGTGCCGGGAGTACGATGCCTTGTTTCACAGCGATATGGTACAGTCAGTTGGCCATTTCGATTTGGATTTCAGCGAAATTCCTGTGGATTTTGCAGCAGTCAGTGCTCATAAATTCCATGGACCAAAAGGAGTCGGATTTGCCTACGTCAAAAAAAATTCGGGACTGCGACCACTGATATTTGGCGGGGAACAGGAGCGAGGCCTGCGTGCAGGAACCGAAGGAGTTCACAATATCGTAGGCTTGTATAAAGCTCTGGAAATTGCAACCGAAAAGCTTCAGGAGGAAAAACAGTACATTCTGTCCCTCAAGAATTACTTCCTGGAACAACTCCGGTCCGCCCTGCCTGGAGTGAAATTTAACGGAACCTGTGACGATCCCGAAAAGAGCACCTATACCCTGATTAATGCCTGTCTTCCTTTTTCGGCGGAAAAAGCCCTGCTGCTGTTATTTCAGCTGGATTTGAATGGTATTGCCTGTTCGAAAGGAAGTGCCTGTCAAAGTGGTAGTGACAAAGGATCCCATGTTTTAAGTGCTTTCCTCCCTGAAGAAGATCTTCAGAAGCCATCGGTACGATTTTCTTTCTCCCATTATAACACACGGGAGGAAATTGATCATGTGGTGAAATTTCTGAAAGAGTACGCCGAAAAATAGCAAGAGAGGATCTATTGGAAGGTTAATAGGCTTCAGCTTAATGTGGTGGGACCGTATTAGAGGTTGTTCTTTCTGAAAAAGGTAGCCTGAAAAGTGGTGGTGTTACCGACATTGTCCTTCACGACCAGCTCAAAGTTGTTTTCAGTTTCGGAAATAATCCCGTCGGCAAAATCGTAGGTTAGAAGGTTGTCCTTATACTCATATTCCATCAGTATAAACTTTCCGTTAATGGTTGCACGGTATTCTTTAATACCGGTTTCCTCGTCTGTGATTTTGACTCTTAGATCCCTGTTATTCGATATCCATTGTTGATCCTGGAAATTAACCGGCGTCACCCGTGGAGGATTTTGATCATGGGCAAGTATGTATGTTCCGAAAGATCGGGTGGATGCAACCAGCCGGTTCTCCAGGCGCTGGGTGGAGGTGTATATTTTTGAACCACCCGGTGTCAGCCGCGCCACATAGAGTTGCTCCTGGTCCGAAGGCAGGTAGTGGCTCACGTCAAATCCTATACGAATGTTGGTGTGCAGGGGTACCACTTCCTCGTGCAAATTAATCCGCTCGTTTAAAAATTCGATATTCAGATAGGTGTCCTTATACAGACTGTTAGCAGGTATATAGACATCGATTCCATTCCCTTCAAACCTGGAATTTTTACTGGCCCTGGCAAAATATGGGGTTACTGAATCTTCCTGAGGCTCAATAACGGCGGCTGCAATTCCTCGGATTGGTACCTTGACCTGGCGATAATTTCCGGCAAAATCCCGGACGGTAACCACATAAGTAAGGGTGTCGCCTTCTTTGACATCAATATATCCGTTATTTCGAGTATTACTGTAAATGCTCAGCGGATTGGACTTCTCGACAAATAGCTTTTGTATGCGATCCCGGTTCCGTATATAGTGCTCATAATCTATTAACTGGTTGAGGTGCCGGGTCTCGGCAAAAGAAAAGCGTTCGAAATTGGCCTGAAACACGCGCTGATCATTCAGGTCTGCTTTTATCCGATACACCCCGTTGCGATTGTAGGCCTCATCCTGCTGATCCACCGTGGAAATCCCAAATCCCAATAAACCTATGGCTTCAAGAGGCTGGGTGCTGTAATTGCCGTCACTCTGAAGGGTGAGATTGAGTTTCTGGCTGCGTGCCGATCCATTGACATGAGACTGGTTATTTTGCGGGTAAACATGAAAAGATTGGATGATGGGTTTTCTGGTATCCTTTATTTCATAACCGAAGAGCAGGGGATTCATGGGCCGCTGCTGAGAATCCCTGATTTCGAAGTGCAGGTGCGGTCCGCCACTGCCTCCGGTATTTCCGCTATAGGCAATAAACATACCTTTATCTACGGGTAGTTCATGGGGTTTTGGATATACCTCTACCCGATAGCTTTCCCGCTGATATTGGATTTTCTTGATATACTTTTCGATTTCCGGGCTAAAATTCCGCAAATGAGCATACACCGTGGTATAGCCATTGGGATGTTGAATATACAAAGCCTTCCCATACCCGTACGGTGATACATTAATACGACTGATATACCCCTGGGCCGCTGCCACTATTGGGATTCCTTCTCTTTGTTGTGTTTTGATGTCCAACCCACCGTGAAAATGGTTGGATCGCAATTCGGCAAAAGTTCCAGAAAGAATCAGGGGAATCTCCATCGGGTTCTGGAAGTAATTCTGCGGCACGGTGGTTTGTGCCACAGCAAAATTTAGAACAAAAAGTAGGGCAAGGCTGAGGGAAAACTTCATATGCATCCGGCTATCTTCAATTTCAGGGCCGTAAATATACTAATTACCCTCTCAAAAACTAAGAGCTTGCTAAACAGAACATTAAACTCATAATTGTTTTTCATGGAAAAATACTTATATAGATATTGGGATTTTGATATAGGTATGTTAACTTTGTAAGGATAAGCAGCATCAATAGCTTAATGAGAGAATTAACAAAAATAGTTGATGACTTGGAGGATAAAATCCTTCTTCTGCTTGAAAACCAAAAGGTTTTAAGTAGCAAGAATGAGGATTTGCTTCTTCAGATCGAGGGGCTTCGAAAGGAAAACGCCGGGTTCAAGGCGGAAGTAGAGGTGCTTCAGCATCAGGTTCAGTCTCTCAGGGCAGCAAATGCGTTGCTGGGCAGTAATGAATTTAAGAGAGAAACCAAGCTCAAGATAAATGGCTTGATAAGGGAAATTGACCAAGTAATTGTTCAACTTTCTCAATAGAGGGAAGAATGTCAGAAAAGCTAAAAATAAAATTGTCCATTGCAGATCGCATGTATCCGCTGAGCATACATCCGGATCAGGAAGAAGGATTGCGCAAGGCGACCAAGAAGATCGAGGCAATGATTAAACAATTTGAGCAAAATTATGCGGTAAGGGATAAGCAAGATGTTTTGGCCATGTGTGCCTTACAATTTGCTGCCCAAACCGAACAACGTGAGATTGATAAAAATATGGAGGTGCTCCAGGCAGAGGAAAGGTTGAAAAAATTGAATGACCAGATTCTGCAACGGTTGGAGGATACGAAATAGAATAGGTTACTGCCTGTATTAGTTATTTTTTTGGTAAACTCAACACTAATTCATTAGGAAGGGTGAGTTCGAGTTGTAAAAGCGCGCCGTCTTCGAACGGATTCTTGATCAGCTTGGTAGCCCTAAACTTGTCTATAGAGAGTTTATGCAAACCCGACTAATACAGGCTTTTTTTATATAAATTCAACTATGGAAACAACGACTACTATAATTATTTTTACCATTGTTGGCCTGGCTGTGGGATACGGCGTGGCCAAGCTCCTGGAGCGGAACAATGCCTCAAAAATTATCCAGAGGGCAAAAAAATCGGCTGCCGGAATTATCAAAGAAGCCAAGCAGGAGGGAGAAAACTTAAAGCGGGACAAGATTCTGCAGGCCAAGGAAAAGTTCATTGAGCTGAAAACAGAACATGAGAAAGTGATTTTGGCCCGTGATAAAAAAATTGCGGATGCCGAAAAGCGCACCAGGGACAAAGAGTCTCAGGTATCCAATGAGTTGTCCAAAAGCAAAAAGCTCAATAAAGAGCTTGAAGTAAAGTTAGCAGAATTGGATGAACGCGCTGAAATTCTGGAAAAGCGTCAGGAGGAAGTGGACCGAATACATAAAAGTAAGGTTCAGCAGCTTGAAGTGATTTCCGGACTGTCAGCCGAGGAAGCCAAAGCGCAACTGGTGGAGTCTCTTAAAGAGGCAGCCCGGGCTGATGCCATGAGCATGGTACAGGAAACTGTAGAGGAGGCCAAACTGACTGCACAGCAGGAAGCACGTAAAATTGTAATCAATACCATTCAACGGGTAGGAACGGAAGAAGCTGTGGAAAACTGTGTTTCTGTTTTTAACCTCGAGAGCGATGACGTTAAAGGTCGGATCATAGGCCGGGAAGGAAGAAATATTCGTGCTATTGAAGCGGCTACAGGTGTAGAAGTCATTGTAGATGATACTCCTGAGGCCATTATTTTATCCTGTTTTGATTCGGTTCGGCGGGAGGTGGCGCGTCTGTCGCTGCACAAGCTGGTTACGGACGGTAGAATTCACCCGGCCCGGATCGAAGAGGTGGTTAAAAAGACCACCAAACAAATTGAGGAAGAAATTATCGAGGTCGGAAAACGAACGGTCATAGATCTGGGTATCCATGGTCTCCATCCGGAACTTATCAAGACGGTGGGGCGAATGAAATACCGTTCCTCCTATGGACAGAACCTTCTGCAACACTCACGGGAGGTGGCCAAACTCTGTGGTGTGATGGCCTCTGAACTGGGGCTGAATCCAAAACTGGCCAAAAGAGCCGGTCTGCTCCATGACATTGGAAAGGTGCCGGAGTCGGAAACAGAAGTCCCTCATGCTATTTTAGGAATGCAATGGGCAGAGAAATACGGAGAAAAGCCGGATGTGTGTAATGCAATTGGAGCGCACCACGATGAAATAGAGATGTCTTCCTTACTGGCACCTATTGTTCAGGTATGTGATGCTATCAGCGGAGCGCGCCCTGGAGCCAGAAGACAGGTACTGGATTCCTATATTCAAAGGCTCAAGGATCTGGAATCCATTGCCTTTGGATTTAATGGAGTGAAGAAGGCTTATGCCATCCAGGCCGGACGTGAATTAAGAGTCATTGTGGAAAGCGAGAAAGTCAGTGATGAAAATGCAGCTCGTCTCTCCTTCGAAATCTCTCAGAAAATTCAAACAGAAATGACCTATCCGGGACAGGTAAAAGTAACGGTCATCCGTGAAACCCGTGCGGTGAACATAGCCAAATAAGAAAGTAAGCGTCTTCAGGCCCCAGGGCCTGTAGAGAGGGGCCCGTTCTTTCACCAGAGCGGGCCTTTGTCTTTAATAACATAGTTTTATGGCCATGGAGTAGGATCTTAGCCGCCAGATTGCCTAACTTTAGAAATGGTAATTTGGAATGCTATGGACAAACAAAAGCTATACATCATTATTACTGCTTTGGGGCTACTATATCCCATTATAGCGCTCTTTAATCTGGCTGGATCCTTTTCTGAGGCAGCCCAGGCCGAAACCGTCGGAAGAGCCCTTCAGGGTTATCTGGCAAGCGTCTGGATTGTGTGGGTGGTAGTCACTGTACTGGCCATAAATTTTAAATGGACCACAGGCCGAAACCTTTTCTTTGTGGTGGTGTACGGAATAATCCTGGTGGGCTTTATGGTATACGGGTATTACGCTCAGCGACTGGTGAGCGTGTTTGACCTCCCCAATACTTTCGAGGACAACCACAGTTATGGAATTTTTGCATTTCTTCAGAATACCGTGAGTGCCGGAATCCTGACTGGTCTGCTTCAGGCGGGTGTGTGGTGGTTTACCCGGCGCTGGCACAGGCGGTGATTGCCCGAACATAAGCAAGAGGAACCCACGGTAATGAGTTCCTCTATTATGCTTCTGTTATTCCTTAAAGATCAGTGGAGTTCAGAATCGTGCAACCTTTTTCCCGGAGCTCCTTTTTGAGAACTTCAAAACCTTCTTTGTCCAGTGGCCGGGAAGCATCCTCTATCAGGTAGGCTTTGATACCCAGTTTAAGGGCATCCAAAATACTGTAGTAGACACAGATATCGGCAGCAAGACCACAAAAGTAGACCTCCTTGGCCTTTTTCTCCTCTAAGTAGCCTGCCAGTCCGGTGGACTTTTTATGTCCGTTATCATAGAACCCACTATAGCTGTCGATCTCGGGGTCCATGCCCTTGTGAAAGATGGCTTCAATGGGGCCGGTTTCTAAATTTGGATGAAACTGCGCTCCTCTTGTTTTCTGAACGCAATGATCCGGCCATAAGGTCTGCTCCATCCCCTGGAGCTGGGTAATTTCAAACTCCTTTTTACCGGGGTGGTTGGAAGCAAAACTTTTATGATTGGCAGGATGCCAATCCTGAGTAGCCACCACCAGGTCGAATTTGGGTAACATGTTATTTATCGGTTCAATAATCTGATCTCCCTCCGGAACAGCAAGACTTCCTCCGGGGATAAAATCATTCTGCACATCGATCAGAATCAAGGTTTTCATGCATTAAAGTTTTTTGTGTTCTTTTAAAAGTCGATCTCGTTCATTTTTAAGATCTTCACTCAGACCCACCTTGTAAAGGTGTGGATTAAAGAAACGTTTATATTCTCCTGGCAATAGTTCCAGACGTTCTTTGCTATACTTTTTTATCTCCTCCAGGGATTTTGCAGGCAGTACCCTTTTTCCGTCTTCCATAACAGGCTGGAGCAAAGGCTCTTTAGTCACCCTCTCAATAGAGCGGGATTTTAAAGGATCAAAAGGGTGGTACATCATTTTTGGATCCTGTTCGTCCACAAGACACACCACATCAGCCCCGGCAAAGTGTCCCTGTTCATCATAGGTTCGTAAAACCTGTTTCCGGTGGGGCAGGGTGACCTTTGCGATCGTCTCAGAAATTTTCAGACTGGGTGCTCCTTTAAAGTATGAAAGTTTATACACGCCATCCAGGGCGGCATCGGGATTTCCGGTGACCAGCCTGGTGCCCACACCAAAAACATCTATCGGGGCACCTTGTTCCAGTAAACTCTTAATCAGGTGCTCATCCAGCTGATTGGATACAGAAATTTCCACCTCATGCAGACCCGCCTCATCCAACATTCTCCGGGCTCGTTTGGATAAATACGCCAGGTCCCCACTGTCCAGACGGATCCCATTTAAAGACTGACCTCTGGCTTTCATCTCAAGCCCAACCTTAATGGCATTGGGGACTCCGCTTTTTAAAGTGTCGTAGGTATCAACTAGTAGAACGGTGTTATCGGGATGAAAGCTGGCAAAGTCTCTAAAAGCCTCCAGCTCATCCCCATAACTCTGAATAAACGAGTGAGCCATTGTTCCTGAAACCGGAATGCCAAAATCCCTTCCGGCTCGAACGTTGCTGGTTCCTTCGAATCCTCCAATTACAGCAGCGCGGCTGGCATAATGACCTCCAGTGGCCTGTGCCCGTCTCAGTCCAAAATCCACCAGTTTTCGATCTTTGGCCTCGATTTTCATTCTGGCCGCCTTTGTGGCTACCAGCGTCTGAAAGTTCAATAGGTTTAGAATCATGGTCTCCACAATCTGCGCCTCAATGATAGAGGCTTCCACTCTGAGGATAGGTTCTGTAGGGAAAACCACTTCACCCTCCAGTGCGCTATAAACAGAACCGCTGAATTTAAAATCTTTCAGGTAGTCCAGAAAGTCCGGGTGGAATCCCTGGTCCTTTAAAAAAGAAAGGTCCTGGGCATCAAACCTGAAGTCCTCCAGGATTTCCATTACCGTCTCCAAGCCTGCAAAGACGGCAAAACCCCCTGAAAAAGGAAGTTTACGAAAAAAATAATCAAATGTCGCGGAGACATCTTTGTCTCCTCGTAAAAAATACACCTGGCCCATGGTAAGCTGGTACAGATCCGTATAACTTCCCGTAATGGTTTTGTTCATGTTCTTTGGTTTATGACCCTCGCCGCTACCACTAAGATCAGACAAAAACGGAGAGGAATTGGTTGTGTTATACAAAGCTAACAAGTTCTATATATTATGTCAGCATTAGGGGGACAAAAACCTGGGAAAGTAGTGATAG
>JAJUIC010000034.1 GCA_029265595.1 Flavobacteriaceae bacterium
CCGCAATCTGCCATTTTTGCTGACCGATACGGTAGGGTTTATCAGGAAACTTCCAACACAGCTGGTAGAATCTTTTAAATCTACCCTGGATGAGGTGCGCGAGGCGGATCTGTTGTTGCATGTGGTGGATATTTCGCATCCTCAGTTTGAGGATCACATCGCTTCGGTGAACAAAATATTGGCAGAAATTGAAAGTGCCTCAAAACCAACCTTGATGGTCTTTAATAAAATCGACCGGTATCAACCGGAGGTAATCGAAGAGGACGACCTGATTGAGGAGCGCACCGAACGTCACTATACTCTTGAGGAATGGCAGAAAACCTGGATGAATCGAATGGGAGATGATGTTCTGTTTGTTTCTGCTCTTGAAAAAGAAAATATGGATGAATTCCGGCAGAAGGTATACGATCGGGTACGAGAAATCCATATCACCCGCTTCCCATATAACAATTTCCTCTATCCGGAGTACGATAGGGACGGGGAAGAGGAATAATCTTGGCTGGCAATGCCCCAGGTCTATGTTGGGTTACCCGATAGCACCTGGTATGGGCGCTAAACTTGCCTTGACTGCGATTTTCTTCATGAGACCAAAAGAATTATACAGTAATAATATTATATTTATGGTTGGTATAATTTAATTTTTGTATCATGAGGAATATATTTATTTTTTTCGGAATCCTGCTCCTGACTGTTCCCGCTCTTAAGGCTCAAGATCTTGAGGGAGCATGGAAATTAATGGAACAAGATGGAAAGGAAGTCGCGGACTTGGAGACGGTAAAGATTTATCAGGATGGCTACTTCGCATTCGGTACCAAAGAAGTGCCTGATAATTCCTTTATTGAAGCAGGTGGAGGTGAATACACCACAGATGGAGTTTATACTGAATTCTACGATTTTCACACCAGCAGTCCCGAGCTCGTTGGAACCGAGCGACCTTATGAATTTCAGCTGGAAAATGAAAAACTGTACCTCACCCTGCCTGATGGTACGACGGAAGTTTGGCACCGCCTTTCCAATAAAGAAAATGACCTTTCAGGGAACTGGGTATTTACCGGAAGAAAACAAAATCAGGAGATTTCACGAAGTACACCCGGAGATCGTCGAACCGTAAAAATCCTTGGTGGAGGCCGGTTCCAGTGGATTGCTTTTAATTCAGAAACCAGAGAGTTTAGTGGAACGGGTGGTGGTACTTATACCGCTGAGGATGGAGTATACACAGAAAACATTGAGTTTTTCTCGCGAGATGACACTCGGGTAGGCGCTCAGCTGCAATTCATTTACGAGGTTAAAGACGGAGATTGGCACCACAGTGGAAAGAGTTCAAAAGGAGACCCGATGTATGAGATCTGGTCTCCCTATAAACAAGCCTATCAAGGGGCGCGGTTTTAGTCCTCCTGAATATCCTTTAGACCTTTATTCACCACACTTCGAACGGCCTCGGTAGTCAGGCCATAAAGCAGGTGAGACACCAGCTCATTGGCTTGAACCTTTAAGGAAATGTCTTCGTCTGTTTTCTGGACCCCTAATATGGGTAAGGTAGTGTCATGGGTGGCCAACCAGGTCGTTACCCCCAGCATGGCACCATCAATGAGGTTGATGTCCTGGTGATCGCGCTTTCCATAGCCATAGGCGGCTCCCACGCTTGCTCCCAATGGAATCCGGACCAATTGGTCTACAACCTGATCCTGGGCCTGGTTGAGTCCGGAGCCGGTCAGTTTGTTGGAGAATTGTTCGATAACTTGCCGTTGGACCTTTTTTTCATTTACCCATCGTACTTCTAAGAACCTTTCGGCCGCTGCCTTCACAACAGTACCCGCAAGACCTCCTAAAAATCCGGAGATCAGTCCTCTTGCGGCGTTTGATTCGGAGCCTTCTTCTTCAAAAAATTTGTCTAGATTCATGGTTTTTACTTTTTTTCACCTCAAATAAAGCTATTTATTATGGAGGTTCTATGCAATGATTTAACACTGATTTAGGAGCATGTTCTGTCAAAATCCTATCTTTACGTATGGCTGAGAAATTAAGATGTGCAATTTTACAAGAGGACTTACACTGGGAAGACATTCCAGCTAATCGGAAGCTGTTTCAAAATAGAATTGACGAGCTCTCGGATGGGGTGGATTTAATCGTCCTGCCTGAAATGTTTACGACTGGTTTTACCATGAACGCCCCTGCTCTTGCCGAGCCGCATCCAGGAGAGAGCCTGCAGTGGATGCAGGAAGTAGCCGCACAAAACCAAACGGCGGTCACAGGGAGCATAGTTGTGGAGCAGGAGGGAGCATATTTTAACCGGATGTATTTTGTTTACCCCGACAAGTCCTTTAAACAATACGACAAAAGGCACACTTTTACTTTTGCAGGGGAACACCATACTTATACAAGAGGGCAGGAAAAGGTGGTCTTGCTCTACAGGGGATGGAAAATCTGTCTTCAGGTTTGTTATGATCTGAGGTTTCCGGTATGGTCCCGCAACACGGAAAATTATGATCTGCTCATTTATGTTGCCAATTGGCCGGAGCCACGGGTAAATGCGTGGGATACTCTTCTAAGGGCACGAGCAATAGAAAATATGAGTTACTGCATTGGGGTCAACCGTGTCGGAACAGATGGGAATAATCTGACTTATATTGGGCACTCCAATATTTACGACACTTATGGCCGGCCGCTAATTAGGGTCAGAGAGGATGTGTTTGCAGAAACCCTGTCTTTGGATTATGAAAAGCAGCAGGAGGCACGGGCGAAAATGAAATTCCTGCAGGACCGGGACCGGTTTCAGTTTCTTTAGACTTGTGGTCTTAATTCAACATAAAAGTGTGGGTGACTTCCCAGTTGGCGCGGACATCAATCAATTCAGGAAAATAAATGATTTCTTCAGGCTGCCTTCTTTCCAGGAAATTCCCGGTGTCCCACTGGCCGTTGGAATTGCTATCATAAATTAAACGGACATGGTACTTTCCGGGCCGAATGTGCCGAAAGGTGAAACTGCTGCGTCCGTCCGAATAGATCTGATCCAGGACCTGGTATTTATCATCCGTTAATTGAACGATTACAGGAAAAGACCGGATGTTTTCGATCTCCATGGTGATGGTTCCATAATCGGAAAGGGCCCGGGTACTGTACTGAGTGGTGAGGGTATCATTTGTGGTCCCGAAAAAATCCATGAAGGCTCCAGGTAGCGCTTCAAAGCTATACCGCTGCTGCTCCTTTTTTTCAAATTCCAGAATGACTTCATTGCGAAAGGCATCATAAGCCAATTCATAGGGTACCGGTAGGGTGTCGCTATCCACCAGGCTTATTAGGGAAGAATCAATCTCCTGAAGCGGAATGGTAGGAAGTATTTTAAAATCCTGATTCAGTTCCAGCGTTCCGGATGGAGCAAAAGAGAACATCAAAGAGTCCTTTTGAGCCGGTCGTTTCCGGACCATTAAGGTATCCAGGTGCTCATAGGAATCCAGGAGAAACACCAGGCTGTCTCTTTCAAGCTCCGGCTTATACCAGAGGTGTAGCGTATCGGTCTTCTGATCTTTTGTGAGTCTGGTTTCGAAATCGGTCGGGACGGGAGGCAGTAGTTCAATATTCAGCCGGTCCGGATCCGGTACTCCCTGATGGCCTATAATAATGTGTTGCTGGCCTTGAAGTGCAGGTCTGACGGGGGCAAATACCAGTTCTTCCTGAAACAGATTCAATAAGAACAACGAATCAGTAGGAATCGTAACCGGTTGATCCAGGAAACCTATTTTTTCGGTTGCTGGATTGAATTTATAGTTGTTATTCAGATCCTGAATGGCCACCATCTGATACTGACCTTCTTTAAGATTCTCCAGTTGAAAGGTAATGGCGCTGTCAAGGGTATTGGTGATGTAACGCGGCGTGCGGTTATATACTGCGGAATCCGTATAGGTCGAGTCTATTTCATAGAGCATAACCGAAATGAACGGGTCGGGAGTGGCCTGATAGGCATCTTTAATGGCTCCGGAGACCTCCAGGGAATCCAGATAGTCCCCGGTTGAAAAGACGTATCTGAAGAAGTTCAGGACATTCCCCTCGTTGTTGTCAACGATGCTTCTGCCAAAATTTATCGCATAGGTGGTATTGGGTAGGAGGCTGTCGTTCAAGCGTATTCTTACCTGACGGCTCGGACCTCCCATAGGGGTAATTTCAGGTGGTATCTCCATAGGTGGAGAAATTACAATCTGAGTCTGAGCTTGTTCAAGACGCACATACTCATTGAAATTGATGCGTATTTCTTGGTCATCAAAATTAATGGAATAATTACTTGGAGATGCACTTACATATCTGGGAGGATCCACGTCTTTTGGTCCCCCCTCTGGTGTACCTCGTCTGGCACAACTGGCTATTACCAGGATACTTCCGAGAAACAGCAGGATTATGCCGGTACATCTTTTCATGGATAAAATCTTTGAGTGCAAAGAAACGATTATTTCTGTTTTTGGGGAAATGCTTTGCAGCTAAGCAGGAGCGACAGGAAAAGGTGGTACTTTGGAAGTTAAATGCGGTAGGATGTTTGACTCCTTAGGATTTCGTTTACATAGGCGGCTGATGTATATTTGCTGCTCTTGTAGATTAAGTTGGATTCAGAGGGGAGAAGGCGCCTGGGGACCCTTACAATTCCAGGGTTATTGACTGGGGGAAAGAAAAGGTCTGGGAAGCGTGAAACATTTGTTAAGAATTTGGTGTAGACCTCCTGAAAACCTATAAATTTACAAATCAATCTATAATGATGAAATTATGGCAGATCAAAAAAGCAACAATGCTTTGAAAATATTGACCGGGGTGCTGGCAGTAGCTTTGGTTGCCCTTGGAATTTACACCATCCGTTTCTATAATGAAGAAAAGGAGAACCGGGCGATCCTTGAAAGAGAAAAAAGCATCATTGAAGATGAACTCAATGAACTGATTGTACGCTATGATGAAGCCATCGCTGAAAATCAGGGACTGGATTCTCAGTTGATGGAGGCGCGTGGCCGAATCATGGTTTTGCGGGATTCTGTTCAGGATCTGGAGGCCAATTACGCTGTCATTGCGCGTTACAGACGGGAGGTTAATGAACTGAAACGGGAACGGGAGCGACTCTTCCGGGTGGTGGACAGTCTAAGTAGTCAGAACCTGCGGCTGGCTTCAGCTATTGACAGTACCAACGTGGTGCTTCAGGAGCGCACGCGTATGTCGGATTCGCTTGCTCAGGCCAATCGAAGTCTTTCCACTCAGGTGGACCGGGCCGCTCAGTTACAGGTGAGTAATTTGCTTGGGGAAGGGGTCATCGAACGCAATAGCGGCCGATTGGTAGTTAATGACCGAACCAGAAGAATTGACAAGATTCGAACCTGTTTCACCATTACACCGAATGCACTAGCCGAGCCGGGGGAAAAGGATTTGTATGTTCAGGTATACAATCAGGACAACAATTTGGTGGGAGATCAAATTGTGGTGCAGCATGAAGGAGGGCCTATGGTATATAGTGCCGCTACTACTGTTTATTATGAAAATGAAGAGCTTGATGTATGCATTCTGGCGAACACCTTACCAGAGAATTTAACCGCTGGTACCTATAGAGTTTTCCTTTATCACGACACAGAATTGATTGGAGTCACCGATTTCGATCTGAGATAGTTTAGGTAATTTAATAATTCATGACCGTCCTGAGTGTTATCAGGGCGGTTTTGCTATTTTTGCGATATGGCAAAACAAGAAGATCTATTTAAGAAGGTAATCTCACATGCAAAGGAGTACGGATACATCTTTGCATCGAGTGAAATCTATGACGGATTAAGTGCCGTTTATGACTATGGCCAGAACGGAGCCGAATTGAAAAAGAACATTAAGGACTACTGGTGGAAGAGCATGGTGCACCTGCATCAAAACATCGTGGGACTGGATGCAGCCATTTTAATGCATCCCACCACATGGAAAGCTTCGGGACATGTAGATGCCTTTAATGATCCGCTTATTGATAACAAAGACAGCAAACGCCGATTCCGGGCGGATGTACTGGTAGAAGAATATGCGGAGAAACTGAACCAAAAGGCCGAAAAAGAAATTGCTAAAGCCCGAAAGCGGTTCGGAGATAGTTTTGACCAGGAGCAGTTTGTCAACACCAATCCACGCGTTCAACGTTATCTTGAAGAGCGAACCCAGGTATTGGAGCGACTTGCAAAATCTCTAACTGAGGAGAATCTTCAGGATGTGAAAGCGCTTATCGAGGAGCTGGAAATTGCAGATCCGGAAACGGGTTCTAAAAACTGGACGGAGGTGCGTCAATTTAACCTGATGTTCGGGACCAAACTAGGAGCTTCTTCTGACAGTGCAACTGACCTGTATTTGCGGCCGGAAACTGCACAGGGGATTTTTGTTAACTTCTCCAATGTTCAGAAATCCGCTCGAATGAAAATACCTTTTGGAATTGCACAGATTGGGAAAGCCTTCCGTAATGAAATTGTTGCCCGGCAGTTCATTTTCCGGATGAGGGAATTCGAACAAATGGAAATGCAATTTTTTGTTCGCCCTGGGGATGAACTCAGGTGGTATGAGCACTGGAAAGAGAAGCGAATGGCCTGGCACAAGTCACTTGGGCTGGGAGACGAAAACTACCGTTTTCACGATCATGAAAAACTGGCACATTATGCCAATGCTGCTACAGATATTGAATTTGATTATCCCTTCGGTTTTAAAGAACTGGAAGGAATTCATTCGAGGACCGATTTCGACCTGAAGGCCCACGAAGAGTTCTCACATAAGAAGCTTCGGTTCTACGATCCGGAGTTGAAAGAGAACTATGTTCCATACGTTATTGAGACTTCAATAGGCCTTGATAGAATGTTCCTGGCGGTGCTCTCAGCAGCGCTGAAAGAGGAAGAACTTGAAGATGGAAGCCAGAGAACGGTTCTGAAACTTCCTGCCGTTTTAGCTCCAGTGAAGGCCGCAGTACTTCCCCTGGTGAAGAAAGACGGCCTGCCGGAACTTGCTCAGGATATCGTTAATGATTTAAAATGGGATTTCCATGTGCAGTATGACGATAAAGATGCGATCGGAAGAAGATATCGACGTCAAGATGCAGCTGGTACCCCGTTGTGTATTACCGTTGATCACGAAAGTTTGGAAGATCAGACCGTAACAGTTCGTTACCGTGACAGCATGGAGCAAAAAAGAGTTCCCATTGCGGAGCTTTCTTCCATTCTTACTGAGGAAACTTCTTTCCGCAAGTGGATCGGGGAAGAATTCTAATGAATCTCATTTAAGGTACATACATAACAAAAAGACATCTCTTATTGGGGATGTTTTTTTTTGCCAGTAAAAACCATTTGTAAGCTGGAGTGGTCCGTGGATGGCATTGGCAAATGGTGGTAAAAAGACAATTTACCAATGTGCATTATGTTAAGGTTTTTTTAAGTCTTATTTTTGGCGCTGCCCATATAAAAGCAATAATATGAAGATCATTTCATATAACATCAATGGTATCAGAGCCGCCCTACGTAAGGGTCTTATAGAATGGTTACGTGCTGCTGATCCGGATGTAGTATGTCTACAGGAAATAAAAGCGACTCCCGATCAATTCGACCCGAGCGTATTTGAGGCGATCGGTTATAAATATAATTACTGGTACCCAGCTGAAAAAAAAGGCTATAGCGGTGTGGCCATATTGAGCAAAATCGAACCCAGGGATGTGGAGTATGGGACAGGCATCGATTATATGGATATTGAAGGTCGGACGCTAAGGGCAGATTTTGATGATGTATCCGTCATAAGTTTGTATCTTCCGTCAGGAACCAATCCTCTTCGGCTGGAGCATAAACTCAAATTTATGGCGGATTTTCAGATGTATGTGGATCAACTGAAAATTGAATTGCCAAATTTGGTAATTTGCGGGGATTATAATATCTGTCATGAGGAAATTGACATCCATGATCCGGTGCGCCTGAAAAATACCTCAGGATATTTGCCTGTTGAAAGAGAGTGGATTGGCAAATTTATTAACAATGGCTTTATAGACTCTTTTCGTCATATGAATGAAGATGAAATTCAGTACTCCTGGTGGAGTTATAGAGCTGGTGCAAGGCAGCGTAATAAAGGCTGGAGAATCGACTATAATATGGTCGCCGAGCCTTTGAAAGATCGAATAAAAAGGGCGGTAATCCTGTCCGATGCTGTGCACAGTGATCATTGTCCTGTGCTTTTGGAATTGAATTAATCAACATTAACACCAAATCCCGTTTTTGCAATGATGACAAGAAAAGTAGCTTTTAGTATTCTGGGTGCCTCCCTGATTTTATCATCCTGTGTTTCTTCCAAAGTTTATAATGACCTCGAAACGCGTTATGAGGACCTGCAGGCGGAAAACCGTCAACTGACAGAAGACCTGAGAGCCGTTCGGAAAGAAAATGACCGCAATGCGAAAGACCTTGCCCAGCTGCGCCAGGTACATGAGCAACTGGTTGCAGAGCGAGATCAGTTAGAGGAAGAATACAATTCCACAAAGGCCAAATATGATAACCTGGTGGCTTCCTACGATGCTCTGGAGCGAAACAGTTCTTCTGCCCTGGCTGAAAACTCTCGTAGGAACAGGGAGCTCCTGAGTGAGTTGGAAGATAAGGAGGCAGCGCTTCGAAAGGAGCAGGACCGGTTGGAAAAACTAAGACAGGATTTAGCAGCCCGATCTCAAAGAGTGGATGAATTGGAAGGTATGATCGAGGCACAGGAAGCTAAAATGAACAACCTCAGAGAATCATTATCCCGAGCCCTGGTTAATTTCGAAGGAAAAGGATTGACAGTGGAACAGCGAGACGGAAAAGTTTATGTTTCCATGGAAAATAAACTGCTCTTTAGCTCGGGCAGCTGGGCCGTGGGTACAGAGGGAAGACAAGCCGTTATGCAACTGGGAGAGGTACTCGGTCAGAACCCTGATATCTCTGTATTAATTGAAGGACATACAGACAATGTACCCTATAGGAGAAACAATCAACTTTATGACAACTGGGATTTGTCCATGAAGCGAGCTACTTCCATTGTGCGTCTGCTCCAGGAAAACGCTCAGATCGACCCGGAAAACCTTACGGCTGCAGGTCGCGGTGAGTACGCACCGATTGCCTCCAATGAGACGGCTGAAGGCCGCGCAAGTAACCGGCGAATTGAAGTGATTCTTACCCCGAAACTGGACGAGATCAACCGGCTTTTAAATGAGATATAATCGGTCGGTCACCTGTAAAGGATATTAAGGAAGACTTTGAACGAGCGTCTCGTGAACAAAGGCTTTCCGATTTCCTTTTTGAACATGATGCCATCCTTTGGTAGCGCCCAGATGCCGTAGTGTATCCTGGGCTTTTACTTGCCCTAAGACCGAGGATCTGGTTGTGGGAGCACTGCGAAGATTGCCTCTGGAAACTTTTACCTGAAGATGAGCAGCGATCTCCGCGGGAGTTTGCGTTACGGCTTGCGGCGGGGGATTCTGATACACAAATGGGAGGGGATCAATGGCGCCTCTTTTGTAAATCCCAAAGTGTAAATGGGGAGGAGTGGTCCGGGCATTTCCGGTATTTCCCACCAATCCCAATGTTTCTCCGGGCTTTACGCGCATACCGGGTCGGGCGATAATGCTGTCCAGATGCGCATAGTAAAGCGACTGTCGTCTATCTCGATCCCGTAGCCATACCTGTTTGCCTCCAAGACCCTTATTCCCTGTTGAACTCACCCATCCGTTTGTCGCTGCAACCACAGGAGTTCCGCGGGGAGCAAAAATATCCACTCCTTCGTGACTTCTGCGCCCCCCGTCTCGCTGGGCTCCCCAGAAACTTTGGATGGCGCTATTGGAAGCTCCGGCAACCGGAAACCGATATACGGGCTGCGAGGAGAGCTGAAGCTCGAAGGGAGTATCAGCAAAGATTTCAGGTTGAATGACCAATTGGTAGACTCCCGGTTCCACAATTTCTGTTCTGTAAGAAAGGGCCTCAGGTTTGGCGCTTCCCAGATGTTCATAAGTGGTGATGGAGTCCGTGTGATGCTGATATAAATCAATGAAGACCCTAGTGCTGGTGTCCCTGGTCTTCAGTTCCACTTTGAACTGCTGTCCGGGCTGAAGTGCCACCTGATAAGAATAGGTGGGAAATTCCTCTGGACGAAATACTCCCACTTCGGTATAAGGCAAATGCACGCTTATGCTGTCATGGAGAGCTTGATTTCCCATAGCCTCCCAAAGCGCAAAAGTTTCAGGAGCATCCTCAAATTCCCTTTCATAAAGCTCTTTGGCTGAAGGATGGGTGAAAAAATCAGTGACTGTATTAATCTGGGAACAGGAAGTGACCAGTAAGATGGCCATCACTGCTACCAGGTACGGAAGTTTTAAAAGATTGTTTCTCACGCACTTACATTTGCACAAAATGTGCCAATGTCGTAAAGAAAGCTACCCGAACAGAAATTCCACGAGGTCTTCAATTCTACCCATGCGCTGGATATTGATGGAGAAGGAACCCTTGGAGATTTTGGCATTTTTAGAAACTACGATATGAGAGAAGCCCAATTTTTCTGCTTCACTGATTCGTTGTTCGATTCGCGGTACGGAACGGATTTCTCCTGCCAGACCTACCTCGGCTGCAAAACAGATGGACCGGTCCACTGAAATGTCTTCGTTGGAAGAAAGAATGGCGGCTACAACAGCCAGATCAATGGCGGGGTCATCCACAGTGATTCCTCCCGTAATGTTTAAAAAGACATCTTTTGCCGCCAGTTTAAAACCGGCCCTTTTCTCTAATACCGCCAGCAGCATGTTGAGACGTTTGGCGTTATAACCGGTTGTGGAGCGCTGCGGCGTCCCGTAAACCGCAGTGCTGACCAGGGCCTGGATTTCTATCATAAGCGGCCGCATTCCCTCCAGAGTGGCTGCAATGGAGGTACCACTGAGCTCCTCATCGTTCTTAGAGATGAGAATCTCCGAAGGGTTGCTTACCTGGCGCAGTCCCTCCCCCTGCATTTCGTATATCCCGAGCTCATTGGTGGAGCCGAACCGGTTTTTATGCGCCCGAAGAATGCGGAACACGAAATTTCGGTCTCCCTCAAACTGTAGAACCGTGTCGACCATATGTTCCAATACTTTAGGTCCGGCTATATTTCCTTCTTTATTAATATGCCCGATTAACAGGACAGGAACTCCTGAATCCTTGGCGTATTTTATGAGTTCAGCAGTCGTTTCGCGTATTTGAGAAATACTGCCGGGGCTGCTTTCGATATAATCGCTGTGCAGGGTCTGAATCGAATCAATAATCACGACCTCTGGCTCCAGCCGTGAGATTTGTTGGAAGATACTCTGGGTTTTGGTCTCTGTCAGAATAAAACAGTTGGAAGGTGCAGGGTTGATCCGCTCAGCCCTCATTTTAATTTGTTGCAGACTCTCCTCCCCTGACACATAAAGGGTTTTGTAGGGCAACTGCAGAGAGATTTGTAGTAGGAGCGTACTTTTCCCAATTCCCGGCTCGCCTCCCAACAGGGTGAGAGAACCAGGAACCAGACCGCCTCCCAATACCCGGTTTAGCTCGCCGTCTTTAGTATCCAGGCGTGGCTCCTGAGAAAAGGTTATTTGGGAAATATTGACGGGTTTGGCTATCCGCTCCTCTTTAGAGCGGGAGGATGCCCACTGCTTCTCTTCTTTTTTCTGAACCACTTCCTCCACAATGGTGTTCCATTGTCGGCACGAGGAACACTGGCCTTGCCACTTGCTGTGCTGCGCGCCGCAGCTTTGACAGTAATAAGAGGTTTTTACTTTTGCCATGGTTTTTATTGTGCCAGAGGTGTTAGTCCGCCTCGTTCAATGTTTTCGGCCCTCTGCAGAAGGTAATCGACCGTCATGAAGGCAATTTCTTCTTTGTCCCAGGAACTTTTATAGGTTTTTATGGCTTTTTCAGATTCCCCCAGGGCTTCATAGGCTCTTCCAAGGTAATAGGCCCCTAAAATGGTAGAGGGGCGTTGTTCTCTTGCCAGGGCTCCGAGTTGCTTAAGCTCTTCCCAATTCTGGGTAACCTCCAGGGCTTTTCCAATAGCCAGAAAATCATTTACCCGTACCGCCATATCGAGTCCATAACTGTTTTTGATCGTCTGGTACTTGTCAGTGAGATACCCGAAAGGAGAATCCAGGGACAGGATATTCTCTTCATATTCCTTATT
Organism: Flavobacteriaceae bacterium; assembly: GCA_029265595.1. Lineage (GTDB taxonomy): Bacteria > Bacteroidota > Bacteroidia > Flavobacteriales > Flavobacteriaceae > Salinimicrobium. Next base: position 12,166 of record JAJUIC010000034.1, read on the forward strand.
GGTAACCGGTCGATAGATGTGAAAGACCTGTTCAATGGCCCGGGGTAGTGCCTGCCCAATAATGGTGTAGTGATTGGAATCTACAAACTCGTCGAAACTATAATCAAAATGAGGGTTCTCAATAGCAGCCAATTCTTCATTTAATGCTCTGGATGCTCGTCTGATATCAGGAATGTCTTCCGACCCGGTGGCCAGATAATACCAGGTTTTGGTTTGAAGCCTGTTGAAACTCGCTCTGAGGCGGTTGGCCATCTGAGGTGCTAAATCCGGACTGAGATTGACATAGGCCTGAAATATGGGTTTTGGCTTGAACAGGAAATAATTGGCAAAATTTGCGGTCAGGTCCTGCCCGATAATGGTGGCGAAATTGGTGGTGCGGTAGGTTTTGTGGATGTAAGGGAGTACCTCCTGCCCTACAAATTCAAAGAAAGTGGCACCCGTATTGAAAGGAAGATGTCGGTTCTCGTCGTAGTAGCTGTCGCTCTCCCGGCTCCCAGCCTGGTTAATCCCCACTACGATCACTTCAGGAATTTCATCCCAATAGGAATAATAATCGGTGATTCCGGCAACTGGTTCAAACAGGTAGTCTCCATCGAGAACCAGTATTACAGGATAATGCTTATGCGTGTTGCTGTCGTAATTTCGGGGGAGTTGAATTTTAAGTTGACGTTCCTCTTTATATTGATGGGAAGGGAAACTTTTGTAGATGGTCTGGGCAAAGACCAAAGGGGCATTAATAAGTGCAATAAGTAGGAGTAGTTTTCTTAACATCAGCCAAAGATTTTATATCTACCTGGCAAGGTAAATAATTATTTTCTTTGGTTGAAGACCGGAAGCAATAATAATGACAAGCCTCCCAGAACAATGACCATAAGCGTCTGAGATCCCCATAAAATCCATCCGAAGGCTTCCCCGGCTTGTTTGTTGATACCGAATAGCAGTAAAACGGCTCCAATGGCGATAGGATACACCCCGATTCCTCCATTGGTGGTGGATATGGCCACGGAACCCACGATAAAGGCAGCCATGATACCAGCCATAGATAACTCTGCAGTTTCGGGTATGGTAAATTTCACCACATAGAACATGGCCATGTACATTAGCCAGATGAAGACCGTGTGAAAAATAAAGGCTGCTTTTTTCTCCATTCTAAGGATACTCCGCATTCCTTCCAGAATGCCTTTGGCAAAGCTTCTGATTTTTTTGGCCACTGCAAGGTTACTTCGTTTGATGACAACAAGTCCCAGGATGCCGATCACAATAAGAACCAAAAGTACCAGAATCCCGGTCAGCGGGTTCAGGTTCCCTCCCGTGATATAGGCCAAAAGATCATCCGTCTGGATAATCATACCAAACCCCAAGATCAACAACAGCATAACCAGATCCGCAATTCGTTCCGATACTATGGTGCCGATGGCCTTGTCAAAAGGAACGTCTTCGTAGGTGGACAGGGTCGCTCCCCGAAGCACTTCTCCCGATCGGGGAACCCCATAATTGGCCAGATATCCTCCCATAACTGCCATAAAGCTGTTGGCCAGTCGCGGACGATAACCCATAGGTTCGAGCAAATACTTCCATCGATACGCCCGGGAGAGATGTGATAAAACCCCGCAAAACAAAGAAATACCAATCCAAATCGGGTTGGCCATCCGAATGTGTTCCCAAAGGATTTCCCGCTCCAGGGGGGTGGCGCTGCCAATGGAATACCAAATAAGTAGCACCCCTAATAGTAAAGGACCTGCAGTTCGGAGAAGGCGTAGCAGCTTTGGCTTCAAAACGAATTAGCGTATTATTTCAGGAGGTTGGTTTCTTCATCCGGAAACACAATGCTGGGCTTAAACTTCCGGGCTTCCGCTACGTCCATCAAGGCATAGGTGATCAGGATCAAAACATCACCTTTGGCCACTTTCCTGGCGGCTGCTCCATTCAGGGTGATTTCACCACTGCCGCGAGGCCCTGGAATCGCATAGGTTTCCAAACGCTCTCCGTTGTTGTTGTTTACAATCTGGACCTTTTCGCCTTCAATGATGTTGGCGGCATCCATAAGATCCTCATCAATGGTGATGCTGCCGATATAGTTCAAATCGGCGCCAGTGACCTTGACTCGGTGGATCTTTGATTTTACAACGTGAATTTGCATGCTTTAATTTAAGGCTAAATTATCAATCAATCTTACGTCTTTGCAGTAGGCAGCTATAAAGGCTCTTAACTTCCTATTTGTATCTATCTGCTGCACCGGTTCCAGGGTCTCTGAATCTGCAATATCAAAATACTCCAATTCAAATTCCGGTGTCTTTTCGAAACATTCCGAAACCATTGCTTTCATAGCTAAAACACTTTTTGTGCCAAAATCTGCTTTTACTTTCTGCAGTACATCGTATATGACACGCGCCTGATTTCGATGGTCGGCAGTGAGTCGCTCGTTTCTGGAACTTCTGGCCAGACCATTGGGTTCTCTGCTAATGGGACAACCTACGATTTCAATGTCCCAGCCGGCTTTTTCGGTAAGCTTCCTGATAATCTGAAGTTGTTGAAAATCCTTTTCCCCGAAGAAGGCCTTATCGGGAGAGACAATACTGAAAAGCTTTTTTATTACGGTGCCCACCCCGTCAAAATGTCCGGGTCTAAACTTGCCTTCCATCTGATGCTCCAGGCCGTCAAAACAAAAATGTTCGGAAACCATGCCTTCCTCATAAATCTCTGCGGGGTCCGGGGAGAATACAATTATTTCAGGATTGAGATCTTCCAGGAGTTTCACATCCCTTTCCAGGCTCCTGGGGTATTTCTGCAAATCCTCAGGATTATCAAACTGGGTTGGGTTCACAAAGATACTAACTATTACTTTATCACAGGTTTCCAGGGCAGTCTGAACAAGGGATAGATGACCCGGATGAAGGGCTCCCATAGTCGGAACGAAACCAATGCTAAGCCCTTGATTATCAAAGGAGTTTACCAGCTGTCGGACAGCTGCCTTGTTCTTGAGAATCTGCATCTGTTTGGGATGTTGTGAGCGTGCAAAACTAATATAATACTGACAATCTGCACAAAATTTTGTAATTTTGCGTGTTTTTTATTCTCAACTGCACAAAAGAAAAGTTCTATGAAAGATAAGAGGATATTATATGTCTCATCTGAAGTCATTCCTTATTTGCCCGAAACTGATATCTCATCGCTTTCGTTTGAAGCACCCAAAATGGTTAACAGTCACGGGGGACAAACCCGAATCTTTATGCCACGGTTCGGAAACATCAACGAAAGGAGGCATCAGCTTCACGAGGTCATCCGGCTTTCTGGAATGAATCTGGTTATAAATGATCTGGACATGCCCCTGATAATTAAGGTGGCTTCGATTCCAAAAGAAAGGATGCAGGTTTATTTTATTGATAATGAAGATTATTTTAAACGCAAAGCTACGCTGACTGACGAAGAGGGCGCGCTGTTTCCCGATAATGATGAAAGGGCTATTTTCTTCGCTAAAGGGGTGATTGAAACCGTTAAGAAGCTGAACTGGTCCCCGGACATTATCCATGTTAATGGGTGGTTGTCATCCATGTTGCCTTTGTATCTGAGAAACTACTACGGAAACGAGCCCCTGTTCAAGGATGCCAAGATCGTCACCGCCCTGTACAACCAGGACTTTGAAGGAAGTCTGAGCGGAGAAATGAGAGAGAAAGTACTCTTTGATGGAATGGAAGCCTCCCAGGTGAAACACCTGAAGGAGCCGACATACATCAACCTGATGAAGACCGCCATGGACAACTCCGATGCCTTTATTGTGGCTGGCGAGCAAGTGCCGGAAGAACTGATCGATCACGGTCAGAAATTGCGCAGGCCTATGTTGGATTATAAAACCCGAGAAGAATTTGGTCCTGCATATCAGGATTTCTACGCAAAACTTTTATCTTGAGCCCCTCAATGAGAGGATCTGGAATAGAGGTCCCATTTGGAGGATGAAGATGTTGAATATTCGAAACCTGAAGATTTACTGAATGACCATATCAAAGACATTCTTTAAGACAACGGCGCTGGTCGCTGTTGCCTTGTTATTAATAGGCTGTGACCATGATCAGGAAACCATTGGCAGCGAGATCATAGGAGAGCCAGGATTCCAGGCCCAACTTTACGAGGATGCACAAATCAGTGTGTCTAATGTGGATCTGGAGGGGGTCCAGACCAATAATCTTACCATGCCCGGTGGCCAATCCCTACATTTATTGGGGGTGAAGAATGATCAGGTTTTTGGGGAGCAAAAGGCACACATTTTGACCCAGCTGAGGCTGTCGAATACTTCACCTTCTTTTGCAGAAGGTGCCAGGCTGGATAGTGTGGTGTTGAGCATTCCCTATTTCCATACGGAGGAGGAGCCCGATGAAGACGGGCAGGTGGGCTACAAACTGGATTCTATTTACGGGAAAGGTGCCATAGGTCTTGAGATCTATGAATCCAGGTATTATTTGAATGCTTATGATCCCGACAATAATTTCGAGACGCCACTGCCTTATTTTTCCGATATAAAAGATCAGGTAGAAAATAATCTGGGAACCCTGCTGTACCAGACCAGTGACTTTCGTCCGTCC
>JAJUIC010000001.1 GCA_029265595.1 Flavobacteriaceae bacterium
GGTCAGGTGCTCATTGGGTGTCACCTTGACGTAAATGGTTCTGGGCGTAAAAGCTCCGAAATCCTCAAGTTCTATAGAAAAGGGATGCTGATCCTTTAGAAACGCGGCGACCTGTGTCACCAATGGCCCTTCCAGTTGCTCCTTAATCCAGGTTGGTCGAACCAGGGTTACATGGCCCGGAAGCCGCAGGGCTTTTTCCGACTGGAACCGATCTTTGATCTCGCGTTTTAACCGAAGTATTTCATTTTCAAGCCGCTGGGGCACATGAATGGAGAGGAAGTATAACTTTTTGTTCATGTCGGAGTATCATAGTTATCTTAGGCCACGGCCTTTTGAATTAAATTGGAATTTACTGTTTTTAAAGGGGATTTTCGCAGAGAAAAACGTCAGTTTTAGCTGTCAGATTATGAGTTAAAGAAAAAATTGTTACTTTCAGGTCTTCAAAATACTTAAAACTACATCCATGAAAATTTTTAAAGGGCTGCTATTGAGTCTGATAGCGACCACAGCCATGACGGCTCAGCAGGCTGAAGATAAAGGCCTGATTCAGAAGGCCAGAGATATTCACAATCGCGTCATCACCATCGATACCCATGTGGATTTCAATGTAGCTAATTTCACACAGGAAACCAACTATACCCAGGATCTGCCCAATCAGGTTACTCTTCCGAAAATGGATCAGGGAGGACTCGATGTCGCCTGGCTCATTGTTTATACTGGACAGGATGAGCTCAATGAGGAAGGATACGCCGCGGCTTATGACAATGCCATGGCAAAATTCAATGCCATTGATCGTCTGGTCAACCAGTATGCTCCGGATCAGATCGGACTGGCAACGACTTCAGATGAGGTGCGCCGATTGGTTGGACAGGGAAAAAAAGTGGCGATGATTGGGGTGGAGAATGGCTATCCGATCGGGAAGGATCTACCCAATGTGGAGAAGTTCTATAATTTGGGTGCCCGCTATATGTCACTGGCCCATCAGGGACATAGTCAATTATCAGACTCCAATACCGGAGAATCAGACGGGGTATGGCTACACAATGGCCTCAGCGAGCTGGGAGTTGAGGTCATCAAAGAAATGAACCGCCTGGGGATGATGATAGATGTTTCACACCCTTCAAAGGAAAGCATTCGTCAGATGGCGGAAATTTCCCAGGCACCTCTGATCGCCTCCCACTCCTCTGCCCGTGCCCTTTGCGATCACAGCCGAAATCTGGATGATGAGCAACTGGAACTAATCAAGCAGTCGGGAGGTGTGGTGCAGACCGTGGCTTTTGCTTCTTATGTCGATACCGAGAAGCACCAGGCCTATAACGCGCAAGCCCAAAAGATTTACGCACAGGTCGCAGAGGAAATGGATTTTGAAATACTGCGTTGGGGACAAATCAGCCAGCTATCCAATAAAGACCAGGAAGCTTATTTTAATCGTTATGCCCAAATGCAGGAAAATGCTGCACCTCAGATTGAAGCCCTGAAAAAGGAAGTACCACCGGTAGATGTATCAGATTTTGTAGATCATATTGACTATATGGTTGAAAAGATTGGGATTGAGCACGTGGGAATCAGCTCTGATTTCGATGGTGGTGGTGGAATTGAAGGGTGGCAGGATGCCAGCGAAACCTTCAGTGTAACCCTTGAATTGGTCAAAAGAGGATATTCTGAGAAGGAAATCGAGATGCTTTGGGGAGAAAACCTGCTTCGTGTGATGGATGAGGTGGAGGCCGTTGCACAGCGAATCCAGAACCAGAACTAAGAGTCCTGAGAAAATTTGGGCCCGCGTCTAAAGGCCGTGGGCCCTTCAACAGTCATAACCGGAGCCTGTCTCCGGTTATTTTTTGCCGCGAGTCAAAAAAGTAAAGCTGGTTCAGTTTTTGAATGAGCAGCCAGCAAGTAAGGAAAAGGAAGCAACACCCCAGACACGGGAACGATCCTTTTTCCTAAATATTGTTTAAACAAGGAATGGTTCTTCGGAAGTATTCTTTTCTTTGACCAGAGTTTACATTAATATGCAAAACATCCTGAAATCTGCCCGTCTCTGGAGGATTGTACTCTTTTCTTTCCTGGGATTACTACTACTGGGGTTTCTGTTTTATCTGAGCGTCTATATGGGTTTTTGGGGTACCTTGCCCAAAGAAGGGGAACTACAGGAATTAAAACAAAGTGAAGCTACCGAAATCTACTCCGCAGACAGTACGCTGATAGGAAAATATTACATATTTGACCGGCAATCGGTCCTTTATGAAGAGCTTCCCCAGCATCTGATCGATGCTCTAGTAGCTACGGAAGATGTCCGCTTTTATAAGCACTCAGGAATTGACAATCGAAGTCTTTTGCGCGTACTCTTTAAGACGATTCTACTGCAGGACGACTCCTCGGGCGGAGGAAGTACCATTACGCTTCAGCTGGCTAAAAACCTGTTTGGAAGAAAGCACTACGGCCTGCTGAGCATGCCGGTCAATAAAGTCCGGGAAGCCATTGTGGCGCGAAGGCTGGAGCGCTTATATACCAAAGATGAGATTCTGACCCTCTATCTCAATACGGTACCTTTCAGTGACAATACTTACGGCATTGAAAGCGCCTCCAGGAAATTTTTCAGTACCACCACCAAAGACCTGACCCTGGAACAGGCTGCCACGCTGGTAGGAAGTCTTAAAGCCACTCATTATTACAACCCCCGGCTGTTTCCTGACCGTGCCATTCAGCGCAGAAATGTGGTGCTTTCCCAGATGAATAAATATGGCTTTCTGGATCCGGAAGACTATGAAGAGGCGCGGGAAACAGCACTGGAACTGGATTATCAGTATTTCAATTACCACGAAGGCGTTGCTCCTTATTTGCGGGAACAGCTGCGAAAGGAAGCCCGAGGAATTTTAGACAGCATTCAAAAGCCAGATGGAGAGCCCTATAACCTTTACAGTGATGGGCTGCAGATTTATACCACCCTGGATTACAAAATGCAGGTGCTGGCGGAAGAAGCCATGGCAGAGCACATGAGCCGTCTTCAGGAGCTATTTGAACGTGCCCATGGATCCCGTGCGCCCTGGAAAAGCCAAAACCTGGTGCAGGAGGTGGTGCGCAGCTCCAAGCCGTATCAAAAATTGGAACAATCCGGGTTTTCTCATCAAGAGATCATGGACTCGTTGAGCCGAAAAAAGGACATGGAGCTTTTTGATTGGAACGGCCAGCAGATGCACTCGGCCAGTATTATTGATAGTCTGCAGCACTATATGAAGTTTCTCAATGTGGGGATGATTAATGTGGAACCGCAAACCGGAGCAGTCAAATCCTGGGTAGGAGGAATAAACTTTGAAAACTTCAAATATGATCATGTCAGCCAGAGTACCCGTCAGGTTGGCTCCACTTTTAAACCCGTGGTGTATGCGGCAGCCCTGGAACAAGGTATCGACCCGTGTACCTATTATCCGGTACGGGAAGTCACCTATGCCGAGGACTGGACGCCCTCGAACAGTACCCGGGAAGAAGACCCGGATATGAACTACTCCCTGGAAGCCGCCCTGAGCCGATCCATCAACACCATTGCCGTGAAAGTCCTGATGGATGCGGGTCTGTCGAATGTCATTTCACAGGCCCGAAAAATGGGCATCAGCACTCCCATACCCCAGGTGCCCTCCATTGCGCTGGGAACGGTGGAAATGAGTGTAAAAGATCTGGCCTCGGCCTATACCAGCTTTGCCAACAGAGGCCACGCCAGCAAAGCTTATTTTATTGATAAAATTGTAGATGAGCAGGGCAACATTCTGTATCAGGGTCAGCCTATGCAAACCCCACGACCGGCCTTTTCCCAAACCACCCGGCAACTGATGATCGAAATGATGAAAACCACGGTGAACGAAGGAACTGCAGCCCGCCTGAGACATACCTATGGTCTTAGAAACGATATTGCAGGGAAAACGGGCACTACCCAGAATAACAAAGACGGGTGGTTTGTAGGTATCACGCCCAATCTTGTGTCGGTGGTGTGGGTGGGAGTTGATGATCATCGAATTGGTTTTCCCTCGACTGCCCTGGGACAGGGAGCGAATTCGGCCTTGCCTTTATTCGGACTGCTGATGCAGAAAATGAACAAGGACGATCATTTTAACGCCATTACACAAGCCCGCTTTGCCCCTCCTTCAGCTACCGTGGAAATGCTTCTGGACTGCGAGCCTTCCAGGCGCGATAACTTCTTTGAAAGACTCTTTGGAAGGTCCTCGGATGACTCATACCGGCAGTCTCCGGAGCGGGAAGAAGAAACTTCCAGGGAGCGAAAAGGATTCTTCCAGAAAATAAAAGATATTTTCAAAAAGAACTAGTGGGATTGTAGTAACGGATTCTTCTTTTATAAAATCAGCCCCTGTTTTTAGGCAGGGGCTGATTCGAACTAGGCCGGAATTTCATCTACTCCGGTGCGGTACCAGAAGCGGTGCTGCGCAATGGCAGTGGTGAATTTCAGTGCCAAATCAGAATGGCCCTTTTCCTGTACAATGACCCCGTCTTCCTCCAATTCTGTGGTGGACCGATTCCCAAAGTGGAGCATTCCCAGAAGTTCCCGGGCTTCTCCCTCCATGGCAATAGGCTTGTAGTGTTTATAGGCTTCATTGAGAAATACCAGGGCTTTCCCCTGCCCTTTCAGCTGTTGGATGCTCCTTTTTCCCGCCGGGACAAATAGAGCGTCATACAGGACGGATCCCGCCGTGGACAAACTTTTGTCTGCTTTGAGATGTTTTCCCGAAGCTGTTTCAAACTCCCCTAAATGGGTTCCAATAATTTCAACCACGGCGCCTTCCGCCAGTAAAGCCGCGCGCATCTTTAGCAGGGATTCCTCATCGACTCCTTCTCCGATCAGGAAACCAATCTTACGGGTTTTTACCGTTTTTTTAAGGGACCGCTCCATACTCAAAGCCGGATCTATTTTGACCTTTTGTTTCTTTTTTAAGGGTTCATAATCTGATGGATTGGCATCCGCCGGCACCCCTCTCTGAACTGGCTTCTGTGGACCGGCAGGAGTTTTAAATCCGAGATTTTTGGAAATCCCCTCTGCCAGACCCTTATCCACCTGGGTCAGCTGTCCCACCATGCGTTTGCGAATGTCTTCGTTTTCCACTTTTCCCAGTTCGAAACTGAAGGCATCAATGATCTGTTGCTTTTCGGCCTTGGTCTGGCTGTTGTAAAACAGCGTGGCCTGACTGAAGTAATCTGTAAAGCTCTTGCTGCGTGCCCGTACTTTATGAGCATCAATTTTCTCGGTGTGGCTGGTAAATCCGCCATCCTTTTCCTTGGCCTGAGCAGGATATCCATCGGCCAGTGTATTGGGATCGTAAGCGGTCCTTCCCCTGTTGATCTGCTGTCTCATATGCCCTTCGCGCTGGTTGTTGTGCTGCGGAGCAATTGGCCTGTTGATAGGGATTTCGTGGAAGTTCGGTCCTCCCAGTCGCTTGAGCTGGGTATCGATATAGGAAAACAGCCGTCCCTGCAGCAGGGGATCATTGGTAAAGTCGATACCCGGTACAATATGACCCGGATGGAAGGCCACCTGCTCGGTCTCGGCAAAGAAATTATCGGGGTTGCGATTCAAGGTCATCTTTCCAATAATCTTCACAGGCACCTCCTCCTCAGGAATGATTTTGGTGGGGTCCAGCAGATCAAAATTAAATTTATGTTCATCCTTTTCGGCTACCATCTGTACCCCCAGTTCGAACTCCGGATACTGTCCTTTTTCGATGGCCTCCCATAGGTCCCTTCTGTGGAAATCAGGATCCATTCCCGAAATCTTCTGCGCCTCATCCCACACCACTCCGTGGACTCCCAAAACGGGTTTCCAGTGAAGTTTCACCAGGGTTACTTTTCCTTTGTCGTTGATCCATTTAAAGGTATGCACCCCGAAACCTTCCATCATGCGGTAGCTTCTGGGGATTCCTCTGCCAGACATGATCCACATCAGTACATGGGTGGATTCCGGCATTAAAGAGGCAAAATCCCAGAACGTATCATGGGCTGCTGTGGCCTGTGGCATTTCATGGTGGGGTTCTGGTTTAATGGAATGGACCAGATCCGGAAACTTCATGGCGTCCTGAATAAAGAATACAGGCATGTTGTTGGCCACCAGGTCGTAATTGCCCTGGTCGGTATAGAATTTTGTGGCGAAACCACGCACGTCCCGGGCAAGGTCCGAGGACCCGCGGAAGCCAACCACCGTGGAAAACCGAACAAAAACCGGCGTTTTCTTTCCTGCTTTACTCAGAAAATCAGCTTTAGTATACTTTGCCATGGATTCATAGGCTTCGAAAACACCGTGTGCTCCTGACCCTCTGGGATGCACCACCCGCTCCGGAATTCTTTCATGGTCAAAGTGGGTCATCTTTTCCTGAAAGATGATATCCTCCAATAAAGAAGGGCCTCTGTCACCCACGCTGAGGGTGTGTTGATTATCATTTATGGGTACTCCCTGATTGGTGGTCAGTTTATGGCCCCTTCCATCTTCAGTGTGCTGACTCAGTTGATCTAATTTCTCATTTTTCTCGTTTTTCTTCTTCATAGCTTCCTTTTTTGTCTTCTGCTGCTGCTGAGCTGAAGATTTATTCAACATTCCGTATAAATATCAGGAAAAACGCTGAGAGGCCTTCGTAAGAGCTTGTTAAATGTCAGGCTAACAAAAAAGGGAAACCCGAAGATTTCCCTTAAACAGATATAGCGTATATGCCCGTTTTAACTTACCACTTATCAGCCTGATTGATTTTCATGCGCAATTGGCGCTTATAATCTTCTTTGAGCCAATCCCGGTAGTTCTTGGTGCTGTTACTGATGCAGTGTGCGTACCGCTTTATCCGGTCGGCAATATCATCTTCCAGATCCTTTATCAAAAGACGCGCATCAAATACGTCCTCGGAATTTTCCACGCACATTCTGGTATGCTGCTCCATAGACCATTCCAGAACTTTTTTGGATCGCAGGCCTTTGGCAATGGTCTTGTCATAGGCGGCTTCTATGTCAAAGCTCACTTCGGGAGTCTTGGCGAACTTCGCCCGGACTTCTTTGGGCATTTCGTACTTGAAATTCTGTTCAATCTCCTCATCACTGATCAGGTTTTCCAGGTAGTAATCGGGCGATCTGAAGATTTGTTTCCAGTCTACCGGCGCGCTCCACAGCCCGAAGCGTGCCGCGTTATTCCCTAAATCCAGAACCGTGAACTCTTTCTTCCCCGGAAGTACCCGGGAGCCACGGCCAATCATCTGAAAATACAGGGTAAGGGATTTAGTGGCTCTGTTCAGGATAATGGTTTCCACGGTGGGCTCATCAAAGCCGGTTGTCAGGATACTGACTGAAGTCAGAATGGCATCAGGCTTGTTCTTGAACCACCTGAGGATGTCCTTTCGGTCCTGTTTGCTGGTGGTGTTATCCAGGTGGCGAATATCCAGACCGGCATTTCGGAAGGTTTCGTATACTTCTTTAGAGGTGTTAATCCCGTTATTGAAAATCAGGGTCTTCTTTCCCTGAGACTTTTCCATATACGCGTCCAGGAGTTTTTCCTGCATCGAATAATTGGAATACAGTTCCTCTGAGGATTTCACGGTATAATCTCCGTTCATTCCCACTTTTAAGGAAGACAAGCCCACATCATAACTATAAGTATTGGCTTTGGCCAGAAACCCTTTTTCGATGAGCTTCCCAATGGAATCTCCTACAATCAGTTCCCGGTAGTTGTCCTTCATGGGCAGTTTGATGTTCGAACTCAGGGGCGTGGCGGTGACCCCCAGAATAAAACATTGTTCGAAGAACTTAAAGAGCTTTCTGAAAGAGTTGTAATGGGCTTCATCAATGATGACCATTCCAAGATTGTCCAGTTCCACCTTCTCATCATTGAGCCGATTGTTCAGGGTCTCCACCATGGCCACAAAACACATATACTGGTCCTGGTCCGGCAGTTCCTTGATCTTACTGTTGATGATTTTATTGCGTACTCCGAACCCTGACAACATCTTCGAGGTTTGTTTACACAATTCAATCCGGTGGGTCAGGATCAGTACTTTCTTGTTGGTTCGTTGAATGAACTCCCGTACAATCTGGGAGAATATAACAGTTTTTCCACCACCCGTAGGCAGCTGATACAGGAGGTTGTAATGTTCAGGGTGCTCCTCAATTACCTTGAAAATTTTGGCTATATCCCGCTCCTGGTACTCATAGAGTTCCTTATCAATTGTCTTTTCTTCTATTCCAAAAGTTTCGTGCATCGGCCGATTTCTATACATGAGCAATTTTGCAAAAATAGGCGATTTCTAAGGTATAGCGAAATTCTTTTCCTTAAATCTGAAAATGTGCAGGAGAAACGGGAGCCTGAATTGCGGTTTTTTTTAGAAAATCACGAGGGAGGAATCTGTCCTGTGCAGGGCATGAAAAAGGTGCTCGGGTAGCATCCGCTACTTGGCATTACCAGAAGACCGATGACATGTTTTTTTTTTACCGGGGTGTTTCGAAGAGTTGCTAGTCGAACAAATCCGAAGACAGGTACCGATCTCCCCTGTCGCAAATGACGGTGACCACCACTCCCTGCTCAAGTCCCTGGCAAAGTTTTACGGCTGCCGCGGTGGCGCCTCCACTGCTCATGCCTGCAAAAATTCCTTCTTCCCTGGCCAGGCGGACGCTCATTCGACGGGCTTCGGTCTCACTGACTTCGATGATCTGATCCACCTTTTTGGGATTGAAAATACGGGGAAGGTATTCCTGTGGCCACTTGCGAATACCGGGAATACTGGAATTATCAGTGGGTTGCACCCCCACTATCTGCACCTGCTCATTCTTCTCCTTGAGATATGTGGATACGCCCATAATAGTTCCGGTAGTTCCCATGGAGGAAACAAAATGGGTGATGCTACCCTGGGTGTCCTCCCATAGTTCCGGTCCGGTAGTCTGGTAGTGCGCCTTCCAGTTGTCGTCATTGGAGAACTGATTGATCATATGGTATCCCTCATCTCTCATTTTAGCCTCGGCGTAATCGCGAGAGCCTTCAATCCCGATGGAGGCATCGGTAAGAATCACCTTCGCGCCATAGGCCCTCATGGTCTGGACGCGCTCTTTGGTGGAATTCTCCGGCATCACCAGTTCAATCTGCAGGCCCAGGTGTTTGGCAATCAGCGCAAGGGCAATTCCGGTATTTCCGCTGGTGGCTTCGATCAGTTTGGTTTGGGTGTTGATCTCTCCCCTGTCCAGTGCGCTTTTTATCATATTGTAAGCCGGACGGTCCTTTACGCTTCCTCCGGGGTTTTGCCCCTCCATCTTGAAATACAACTGGACCTTGGGATTGGTTATTAGGTTCTTTGCGCGAACTAAGGGCGTATTACCGATGAGACTCAGAATGTTTTTTTCCATTACTGGTATTTTTTAATGTTGATGGTAGGTTGATGGGTGACGATGGAGCTTTCCGGAACAGAGGCCGTGAGCCAGGCATTTCCGCCGATGACACTGTTTTTCCCTATAATGGTTTTTCCGCCCAGGATGGTGGCATTGGCGTAAATAGTCACATTATCTTCAATGGTCGGATGCCTCTTGGTATTTCTCATGGCCCGCTCCACATAAAGGGCACCGAGAGTTACCCCCTGATAAATCCGGACATGATCCTTAATAATGGCTGTTTCCCCGATCACGACTCCGGTGGCATGATCAATAAAAAAGGAATCCCCGATCTGAGCGCCGGGATTGATATCGGTCCCTGTAATCCGGTGGGCGTGCTCTGTCATAAGGCGCGGAACCAGGGGCAGACCGAATTTATACAGCACATGACTCAGACGGTAAATGGCAATGGCAAAGAACCCGGGATAGGACAAATAGACCTCTTCCAGAGAATTGGCTGCAGGATCGTTGTTTAAGAAGGCACGCGCATCCCGGTTGAGTTTATTGAGGATACCGGGCAACTCCTGTAGATAATCGCTCCACAGGTCTTTACAGGGTTTTTCAGGTTCCCAGCACACCAGGTCTGCCAGATGTTCAAACTCCGAACCCAGCCGGCTGAGGTTACTGCTCACGTCCGTATCGCTGTCAAATAAGGTATAGAATAATCCCCGGGTAAAGGCTTCTGTCCGCTCTTTGATTTGGTACCTCAGGCGCGGAAGTTCTTTTTGCTGCTCAATCTCCTGTATAATCTGTTTCAAATGCATGTGCTGCCGTGTTGGGTAAGCCTCAAAATTACGGATTTAATATCAGAAAGCCATCCAGCAAAAACGCTCGCAGTAGGTATAGCGGTTATTTTTATGGCTGTTTTTTAACAGCTAAAATGAAGTTAAAATATAATCTTGGAGGTGTTTTAGCCCTATTTTTATCAATAGAAAATCAATTTAAAATTCAATTATTATGGCTGACAAAGGGAAGCAAAATTCTGGAAAAAAGCAGCAGACTAAAAAGGCTGAGACCAGAAAACCGGAGGCGAAGAAGCAAGATCAATCTAAGCCAAAGCAGTAACCACTGTTGACATCTGAAAACAATTCTACAGGCCACCTCCCAAGGGTGGCTTTTTAATTTCCTACGATTTCTTTGCGAAGGCGTTTGGAGACCTGCCGGGTCCACGATAACTGGTCCATCAAAAGGTGCATGTCACTCAGGGAGCCCTGCGGAGCTAGTGCAGATGGAGAATGTGTAGTCACTTTTTTTTCAGCGGCGGAAATGGCTGGGCCCTCCTGCTCTTCATACAATCCGGCTACCTCAGGAAAATTATCGGCTTCCAGACCTTTAGCAGCCTGTTTGAGATGGTCAAGGACCTGGTGTACCTCCTCCTGAAATTTTTCAGAAGAATTTGAAATAGGATGCGTTCTGACAAAGCTTCCGATAGAAGCTATGGACAGCAGCAGTTCCTGATTTAAGCTCACCACATTGTAAAAGAAATCGTAGTTTTTTTGCTTGCTTTTTGGTTCCTGAGACATGCGCTGGAAAGCGGCATTGGCATCTCCAGTGGCCAGGAAAGCTTTTTTGCGCGCTACCTTATAATCCATTAAGGCACTTGAGCCTTTCTGATAGAGTGACAAGGTTTTCTGTAGGTACTTCCGGTTGGCCGACAGGGCCTGAATGATAAAAAAGTCCAGATTGCGGTACTGCCAGGAGGGCCATAAAAACGAATTGCCCAAAAAGGCGAGGCCGGCTCCAATGGCGGTATCCACTACCCTGAGCTGCATCATTTCCAAAGCATCAGGAGAGATGAAACCGTAAAGGAACACCACGTTCAAAGTAATGATAGCAGCTCCTACCTTGTGATTCTTCTGGACCACCGGGTAGGAAAACATCAGGCTCACCAGGGCAAGGATCCCGAACACAGTGGTATTGTCGATGGTAAAGAGGACCAAAACCGCAATTCCACCGCCTATTAAGGTGCCGAACAACCGGGCTTTAAAGCGCTCTTTTGTCAGGGCATATCCTGGCCTCATAATCACATAGCTGGTGAGCAGGATCCAATGCACTTTAGGGTCTTCCAGTAAGGTCCCGATGAAAAAGCCCGCCAGTATAATGATCGTCAGGCGCAGGGAATGCCGGAAAATAGGAGAACTCAAATCCAGCTGGTTTCGAAGCTCGGCCAGCGAATATTCCTGGGTTGGTAAGAAGCGCTCGCCCCCTTTGAATTTAACCAGGCGTTTGCCTTTGGATTTACTGGCAAATAAGCGCTCAATAGCAGCTATTTTTTCTGATTGTTGTTCTTTAAAATGAATGAGTCGCTTGTAGACCAGGACCATTTCAATATCCTTCGCTTCCAGGTCCGCTTCCAACTGGGCCAGAATGTCCTGGGCCCGCTGATGGTATTCCTTGAAGATGATAGCCCCATCGGGAGCATCTCCCCCCACAGGGGTCTGAGGGTATTTGGGAAGCCGCCGGGCCATGGCCAGGCTCCAGTATTTCAGGACCTGCAGCGCCTGAGGATGATTCTGAAAAAGAAAATCAAACCGGTTGTAATTAACTGCATTGGCCATTCCCAGCTCAAAGATATCTACCAGTTCAATCAGAATCAGTAGCTCCCTCCTGCCACTGGTGGTTTTTCCTGCCCGCCTTTTAAAGATGAGCATCTCCCGCAGTTTTTCGTGTTTCTCATTGAGTTCCTCATGGATTTCTGCCAATTGCTCCTGCAGCTCCAGACGCCGGCTGGGTGTTGCATCTATCATCAGCCCCCGGATCCGCAAATAATTAGCAGTCTCTTCAATTAATTCGTCCAGGTGCAGATCGATGTCCCGCTTGGGAGTCAGCAGGTGGTACACGCTGGAAAGTAATAGGTACCACAGGCCTCCGCACCCGATTAAAAGGGCATGGGTGAGGTAGGAATGTGAAAAAGGCAAATCAGAAAGACTCAACACCAGGGCAAATACTCCCGCAAACGAAATAAGGGAGGCTCTCAGGCCATATACGGTAATTAGGGAGTAAAGAAATACCAAAGCGCACAGGACGCCTACCTGAAGGAGCGGATTAACCTGGGTCAGGCCCATGATTAAGGTGCTGACTACGGCAATGCCTACAGAAATTAAAATAGAATAAAAGCGCCTTCGAAAACTCCCCGGAATATCACTGGGGGAACTCATCAGGACACCGAAAGCCATGGACATCCCAAATCCCAGATTACCCAATGCCTGGAAGAAAAACACCGGCAAGACAATGGCCAGGGTTCGCAGGAGCATTTTTGGGTAATCAATGTCCTTTAGAAAAAGGACCACTTCATCAAAATTTTGACGCAGATTCAAGAGTGTACGAGGCTTTAAAGGTTCTATCAAATATACTTGGTTTTAAGGTGATATTATTTAAGAATGCCTATCTGGTTCTGATAAAGGCGGAAGGAATCAGACGTGATTAAAAAAACACTCCTGAACCCCAATACGTGAGACAGGGTTCAGGAGAATTAGGGCAAGGTGGGCTATGCCGCCCTGTGGAATTATTTCTTTGGAGGCTGGGTGGGTCTTACTTCGACCTTGCTGGGCAGGGTGCGGGGATTCATCTCCAATAGATCGACCACCATTTGTCCCAAATCTTCCTTCTGGATTTTCCAGTCATCTTCCGAGCTGGGCGTGTGATTGTTAAAATAGGTAGCCACTGACCCGGGCATAATGGTGCTGACTTTTATGCCGTAATGGCGCAGGTCCAGCATGACGGCCTGGGTAAATCCAGTTACCCCGAATTTACTGGCATTATAGGCCGACCCGTTGGCAAAGAAGTTGGTTCCGGCCAGGGAGGAAATCGTAAAGAGATAGCCCTGGGATTTTTTAAGAGCTTCAAGGCTGGCCTTCACGGTATAAAAGACACCGCTCAAGTTGGTATCAATGGTTTGTTGCCAGTCTTCAACAGAAAGCTCGTCGATCGGGGCAAATATTCCAACACCCGCATTGGCCACCACTACATCCAGTTGGCCCCACTGCTCCACTACTTTGTCTACGGCCTCCTGTAGTTCCTGATATTGGCGAACATCGGTTGGAAGCCCCAGGAAGGTGGCGCCTGTTTCCTTTGAAAGGGTTTTCACCGCACTGTCCAGGTCCTGTTTGTTGCGACCTGTTATGGCCACCTTCATTCCTTTGCTCCCAAGAGCCTGAGCGATTCCATAACCAATTCCCTTACTGCCTCCTGTGATGAAGGCAACCTTATCTTTCATTTCTTCCATATACTGATTTTTTTGAAACCATAAATTTACGAAATTTTACTGTGATGCGGTGGCTGGGCCTTCCTATACAACCGTAATTGCAAGCCAGAATGACACCAGGTAAAATTCTTTTAAAAAACATGGCGGAGAGTGAAACATAAAAAAAGAAAAAATTTACCTTTGTAGCAGTAGCAAAACGATTGCACCTGGATTGAATTGATAATAAAAACACAGACACGTGGAAAATCCCAAAGCTCTTAAACTCCTCAACAAAATACAACGTGACCTGATGCTGAACGGGTTTGAGGCAGAAAACATCGTTGCTGATTTGAAAATGCTTCGACCTTATGCGGTTGAGGGAAAAAACCCCGTGCTGGCCAAGGTGATCCGCTTGACCTACGAACACATCGAGACCTATAATTCCTTTTATATCGGTATTCCGGAGGATGAGCCTGTTGAAGGTTTTGAAGAGGAACACCAATGGACTCAGGAAGAGGATCCGACCCAGAGTCTGGATTATCTTTTGTCTCTCATGGCAGAGCCTAAAAACAAAATTAACGCTCTGGAACTTCGCGAATACAGCAATGCCCTCCAGGCCTATGCAGAAGATCACTAGGGATCACCTATTTTTTGCTTGGCATCCTTTTACCTAAAGTACCCAATGGAGACGGAGGAGTGAAACCCAGGGGGGAATTCCAATACACTTTCCTAGGGGGGAATTCCAATACACTTTCCTACTGCCTTTCGGATTGGTGTTAAACAAAATGCAACTAACTGATTTTTAAGATAGTGGTCGCCGGTTTTTAGGTAATTTAATCTTTCATCTAAAAAATGAAAGACATGTTGACCATCATTTTAAATATCCTATTCCCTCCCCTCTCGGTATATATGAACCACGGAGTGGGACGAACGCTGCTTATTAGCGTCATTCTCACTATAATCGGATGGCTTCCGGGTGTCATCCATGCCTTCATCGTGAATTAGGTTTTTACCGGCCAATGCGCTGTTGCCATTTCCAGGCGCTATCCAGGGCTTCTTCCAGAGAATATTGGGCCCTCCAACCCAGTTCCTCGTTGGCTTTGGTGGTATCGGCATAGGCAGCCACGACATCTCCCTCCCTTCTGGCAGCAATGCGATAGGGAAGTTTCT
Source organism: Flavobacteriaceae bacterium (assembly GCA_029265595.1). Classification (GTDB taxonomy): domain Bacteria; phylum Bacteroidota; class Bacteroidia; order Flavobacteriales; family Flavobacteriaceae; genus Salinimicrobium. Next base: position 14,741 of record JAJUIC010000001.1, read on the forward strand.
CGCCCGATACCTTCTCAAAAGCCTGAATCACCTCCAAAACGGAATTTCCTTTTCCGGTTCCCAGATTAAAGACTTCGTAATTAGGCCCCTCCCGTTTCCCAAAGAGTCGCTCCAGCGCCACCACATGGGCCTGCGCCAGATCCATCACGTGGATATAATCCCGGATACAGGTTCCATCCGGGGTGGGGTAATCATTTCCGAAAACCGCTAATTCTTTTCTTTTTCCAATAGCAGTCTGCGTGATGAAAGGGACCAGATTCTGAGGAGTCCCAATTGGGAGTTCTCCGATATGGGCACTGGGGTGGCTTCCGATGGGGTTAAAGTACCGAAGGGAAATGGCCTGGAATTCCGGATGGGCCTTACAGGTATCCTGGATAATCTCCTCCCCTATTTGTTTGGTGTTACCGTAAGGAGATTCCGCTTTCTTGATCGGAGCCGATTCCGTAATGGGCAGTTCATCTGCCTGTCCGTATACAGTACAGGAAGAGCTGAAAATAAACCGTGGATTCTTCTGTTCCCTTAGGTGTTGCAGAAGGTAAATCAGCGTGTTGAGGTTATTCTCGTAATAGAGTAAAGGATTTTCGACGCTCTCTCCCACTGCCTTGGATGCAGCAAAGTGGATGATGCCATTAATGTCGGGATATTTGACAAAAAATTCCGCTACCTTTTCTTTGTTGCGCAAATCTAGGTGCTCAAATTCGGGGGTGGTTTTAGTTATTTTGGTGATGCCGCCCAGCACATCAAGCGAGGAGTTAGACAGATCATCGATAATTACGACTTCAAATCCTCTTTCCTGAAGAGCTACAACCGTATGGGACCCAATAAAACCCAGGCCACCGGTAACCAAAATTTTTGCTTTCATAGTGGTGTTGATAAAGCCTGCAAATTAATAAAATGTGCCAAGCTGCCCCTACTTTTAATCCTTTTTTAAAATTCATCTGTGGATAGCACGGGGCAGAGATGGTTTATCCCTCTCCGAATTTACCCGAAACGCTAGACAAATAGGACTCTTGGCGCTTTTCAGATCCCTACAAATGAGGTATATTTGCAACTACTAAAATTTCCCTAAATGACACTTCAAAACAAGATCAAAATTTTTCGGTGGACCAGTATCCTCGAAGGTCTATCGTTTTTATTACTCCTGTTTATCGCCATGCCCCTGAAATACATCTGGGATCAGCCCAGAATGGTTGAACTTGTAGGAATGTATCACGGCATCTTATTTATAGCTTACATCTTCGGGGCGGTTTATCTGTCCAAAGAAATGTCCTGGAGCACTAAAACCCTAATGATCATCTGTCTGGGGTCTGTTCTTCCCTTTGGACCTTTTTATGTTGAGCGAAAATATTTGTAAAAAGAAATGAACGATTTCTCTACGCTTCTGCGAGATATTTTGATTGATTCGGGAATGGCTGCCACTCCCGCACATTTGATCAACCTGCTTGTCAATATAGTTGTACTGATCCTGGTGGTATGGTTGACGGTCTGGGTGACACGTAAAGTTGTTATTCGGGTATTTACCAGGTTCTCGAAAAAAACCAGTACCACTTTCGACGATTATCTTGTACAAAGCCGGTTCCCGACCTATATCTCGAACATCCCTCCTTTGATAATTCTGAGCATCTCCATTCCACTTGTATTTGAAGGATACGGGAGGTTCATGAGCTGGAGTGAGACGATTCTGGATCTATACATCATCCTGCTGGTGGTACTGATCTTCCAGAGCATACTTCGGTCCATTAGAAATTATCTGCGTACCAAAGATCGGTTCAAGGACAAGCCGGTGGACAGCTTTGTTCAGGTAATTATGATCTTTGTTTGGGCACTCGCTTTTGTTTTTGTTTTTTCTGAGCTCACTGGAAGATCCGTCCTGAACTTCCTGGCAGCCTTGGGAGCGGCCTCTGCGGTCCTTCTATTGATGTTTCAAAGTACGATTCTTGGATTTGTAGCTTCGATTCAGGTATCGGTGAACGATATGGTTCGCATCGGAGACTGGATTACCTTCTCTAAATACGGAGCTGATGGCTTTGTGACAGAGATCAACCTGGCCACGGTAAAGGTTCAGAATTGGGATAAAACCATCACCACCATTCCCACCCACAGCCTGATTTCCGACTCCTTCCAAAACTGGAGAGGCATGCAGGAATCAGGAGGCCGTAGAATCAAGCGGTCCATTTACATCAAACAGAGCTCTGTCAAATTCGTAACGCCGGACGATCTCAAGCGATATGAGAAATTCCGTTTAATTGCACCCTATCTGCAGGAGAAACAAGCGGAAATTGAGCAGTTCAATCGGTCTCACAATTTCGACCGCAGTTCCATTCTAAATGGTCGCAATCAGACCAACCTCGGAATCTTCCGAAAGTACGCCCAGCTTTTCCTGGAGAATAATCCGCACCTGAATAAGGAGATGTGGATGATGGCCCGGCATCTGGATCCTACTTCCAAGGGAATCCCCATTGAAATCTATTGTTTTAGTGCGGATGTGCGTTGGGTATATTATGAGGCCATTATGGCGGATATATTTGATCATCTCATTGCGGCAGCTCCCTATTTTGACCTGGAAGTATTTGAAGAGCCTTCCGGGGGAGACATCGCTCATTTGGGAGCGCAGTTCCCGCTGTTACAACAACGGGCAAAGGAAAATTAAAAACAAAGGGCCTGATCGAATCGGGCCCTTGCTATATCTCACCGGGTGGAATCTTCCTTCTCCCTGGCTCCTTCAAGCCTGTTTTTGACGTATTCTATTTTTGATTTGCCATGAGGCTTGGGCCGCCCGTTTTCATCAAGGCTGACCATCACGATATTTTCAATGGTAATGATGGTTTCACGGGTCATCTTATTGCGGACCTCACTCCTTAAGGTCAACGAGGCATTCCCGAACTTCACCACATCAATGCCGATTTCAATCACATCTCCCTGATTGGCAGAGCTCTTGAAATCAATTTCACTCATAAATTTGGTGACAACCTTATGATTTTCCAGTTGTACAATCGCGTATAAAGCCGCTTCTTCATCTATCCACTCTAACAGCCGTCCCCCGAAAAGGGTGCCGTTGGGGTTGAGGTCCTGAGGTTTAATCCATTTTCTGGTATGAAATCTCATACGAACTAATTAATTGGTTATTGAATTATTTGTTATTGTTGGCTTGGCGCTCCAGAGCATCCTGAAGAATTTGATCATGATCAAAAGCCAGCGGCGGCAAATCCTTAATATCAAACCACCTGGCATCGGCAGCATCATCAGCACCTTCGACGGCTTCCTCCCTTTGGGTGTACCCGACAAAGGCAATGGTCAGGGTGCGCCCCCTGGGGTCGCGACCCGGAGTACCATAGGCCTGGAGCTGCTCCAGGCTGTCGATCTCAAGGCCCGTCTCTTCTTTAAGTTCACGTTTGGCCGCTGCTTCTAAAGGTTCATGGGTCTCAACAAAACCACCCGGTAAGGCCCATTTTCCCTGGAACGGCTCTATCTTGCGCTGGACCAGCAGCACCTTTCTTCCCGCCGGGTTCTGGCTTAGGATGACACAATCAGTAGTCACTGCAATTTCCTGCTTTTTCATGCTTACGTGGTTTTTACCTGATCGCTTTCAGGAGGAAGATTTTCAGGCTTTATGCAAAGTTGGTGATATTTCCCGAGAGAACCTGCCCAGGACGATCGCTTCTTTCAATAGATTTATAGATAGGTCTTACTTGAAGTAGACTGTTTTGATATTGACAAACTCGCGGATTCCGAAGTACGAGAGTTCCCGTCCGTATCCCGATTTTTTGGTTCCACCAAAAGGCAACCTTGGATCGCTCTGAACCAGTTCATTGACAAAAACTGCCCCATCCTCGATCAGTGGAATCAGGCGCCGGGCCCTATTTTTATCTTTGGTAAAAAGGGAAACCCCCAGACCGAATTGCGTGGCGTTGATCAGATCCACGGCCTGCTGATCCTCCTCAAAAGTCATTACCCCTATTGCCGGGCCGAAGGTTTCTTCCTTGAATACGGGCATATCCACGGTAACTTGCGTGAGAATGGTAGGCTCGTGATAGGCACCGCGGCGTTTTCCGCCGTAAAAGAGTTGCGCTCCCTGGTCCAGGGACTTTTTTACCTGCTTTTCGAGATCTTCTGCCAGGTCTTCTCGTGCCTGTACTCCGATAAAGGTGTCCTCCTGCATCGGATCTCCGCTCCTTAGTTTGCGAACCCGGTCGCGAAGTTTCTCAAGGAAGGGATCCGCGATCCGCTGGTGAAGCAACAGGCGCTTTCCGGCTATACAGCTCTGTCCCGTATTTTGAAAGCGCGCCTGCACACAGGTCTTGACGGCGGCATCCAGATCGGCATCTTCAAACACCACCAGCGCATTACTCCCACCCAGTTCCAAAACGGATTTTTTTATTTCATGGCCCGCCGTGGCGGCAACGGCCTGCCCGGCCCCCGTACTTCCGGTCAGGGTCACGGCTTTGATCCGCGGATCCCGGATGACCGGGTCGATTTCTTTACTCCCTACCAGCAGGCTTTGAAAACAGCCGGCGGGAAATCCGGCATTTTTAAAAGCCTTTTCAAGCAGCAGACTGCAACCCATGACATTGCTGGCGTGTTTAAGCACGGCCACATTACCCGCCATCAGCGCAGGGGCAGCAAACCGCATGACCTGCCAAAAGGGAAAGTTCCATGGCATAATGGCCAGCACGGGTCCTATGGGATCGAACTGAACATAACTTTCATCAGCTTCGGTTGCCACCACATCAGCGTCCAATTGTTCCTCGGCATTCTCCGCATAATACTCGCAAACCCAGGCACACTTTTCAATTTCCGCCCGGGACTGGGCAATGGGCTTCCCCATTTCCTGAGTAATCATTTCTGCATACTCCTTCACATTATCATTTAGGTCTTCAGCCAGCCGAAGCATCAGCGAGGAGCGTTTTGCAAAAGTGGTTTGGCGCCAGGAGCTGAACGCTTCTGTTGCTTTATCCAGGACGGCGTCAATGGCCGATTGATCCATAGGTGTATAGCGGCCAATTTCCTGTCCGGTATAAGGATTTTTAGATACTAACATACTTCTGTGATATTTAACTTTAAAGGTAAAAACTTGTGGTGGTGTTTAGAAACTTTCCGCCTGGAATCACCCTATTAAACTTTTCCCAATTCTTCTGTATTAAGAGGTTGGTTGGCTAATTTTATGGAAAAACCAAGTTTATGAGTGTCAATAAAGAAAAGGTCTTCTATAAGTGCCTGGACGAGGTGAACCGGCAAATTGAAAAACACCAGGCTAAATTAGATGAAATCAGCGGATACAATGAAGAAAACAATATGCATCCTGATTTCGATGAGTATGGAAACAAGGGAGAAATGTTCAACACTTATGAGCAGCATACCTCTTATCTGGATAACGCTCAGAAGATGAAGGAGACGCTTGTCAATCTGGATACGGACCTGACCCACCGAAGTACGACTATCGGTCCTGGGAGCTTAGTGGAGACAGAGGAACATTATTACTATATCTCCGTGCCCCTGGGAGAGTTGGAACTGGACGACGGGAGCCGGGTATACGCCATTTCCACGGAGGCTCCTATTTATCAGGAGCTTGAGAACCTCAGGGAAGGAGATCACTTTACCTTTGACGGAAAGGAGCACCGAATAGTCGGTATCTTCTAGGATAGCTTAAAGAGAAGAGAGGTTATTCGGGGTATTCAATACGCAGGTGAAAAATATTCTGAAGTTTTCGTTTCAGGACTTTTTTCACCTTTTGTATTTCCATAAAGGTGATGTCGGCATTGAGGAACTGCCCCTCCTCCATTTGTTTGTCGATGATTTTCTCCACGAACTGATCGATGAGTTTGGTGGTGGGTTCCTTCAGGCTTCTGCTGGCTGCCTCTACGCTGTCACACATCATTAGGATAGCCGTTTCCTTACTGAAGGGAATGGGACCGGGATACCTGAAATCCTCCGGATTGACCTGGGCATCCGTCTCTTTGGCCTTCATATAGAAATAATAGACGGTGGTGGTACCATGATGGGTGCGTATAAAATCGATGACACGGTCCGGAAGGTTCCGTTTCTTGGCAATTTCAATCCCATGAATGACATGTTCTATTATAACCTGCGCACTTTCATGTGGAGACAATTCATCGTGTGCGTTGACATTGGTCGTCTGGTTTTCTGTAAAGAACGGCGCATTTTTCATTTTCCCGATATCGTGGTATAGAGCTCCTACCCGTACCAACATGGAATTTGCACCAATTTCATTGGCGGCAGCCTCCGCCAGGTTTGCCACATTGAGGGAGTGGTGAAAGGTACCGGGAGCTTTATCTGACAGCTCCTTTAGCAATTTGGAATTGGTATCGGAAAGCTCCAGCAGAGACATATCCGACATGAGCCCAAAAATCTTCTCATAGGCATAGATCAGCGGCTGCACAAATAAAGTGGCAAGACCTCCCAGAAGGAACATCAGGAAAGTTTCAAACTGAATTTGTGCCACAGCGCCTTCCTGAATGATGGTGAAGGCGAAATAGGCAATAATATAGACCAGGGTTATCTGACCCACGGCGATGAATAAATTGGCCCGTTTGTAGAGCTGAGAAAAAGTAAGAATGGTCACTATTCCGGCAATAATCTGCAGGAACATATATTCATAACTGTCGGGAACAATAAAGCCCAGGAGCAGCACCGTGATGATGTGCGTGAGAAGTCCCAATCTGGAATCAAAGAAGGCCTTCAGAGTCAGCGGCAGAATACACAGGGGCACGACATAAACCAGGTTGACATTGAATCTCAGCACCAGGGTCGTTAGCAGGACCATTAAAAGGAGATTGAAGAAGATAAAAGTAACCTTGGTGTTGTTTTCATAAATATCGAAACGGTACTTGCGGATAAAAAGCAGCAGCATCAACAACGCCAAAAATACCAGGGTGCTATAGCCAAAAATAACCCAGTTGTAGCTGGCTTCACTCCACAGTTGGGACTCGTATTCCGTTTTAAGAGAATTGAGGATCCGGAGTTTGTTACCCTCCACCACCTCCCCCTTGGAGACGATGATGGTCCCGCGCTCCACACTGCCCCTGGTATAAGAAATCTGGTCGTACTTGCTCTCCAGTTCCCGAAGTGTCAGTTCCTCATTGTACCGTACATTTGGATATACATTGTTAAAGAATAGCTCTAATAAAGGAGCTCTATAATCTTGGAAATTAGTGCTATTAATGCGCTGTATAATGTAATTTCGCAGCTGGTGCTGTTTCAGGATTTCACTATAAAGCACCTGGGTTACTTCATTGCCCTCTCGAAGGTAGATCATTTGCTCGGGGTCCTGCTCCTGACTCTCCTGTAACAGGCCCTTACTATAAATTTCGGAAGCCGTTACATCTACAAAATTCCAGAGTCGCGTACGCTGGTATTGCGGAATGGAATCCGGAAATACCACCGGAAATTCTTCAGCCAGATCTTGTTTAACGGAATCCACGGCGGTGGGATCATAATCATAATAGGGCATGTGTTCCTGCCGAATCTGGTCCCGTTCCTGCTGAATTTCTTCCGGGGTTTTGAGTATGGCAAAATCAAAGGGTGCGTACAGGTTTTCGTACTGCCAGGGTTTGCCTTTTGGAATCTCATACTTGAACTTGCCTCCTTTAGGAAACAGGTACACGATCAGCACCGTCGTGAGAAGAAATAAAAATACTTTATAGAATAAGGCCTGGTTCTTATAAAGGTATTCTACGAACTGTTTCATTATATCGAATGACTGACGTCAAATGTACTAAAAATTGACTGTACCCCCATTGTACATTGATTAGTTCCTCTTAAATGTTTAAATTCGCCATACAGGAACCAAACACAACAATATGAATAAAGAAGTGGTTATAGTAAGCGCAGCGCGCACCCCCATTGGAAGTTTTATGGGAAGTTTATCTTCTGTCCCGGCTACCAAACTGGGTGCCATTGCCATTAAGGGCGCCTTGGACAAAATCAATCTCAAACCTGACCTGGTGGAAGAAGTTTTGATGGGAAATGTCGTTCAGGCAGGTAACGGTCAGGCTCCTGCCCGGCAGGCGGCTCTTGGTGCCGGAATTCCTCATTCGGTACCCTGTACCACTGTAAATAAAGTATGTGCCAGCGGTATGAAAGCCGTCATGCAGGCTGCTCAGGCGATTCGTCTGGGAGATGCTTCTGTAGTGGTTGCCGGTGGAATGGAAAATATGAGTCTGATTCCCCACTATGTTCATATGAGGCAGGGTCAGAAATTCGGGCCTGCAACTCTTGAAGATGGGATGCAGAAGGATGGATTGGTGGATGCCTATGATCACAATGCCATGGGCGTCTCTGCAGATTTATGCGCGCGGGAAAATAATATCTCTAGAGAAGAGCAGGATCAATTCGCCATTCAGTCTTATGAACGATCCAGGCGGGCCTGGGAAGCTGGAAAATTCGATCAGGAAGTGGTGCCGGTTGAAGTTCCTCAGCGCAAGGGGGATCCGATCGTTGTGAAGGAAGATGAGGAATACAAGAATATCCGAATGGACAAACTCTCAGGACTTCGTCCTGCATTCTCCAAAGATGGAACCGTAACAGCCGCCAATGCCTCCACTATTAATGACGGGGCTGCTGCACTGGTTCTGATGAGCCGGGAGAAAGCTCAGGAACTGGGCCTGAAGGTGCTGGCAAGCATCAAGGGGTTTGCAGACGCCGCGGGAGAACCCCAATGGTTCACCACAGCTCCGGCCAAAGCCTTGCCAAAGGCTCTTGAAAAAGCCGGTGTAACTCAGGACCAGGTGGACTATTTTGAACTCAATGAAGCTTTTTCCGTAGTGGGTCTGGTGAACATTCAGCTACTGGGACTGGATCCTGAAAGAGTCAATGTGAATGGAGGAGCCGTTTCTCTGGGGCATCCCCTTGGATGTTCCGGAGCGAGAATCATCATGAGCCTGATGAGCGTCCTGGACCAGAACAACGGAAAACTAGGAGCTGCCGCAGTCTGTAATGGCGGAGGTGGTGCATCGGCTATGGTTATTGAAAGAGCTTAAACCTCTAACACCATTTAAATGACATACGGAATATGCAATCTTAGCATGGTTGCACTCAGAAGAGAACCCGGTCATCAGTCTGAAATGATCAATCAGGTTCTCTATGGGGAATCTTTTGAAATTTTGGAGCAGCAGAAAACCTGGTCTTTCGTAAAACTGCTGGCTGACTTATTTGAAGGCTGGATTGATAACCATCAATTCCTTCCGGCCTCGGCCGATCAGTGTGGGATGGATCAGGAATTGCTCCTGTCAGCAGACCTGATGGAATTTGTCACTGACCCGCAGGAGCAGCTCATTCCCATTCCTATCGGGTCAGTTCTCAATACCCTGCCTGCCATCAACCATCGGTTTTTGGGGCGCCATACTTCAGGAAAAAAAGAGAAATCAAATCTTTTGCAAACGGCCTATTTGTATCTGAATGCTCCCTTTCTCAAAGGAGGACGAAGTCCTTTTGGGGTGGACGCGGACGGCCTGAGTCAGATGGTTTACCGGCTCAGTGGATATGATCTTCCCCGGGTGGCTCAGCTTCAGGCCCAGCATGGGGAATCCCTGAGCTTTATCGAAGAGGCTGAAGCTGGTGATCTGGCTTTTTTTGACAATGAGGAAGGGGAAATCAATCATGTGGGAATACTGATGGATGATAACCACATTCTACATGTTTCGGGAAAAGTCCGAATCGATCGGTTAGATCATCTGGGAATCTACAATCCAGAGACCCGTCGTCATACCCATAAGTTGCGGCTGATCAAGAGGATTTTTTAGGAGGAGTCATACCGATGGAATCCTGAAAAACAGCAACAAAAAAACGCCCGGAACTTCCGGGCGTCTGTTTCTGATAAAGAAAAGAATTCTTATTGACCTGCAGCTTCTAAGTCAGCTACTTTTTGCTTCATTTCTTCGGCTTTTTCGGGCTCGTTTATCTGATAATAAATGTTCATCATGGTTCGAGCTGCCTCAATGTTGTCCGGATTGTTCTCCAACACGACTTCCAGGTGAGGTAAGGCTTCCTGATAAATAGCCATTCGTTGTTTCCCCAGTTCGTCGTATTTTTTATTATCCGCAGCACTGGTGCCCAGGCTGTTCATCTCTTCCACGATCGCCCGCTCTTCAGATAAAATAAGGAAGGCGATGTTGATACGGGCATTGGTCATTTGCGGATCCAGCTCTAATGCCTTCTCATAGTATTCGATGGCTTTCTCATTGTCTCCAAGCTCAGAAGTACTCACACCCAGGTTGTAATAAAGATTTGGGTTGTCAGGATCCTGCTGGACTACCTGCTCCATGATGTCGCGGTACTTCTGCATATCACCCATACGATAGTACATATCGGCTTCAGCCTGCATCAGGGCGATGTCATTGGGGTTTTCCCTTTTTGCATCTTCCATAGCAGCAATAGCCTTCTCATCTTCACCTCTCTCAATGTAAATCAGAGCGGTGTTCTTGGCGATTTCACCTTTACGGGATTCGGTTACTTCTGTACGAGGGTTGGTGTGGGTTCCGGCTTTAACAAATAGATCCATCTGTTCGGCAGAAGGCATCAGTTCGTCTTCTCCGGTTTCCTTGTTCGTGGCCAGGTACTGGGTTGAAATCCCTGTAAAGCCAAGATCTTTTAGTTCCTCGTAGTAGTCAAGAGCCACATCGTAATTTCCTGCGTTGACCGCATTAGAGGCCGCATAATACAGGTAAATAGTATCCTGCTTGTTCAGGTCATAGCTGGCATAGAGTTTTTCAGTTGCCGCCTCAAAATCCTGCGCATTCTGATCGCTGATCGCTGCATTAATAAGGGCATTACTCACAGTCTGAATGCCTGCATCGGCTTCTGCGTGACCCAGCTCTTTTGCCTTTTTAAAAGACTCTACGGCTGCCATCAGGTCCTGAGTGGGGACATTTTCTCCGTTCCCAACCAGTGCATATCCGCGGTATAGGTAAAAATCAGCCTGCTGGCTCTGATTGGCGCCATCCAAAGAAGCTTCCGCTTCCTGCAAATGACTCATAGCTTCTTGATATTCACCTTTTTCAACCGCCTTTCCTGCACGCCTGATTTCTCTTTTTTGAGCAAATGCCACTACTGTAGTCAGGGCGAGCACTGCTGTCAAAATTCTAGTTTTCATCAATTTTTGGTTTTTATTCTACTTATTCTTCGGTGTTATTCTCAATAGTTGTGCCACCCTCATTCAGCTCAGGATCTATAGGGGTTTCGGCTATTTGATCTACCTCTTCCTCCTCGTTCATCACCTTGGCTACGGCCGCAATGGAGTCATTCCCCTTGAGGTTTATGAGTCGCACGCCCTGCGTGGCTCGTCCCATAACTCTCAATTCGGCAACAGACATCCGAATGGCCAATCCTGATTTATTGATAATCATTAAATCATCAGAATCAGTGACATTCTTTATGGCTACCAAATTACCAGTTTTTTCGGTAACGGAAATAGTTTTAACGCCTTTTCCGCCCCTGTTGGTAATTCGGTAATCTTCCAATTTAGAGCGTTTTCCATACCCGTTTTCAGAAACCACCAGGATATCGTCGTCAAAATCGCTGACAGCAACCATTCCTACTACTTCATCTTCAGGACCTTCCAGGGTGATTCCGCGGACTCCGGAAGCGTTTCTTCCCATAGGACGGGTTTTGCTCTCTTCAAACCGGATGGCTTTGCCGCTCTTTACGGCCAGCATCACCTGGCTATCCCCGTTGGTGAGTCTGACCTCGAGCAGTTCGTCTCCCTCTCTAATGGTGATGGCATTGATGCCGTTGGCTCTTGGTCTGGAATATTGTTCCAGAGAGGTTTTTTTGACCTGGCCTTTTTTGGTGGCCATAATCAGGTAGTGGTTGTTGATATATTCCTCATTCTTGAGATCCTGGGTACTGATGACCGCTTTTATGGAATCATCCGGCTCAATGTTTATCAGGTTCTGGATAGCACGGCCTTTGGAGGTGCGGCTCCCTTCAGGAATTTCATAGACCCGCAGCCAAAACACTTTACCTTTCTGGGTAAAGAACAATATGTACTGGTGATTGGTCCCTACAAAGAGGTGCTCCAGGAAATCTTCGTTTCTGGTAGTGGAGCCTTTCTGGCCCACTCCTCCCCTGTTCTGGGTTTTGTATTCCGTCAGGGAAGTCCTTTTAATATATCCGGCATGCGACAGGGTGATGACCACCTGCTCATCAGGAATCATATCCTCAATGCTGAAGTTTCCTCCGGCGTATTCGATATCGGTTCTTCTGGGGTCGCCGTATTTTTCCTTGACCTCCAGTAATTCTTCTTTGATGACCTCCATTCTGCGCTCTCTTCTGGCTAGAATGTCTTTCAGGTCCTCAATGGTTTTCATCAGCTCTTCGTATTCCGCCCGGAGTTTGTCCTGCTCCAGTCCGGTAAGCTGTCGCAATCGCATCTCTACAATGGCTCTGGCCTGAATATCGGTCAGTTCAAAACGTTCGATCAGTTTTGCACGGGCTTCATCGGCATTGCTGGAGCTGCGAATCAGGGCAATCACCTCGTCAATGTTGTCTGAGGCAATGATCAGTCCTTCCAGTATATGTGCCCGTTCTTCTGCTTTTCGAAGTTCGAATTCTGTTCTGCGTACCACCACCTCGTGACGGTGATCCACAAAATGAACAATCAGATCCTTCAGGTTCAGCATCTCGGGCCGGCCATTGACCAGCGCAATGTTGTTGACACTAAAGGAATTCTGCAATGCCGTATGCTTATAAAGGGTGTTGAGCACGATATTGGGAATGGCATCCCTTTTCAGGACGTACACAATCCGCATTCCGTTGCGATCCGATTCGTCGCGGATGGTGGAAATACCCTCCAGCTTCTTTTCATTTACCAGTTCAGCCGTTTTGCGAATCATTTCGGCTTTGTTGACCAGGTAAGGAATTTCCGTGACCACCAGGGCCTCCCGTCCATTAACTTCCTCCAGGGTCGCTTTGGCGCGCAGCACCACACGTCCGCGTCCTGTTTTAAAAGCTTCCCGTACCCCGTCATAACCATAGATGGTTCCTCCGGTTGGAAAATCCGGCGCCTTGATGTATTCCATCAGGCCTTCCACGTCAATGTCGTTGTCATCTATATAGGCAATGGTGCCGTCCACAACCTCCGACAGGTTGTGCGGCGCCATATTGGTGGCCATCCCCACGGCGATCCCACTGGCACCATTGACCAGCAGGTTGGGAATCCGCGTTGGCAATACCACCGGCTCTTTTAGGGAGTCGTCAAAGTTGAGTTGGGTGTCGACGGTCTCTTTATCAATATCAGCGAGCATATCTTCACTGATCTTTTTCATTCTGGCCTCTGTATAACGCATCGCGGCGGGACTGTCCCCGTCTACAGATCCAAAGTTACCCTGACCGTCTACCATGGTATAGCGCATGCTCCAGTCCTGAGCCATCCGTACCATGGTGTCATAAACAGAAGAGTCCCCGTGTGGGTGATATTTACCCAGTACTTCTCCAACAATTCTGGCTGATTTCTTGTGCGCTCTGTTGGAAAGGACTCCTAATTCATACATTCCATATAATACCCGCCGGTGCACCGGCTTCAAACCATCACGTACATCTGGCAGAGCACGTGACACAATGACCGACATTGAATAATCAATGTAGGCCGATTTCATTTCATCTTCAATATTGATAGGAATTAATCTTTCTCCTTCCGCCATAAATTCGATTATTTTGGTTCTAAAATCTAACGAGCCAATTTACGCATTTTAGCTGGGACTGGGGCCCTATAAGGGGATGTTTTCCCTGATTTTATTAACAAATCTTTACGGCGGGTTCGTTGATAAGTTCGTTATATTTCTCCTTGTAAAAATCGAACTAATTTCGTCATTTAGCAGTATCTCATAATAAGGTATGGTTTTTGAAATTCCCTATGTGAGTACAAATCTATTAGTAGAGAAAGGAATTTAAGTATGGATGATAATTTTTCCCCTAAAGTAAAGGATGTTATTGCCTACAGCAAGGAGGAAGCGCTGAGGCTTGGACATGACTTTATCGGAACAGAGCATTTGATGCTGGGCCTTCTTCGAGAGGGAGAAGGAAAGGCAATAAATATTTTGAATGAAATGGAAGTGGATTTAGCTCATCTTCGAAGGAAGGTAGAGATTCTGAATCCTGCCAATCCCAATACCGTGGCCTCCAACGAAAAACGGAATCTGCATCTGACCCGTCAGGCTGAGCGCGCCTTGAAGACCACCTTTCTGGAAGCCAAACTCTTCCAGAGTCCGTCGATCAATACCGCCCACCTGTTGCTGTGTATATTGAGAAACGAAAATGACCCCACCACCAAATTGCTCAACCGCATGAAAGTGGACTATGACGGGGTGAAGGAGGAATTCAAGCAGATGATCACTCAGGATGAAGACTTTAAGGACATCACCAGAGCCTCGTTTTCAGACGAGGATGCCACTGCAGATGATTCGGGTAAAAGTAATCCTTTTTCAGGTGCCTCCGGAAAAACCGGAAAGAAATCCAAGACTCCGGTCCTGGATAACTTCGGACGCGATCTGACGGCGCTGGCAGAACTAGGAAAGCTGGATCCGGTAGTGGGTCGTGAGAAGGAAATCGAACGGGTGTCGCAAATTCTGAGCCGCCGCAAAAAGAACAACCCCCTGCTCATTGGAGAGCCGGGAGTGGGTAAATCGGCTATAGCCGAAGGCCTGGCACTTCGAATCGTAAAGCGCAAAGTATCCCGAATTCTATTTGACAAACGAGTGGTGACCCTGGATTTGGCCTCTTTAGTGGCAGGTACCAAATACCGTGGTCAGTTCGAGGAGCGCATGAAGGCGGTCATGAATGAACTGGAAAAGAATGATGACATCATATTGTTTATTGATGAGATTCATACCATCGTAGGTGCAGGTGGAGCTACCGGTAGCCTGGATGCCAGTAACATGTTCAAGCCTGCGCTTGCGCGTGGAGAAATCCAATGTGTCGGAGCCACTACCCTGGATGAATACCGGCAGTACATTGAGAAGGACGGAGCCTTGGAGCGACGTTTTCAGAAGGTGCTGGTGGAGCCCACAACGGTAGAGGAAACCATTCAGATTCTCAACAACATTAAAGACAAATATGAAGAGCACCACAATGTGGTGTACACCGATGAGGCGATTTTGGCCTGTGTGAACCTGACCAACCGGTATATGACTGATCGGTTCTTGCCCGACAAAGCCATTGATGCTTTGGATGAGGCCGGGTCGCGGGTGCATATTACCAACATTCAGGTTCCGGAAAAAATACTTCAGCTTGAGAAGAAGCTCGAAGAGGTACGGGAGTTGAAGAACGCCGTGGTGAAAAAGCAGAAATATGAGGAAGCTGCCAAGCTTCGGGACGACGAAAAAAATCTGGAAAAGGAACTGAGTATCGCTCAGGAGCGTTGGGAGGAAGAATCCAAACTGCACCGGGAAACCGTTACAGAAGACAACGTGGCGGATGTGGTATCCATGATGACCGGAGTTCCGGTGAACCGGGTAGCACAAACGGAAATGAATAAACTGGCTGAGCTCCCGGACCGCATTAAAGGTCGGGTGATTGGTCAGGATGCAGCGGTGTCCAAAGTGGTCAAAGCCATTCAGCGAAACCGTGCCGGACTCAAAGATCCCAACAAACCCATTGGATCGTTCATTTTCCTGGGGCAAACCGGAGTTGGTAAAACCCAGCTAGCCAAGATACTTTCCAAGGAATTGTTTGACTCTGAGGATGCCCTGATACGCATCGACATGAGTGAATATATGGAGAAGTTCTCTATCAGTAGACTGGTAGGAGCACCTCCGGGGTACGTGGGGTATGAAGAAGGTGGACAGCTGACTGAAAAAGTACGAAGAAAGCCCTATGCGGTAATCCTGCTGGATGAGGTTGAAAAAGCCCACCCTGATGTGTTTAATATGCTCTTGCAGGTACTGGATGACGGTTATCTCACTGACAGTCTTGGAAGACGTATTGACTTTAGAAATACCATCATTATCATGACCTCCAATATTGGAGCGCGAACCCTGAAGGATTTTGGTCAGGGAGTTGGATTCGGAACTGCTGCCCGACAGGCACAGGCCGATGAACATTCCCGAACCGTGATTGAAAATGCGCTGAAGAAAGCCTTTGCGCCGGAGTTCCTTAACAGGATTGATGATGTGGTGATTTTTAATCCTTTGGAGAAAGAACACATTCATCAGATTATAGAGATCGAACTCAAGCGTTTGTTCTCCAGAGTCGGAAGCCTGGGTTATCAGTTAACCCTGAGTGAGAAGGCTAAAGATTACATTGCTGAGAAAGGATTCGATCGCCAGTACGGAGCGCGACCATTGAGCCGCGCGATCCAGAAGTACGTGGAAGATGTCCTGGCTGAGGAGATTATCACCTCCAAAATATCTGAAGGAGACAATATCTTTATGGACTTTGACGAAGAGCAGAAGAAGCTGACGGTCGAGGTAGAGAAAGCCAAGGAAGCAGAATCCTGAATCTGAGTTTTGATTCATAATGGTTAAAAAAGCTGCCCGATAATCGGGTGGCTTTTTTATTGAAGAAGAATAAAAAGACACCGCCCCGTTAACTTCAACGAGGCGGTGTTTAATTTTAGCAGCTCGCACAGTGCGAAGCTGATATGTCTGAATCTTAGTTATTTCCCAGAATCAGGGGCAGTCCCTCATCTCCTGAACCAATTACCACCACTTTGGCGTTATCAGATCTGGAGAGTTCAATGGTTGCCTGAATTCCCTTTTCTTTAAGAACCATGTCGGTTAGGGATTCGGCCAAAATACGGTTTGCAGTAGCCTTTCCTTCGGATTCGATTCGCTGGCGTTCGGCTTCCTTTTCAGCTTTTTCCAGACGGTATTCGTACTCCAGAGATTCTTGTTCCTGCCGTAGTTTACGTTCAATAGCATCCTTAATAGTCGGCGGCAGCGATACGTCTCTGACCAGCACTTCATTTACCTGTACATACTGGTCTTCTAGTAGCAAACGGGTCTCTTCAAAGATTTCCTCCTGAATTGCTTCTCGCTTACTGGCATAGAGTTGTTCGGGAATGTACCGTCCTACCACACTCCTGGCTGCCGATCGAATGGCTGGCTGCAACACGCGTTGCACATAAGCCTCTCCCCGTTCACTGTGAAGCCGGCCAAGGTTATCGTAAGAGGGCTGAAACCACACGGTAGCATCCAGCTTAATTTCCAAACCGTTAGAAGACAACACCTGCATTTTTTCATCCAGGGATTGCTGGCGAACCTCATAAACGAATACGCGGTTCCACGGGGCTACCAGATGAAAACCCTCTCCCAGCGGAGGTTTATCGGTAACGACTCCTCCACCAAAGGTTTTGTAAAGGACTCCGGCCTCACCCGAACCAATGGTGACAGCCGATTTAGAAACAAGAATGATGAGCAGTACCACTCCTATGATAACGGGTAATCCAATTTTAGGTAATCTTTCCATTTAAATGATTTCTTAATATTAAATTAATTTAGGCACTTCATCCTGATGGATATTTTTCAAAATGCTTATGAAAAATATATCAGCCGTACCCATTCCTGCAAATATACGATGTTTAGCCGCATTTTTTGTTGGGATTTTCACGGAATTAAACTGGTCGCCTCCTTTTTCGAAAGTTTGCAGGTGTGTTAAGGGAAATGTAAGAGGAATGCGGGTGGGTGTGGGATTCAGAAAAATGAATCCCTGCAAGAAGAATTACCTGCAGGGATTATTATAAAGACATTTGGCAGTAAATACTGCTGGGCCTTATTTAGAAGATTAGGTATGCATGCCCCCATCCACGTGTATGACCTGTCCCGTAACGTATGAACTCAGGTCGCTTCCAAGATACACACAGGCATTGGCGACATCCTGGGGAGTTCCTCCTCGCTTGAGTGGAATGGCATCTCTCCAGCCCTCCACTACTTTAGGATCCAGTTTTCCGGTCATCTCAGTTTCAATGAATCCCGGAGCGATCACGTTGGTGCGAATGTTTCGCGATCCAAGCTCCAGGGCCATGGATTTGGAGAACCCGATGATTCCGGCTTTGGATGCTGCATAGTTGGATTGTCCGGCGTTCCCCTGGACACCCACCACACTACTCATATTAATGATGCTTCCCCGACGCTGCTTGAGCATGGTGCGCTGCACGGCCTTGGTCATGTTAAAGATCGATTTCAGGTTCACCTCAATGACCTTATCAAAATCTTCCTCTGACATACGCATCAGCAGGTTATCGCGGGTGATCCCGGCGTTGTTCACCAGAATGTCAATACTGTCAAATTCCTTTAGGACATTCTCAATGAGCTGCTGCGCCTGCTCGAAACTGGCGGCATTAGATTGATATCCCATAGCCTTCACCCCCATGTCCCGGAGTTCTTTCTCAAGCTCGTTGGCAGCTTCTACAGAAGAACTGAATGTAAAAGCGATATTGGCGCCGTGCTGGGCAAAGGTCAGGGCGATTCCCCGGCCAATTCCTCTGCTGGCTCCGGTTATGATGGCATTTTTTCCTTCAAGTAATTTCATGATAGTTCTTTGTCAATTATTTTTCGATTTCTCAAAGTGGTTTCAAATATAGCAAAACCTGTGAACGGCCAAACAAAAAACCTTCTGAAGTTCCCTCACAACGAGGAAAATCAGAAGGTTCCTTAATGGAGGTTGCTGGGATTATCCAAGCACTTCCTTTACTTTCTTTCCGATTTCTGCAGGGGAATCCACCACGTGAATTCCGCACTCTCTCATAATGGCTTTTTTAGCTTCTGCAGTGTCTTCGCTTCCTCCAACAATGGCACCAGCGTGTCCCATTGTTCTACCTTTAGGAGCTGTTTCTCCTGCAATGAAACCAACCACTGGTTTTTTATTTCCGGTAGCTCTCACCCAGTTAGCGGCATCCGCCTCAAGCTGACCTCCAATTTCTCCGATCATGACGATACACTCAGTCTCCGGGTCATTCATAAGCAGTTCCACCGCTTCTTTGGTGGTGGTCCCGATAATAGGGTCTCCTCCAATTCCGATGGCTGTGGTAATACCCAGTCCCTGTTTCACTACCTGGTCCGCGGCTTCATAAGTCAGGGTACCGGATTTTGAAACGATTCCCACGCTTCCTTTCTTAAAGACAAACCCGGGCATAATTCCGACTTTGGCCTCCCCGGGAGTAATAACACCCGGACAGTTCGGTCCAATCAGGCGGCAGTCTCTGTCTTTAATGTAATGAGCCGCTTTAATCATATCGGCCACGGGAATCCCTTCAGTAATGGTAATGATTACTTTAATTCCCGCATCCGCTGCTTCCATGATTGCGTCGGCAGCAAAAGCCGGCGGAACAAAGATAATAGACACATCTGCTCCGGTCTTATCCACCGCTTCCTGAACAGTATTGAATACAGGTCGGTCCAGATGTTTTTGTCCCCCTTTTCCAGGAGTTACACCCCCGACTACGTTGGTACCATACTCAATCATCTGTTCCGCGTGGAAAGTTCCTTCACTTCCAGTGAATCCTTGAACAACTATCTTTGAATCCTTATTGACTAAAACGCTCATAATTGTTTTTTAATTTTTTTTGGAGTTACAAAATTAGGCTATTAAAGCTCAAACCTAAAGCTTTTCAATATTAAATTGGCAGAAAGGAATCCAGGTTGTCGGGATGGTCGTCTGCCTGCTGACTCATTTGATGTCCCCGGTATAGTTTTCCGTCCTTTACCTCCCAGATGGCCATGAAATGGGCCATGGGAAGTTCTTCCTCATCATTCTCAATGGTTCTGACAAAATAGGTAAACCGGATACTGACCCTCTCCCCTTCTTCCAGAAGATGACTGGCTTCGAGTCTAAGGGAGGAATAGGCCCTGGAAAGTTCTGTAGCCATGGCCTTGATGCTCTGATAATCCATTCGGTGAAATCCCGAACTGCTGTTCCAGAAAAGCACCGCATCGGGGTGTAAATACGAATCTACATCCGGAAACTCACTATAAAAATGTACGACAAGCTCTTTGAGGTTATGGTTCATTCCTGCGGATTTTTTCTAACAATTTAGGCAATTGCCGTAAAAGAGCCAACTCTTTAAGGTACGCCCTTACGTCATTGGCCGGTGTGCCGCCATAAACCGTATCGGGCCGGGTTGATTTGGTGATCCCGGACTGCGCCTGGATAACGCTGCCCTGGGCGATGGTAATGGCACTTCGAACCCCCACCTGTCCCCACATGGTAACATTATCTTCTACCACAACCGCTCCGGCAATACCTACCTGAGCCGCAATAAGACAATTTTCTCCAATCACCGTATCATGGCCGATCTGAACCAGGTTATCAATCTTGGTTCCTCTTTTAATAAGAGTATCTCCGGTTACGCCTTTATCAATAGTAGTATTGGCTCCGATTTCAACATCGTCCTCTACCACTACCCGCCCTCCGGATAACAATTTATCATACCCCTCCTGGCGCCTTTTGTAATAGAAAGCATCGCCTCCGAGCACGGCCCCTGCATGAATGGTTACGTTATCGCCTATGACACAGTTGTCGTAAAGACTTACATTGGAATGAATCACGCAATTATCGCCAATCTGAACTTTGTTCCCGATAAAAACATTCGGCTGAATAATGGTGTTTTTGCCAATTCGGGCGGTTGGTGCAATGGCGTTATCCGTACCTTCGAAAGGCTTGAAAAATTTGGTGAGTTTATTGAAATCCCTGAATGGGTCCTCTGAAATCAGCAGGGCTTTACCCTGAGGACAATCTACCTCCTTGTTGATCAGCACCACAGTTGCCGGGGAGCTGAGCGCCTTGTCATAGTACTTTGGGTGATCCACAAATACCACGTCTCCCGGACCAGCCACATGAATCTCATTGATTCCATACACCGGGAAATCTGCATCACCCACAAATTTTGTGGCAGTGATGGTAGCAATTTGCTCCAAGGTGTACTTTTCGGGGAATTTCATAATTACTTGGTTAACTGGATGGAATGGTTGTACTGCGCGGGGAGTCTTCGGATGCTTTATTCCTTAATCCGTTCTTTATAGGTCCCTTTGTCTGTCTCCACCCGGATCTTATCTCCTTCATTGATAAACAGCGGCACGTTTATTTCAGCTCCTGTTTCTACCGTTGCGGGTTTGGTCGCGTTGGTCGCCGTATTTCCTTTTACTCCGGGCTCGGTATGGGTCACCTCCAGAATCACGCTGGCTGGCATTTCCACGGACAAGGGAAGATTGTCTTCGGTGTTAATCAAAACCGTCACCACTTCCCCTTCTTTAAGGAGTTCAGGAGTGTCCAGTGCACTCTCCAGCAGACGGATCTGACTGTAGTCATCCACGTGCATGAAGTGGTAAAACTCTCCGTCGTTATACAGGTACTGAAACTTGTGGCTTTCCACACGGACTTCATCAATCTTGTGTCCGGCAGGAAAAGTATTTTCCAGGGTTTTTCCCGTAGTCACACTTTTTAAACGGGTCCGAACAAAGGCCGGCCCTTTCCCCGGTTTCACATGGAGAAATTCCACGACTTTATAGATGTCGTTATTCATTCTGATGCACAGACCATTTCTGATGTCACTGGTTGTTGCCATAAGATGCTTGTTAATTTGAACTAAAATATCCTTTCATAATACCCCGCTGCGAATTTTTGATGAATTGCAGAATTTCGTCGCGCTCCTGAGTGGCCTCCATTTCAGCTTCAATGATGCTCACGGCCTGGGTATTATTGTAATTCTTTTGATAGAGGATTCGGTAGATGTTTTGGATTTCCCGAATCTGCTCGGTGGTGAATCCCCGCCGTCTAAGGCCAATGGAATTCACACCTACATACGATAATGGCTCTCTTCCTGCCTTTACAAAGGGCGGTACGTCTTTGCGCACCAGAGATCCGCCTGTTACAAAGGCGTGTTTCCCGATGCTGCAAAATTGTTGAACGGCTGCCATTCCGGCAAGTACCACATAGTCCCCTACCACAATATGCCCTGCCAGGGTACTTTGGTTAGAGAACACACAGTTGTCCCCCACCACGCAGTCGTGGGCAATATGACAGTAAGCCATGATCCAGCAGTTGTTGCCAATGACGGTTTTCATCCGGTCACTGGTTCCTCTGTTAATGGTGACACACTCACGGATGGTGGTGTTGTCCCCGATAATGGTCAGGGTATCTTCGTCGTTGAACTTTTTATCCTGAGGAATGGCTGAAATCACGGATCCGGGAAAAATACTGCAGTTCTTGCCAATTCGTGCACCCTCCATAATGGTCACATTGGAGCCAATCCAGGTGCCTTCCCCGATAACCACATTGTTGTGAATGGTGGTGAAGGGCTCGATAACCACGTTTTTGGCAATCTTTGCGCCGGGGTGAACGTATGCTAAGGGCTGATTCATAGTCCTATTTTTGTTTTACAATTTGGGCCATTAAAACGGCCTCGGTAACGAGTTTGCCGTTAGCGTAGGCATAGCCCTGCATCTGGCAAATCCCCCTTCTGATCGGGGCGAGTAATTCAAGTTTAAAGATAAGGGTATCCCCGGGAACAACCTGACGTTTGAATTTCACGTTGTCTATCTTCATAAAGAAAGTGAGGTAATTCTCCGGATCCGGTACCGATTTCAATGCCAGAATTCCTCCGGTTTGCGCCATGGCCTCTACCTGTAAAACCCCTGGCATCACCGGCTTTCCGGGGAAGTGACCTACAAAGAACGGCTCGTTCATGGTCACGTTTTTCACCCCTACCACAGAGGAATCGGTCAGTTCCATAATTTTATCCACCAGAACAAATGGCGGTCGGTGTGGCAAAACCTGCATGATTTCGTTGACATCCATCAGTGGCGGCTGCTCCAGGTCAAATTTAGGAACATTGTTGCGACGCTCGGCGCGGATAATCTTGGATAGCTTTTTGGCAAAGGAGGTGTTGATTTTATGACCGGGTTTGTTGGCAATCACCTTGCCTTTGATTCGGGTACCCACCAGGGCCAGATCCCCTATCACATCCAGCAGTTTGTGCCGGGCCGCTTCGTTAGGGTAATGGAGGGTCAGGTTGTCCAGGATGCCGTTGGGCTTCACCGAGATGGAGTCCTTCTTGAATGCTTTTCTGAGTTTCTCCATGGTCTCCTGACTGAGCTCCTTATCAACGTACACAATGGCGTTGTTCAGATCTCCTCCTTTTATAAGGCCGTGATCCAGCAGGGCTTCCAACTCGTGTAGGAAGCTGAAGGTTCTGGCATTGGCAATTTCGTCTTTAAATTCAGAGAGGGAGTTAATGGTGGCATTCTGGGTTCCCAGTACCTTGGTTCCAAAATCAACCATAGTAGTCACCTGATATTCGTCTGCAGGCATGACCAGCAGTTCGCTTCCGGTAGCTTGATCTCTGTAGCAAATCACTTCCTCCACTACATATTCCTCGCGCTCGGCATCCTGTTCCGTAGTTCCTGCTTCTTCCAGGGCCTGCACAAAATATTTAGAGGAACCGTCCATTATAGGAGGCTCCGGGGCATCCAGTTCGATAATGACATTGTCCAGATCCATTCCCACGCAAGCCGCCAGGACATGTTCTGAGGTGTGGATGCGAACCCCATTTTTTTCAAGGTTCGTTCCTCGCTGAGTGTCAACTACAAAGAGTGCATCGGCTTCAATAACCGGCTTGCCCTCCAGGTCCTTTCTTACAAAAGTAAAACCGTTGTCCACAGGAGCCGGTTTGAACGTGAGAGTGACTTCATGCCCAGTATGAAGACCCACCCCATGCAAAGAAACTTCCTTCTTAATGGTTCGCTGTTTAGCCATCAGTGTTTGATTTTTTTTCCAATTGAGTTATACGATCTACTATTTTAGGCAGATTTCTAAAATGAACATATGCTTTGTTGAAATCCCCGTATGCCAGGGCCGGTGTGCCCTGCAATACTTCGTCATCATTTACATTGCGACCGATTCCGGTCTGGGCCTGTATCTTGACCCGGTCACCGATGCTAATGTGTCCCGCGATACCAACCTGCCCGCCAACCAGACAATTCTTGCCAATTTTGGCAGAACCCGCAATCCCGGTTTGAGCGGCTATGGCTGTATTTTCTCCAATTTCAACATTGTGAGCGATCTGGATCTGGTTGTCCAATTTGACTCCTTTTCCGATTCGGGTGGATCCCAGGGTGGCACGATCAATGGTGGTGCCCGCTCCTATTTCCACATAATCCCCCACAATAACATTTCCGGTTTGAGGTACTTTCTTGTACACCCCTTCGGTATCCGGAGAAAAACCAAAACCATCTCCTCCGATTACCACGCCGCTGTGAAAGATGCAATGATTCCCGATAACCGATTCCGAATATATTTTCACTCCCGCAAACAGCACTACATCATCACCAATGACTACATTGTCTCCGATAAAAGTGTTAGGGAAGATTTTGACATTATTTCCAATCCGGACATTCTCTCCGATGTACACAAAGGCACCCACATAGACGTCCTCTCCGTATTTCGCAGAATCAGAGATATAACTGGGTTGTTCAATCCCGGTTTTATGAAGTTTTACCTTGTTGTAATATTCCAGCAACCTGGAAAAGGCCTCATAGGGGTTTTCGACCTTGATCAGGGTGGGAACAATTTCTTTGTCGGTTACAAAGTCTGTTCCTACGATCGTGATCGAGGCCTGGGTGGAATAAATATGGGATTTGTATTTTGGATTTGCCAGAAAGGTAATGGAACCCGGAGTCCCCTCTTCAATCTTGGCCAACTTATCAACCTCCACATTGGGATCACCTTCAATATCCCCTCCTAGTATACCGGCTATTTGCTGTGCTGTAAATTTCATTCTGGCAAAAGTAAAAAAAATGTGTCAATCTTTAGGTTTGGGATAGCATATATAAAATTTGGTCACAGGACTGGCAAGGGCTTTCAGGTTAAAATGATCCGAAGCTTCCACAACATCTCTCACGTTTCCATTCTTATACAGAATTTTAATCCCCTCCTCCTCCATGCGGTAGGCCGTGTTGGTGATGTCTCCGGAAAAGACAAAATAGCCGGCCTCATGGGGTGTTAAATCATATTTTGCAGCAAGCTGGTGCCGGTGTGAGGCCAAGGCTTCCTCAGAAGGCGGCTCCTTACTGATGACGACTTTTAGTAAATCGCGATTCAAAATCATCCTGGAAAGGGTGCTCAGTACAAAATCCTCATGGTGACTCCATTGTTTCATAGCCGCCAGGACATCGGAGTCATCCAAACTGGCGAAGGTTTCGAGAATTTCCGGAGTGAAATCAGCTTCGGTGACTTTTGTTTCCAGAAAATACTCCAGGGCATTGCCCAGATAAAGCTGGTGACCGGCACCGAAAAGCTCCTTGGCGCGCTTGAGGACCCGGATCAGCAATTGTTCAGCAGCTACTCCCGTTTTGTGCAAATACACCTGCCAGTACATCAGACGGCGGGCCAGTAGAAACTCTTCGACGGAATATATCCCCTTTTCCTCTACCATCAGCTCATCGTTCATGACATTGAGCATGCTGATCAGGCGTTCACTATTGATATTTCCTTCCACTACCCCGGTGTAGAAACTATCGCGCTTGAGGTAGTCCAGGCGGTCCATATCCAGCTGGCTGGAAATCAGCTGGCAAAGAAAGATGCGGGGGTACTCCCCTTTAAAAATGGCAATGGCCAAATCCAGCTTCCCATTGAATTCTTCATTTATTTGGTTCATGAACAAAATGGAGAGCCGCTCATGGCTGACGCCTTCCACAATACTGTGTTCCATGGCATGGGAAAAGGGACCGTGACCCACATCGTGCAGTAAAATGGCAATATACAGGGCCTCCTCTTCTTTTGGTGAAATCTCCACTCCCTTAGCTCGCAGTACCCGAACCGCACTCTGCATCAGGTGCAGACATCCCAGGGCGTGGAGCAGACGCGTATGGTGGGCGCCGGGATAAACCAAATAAGAAAGACCCATTTGGGAGATTCGGCGAAGGCGTTGAAAGTACCGGTGTTCAATAATATCGAAAATCAATTCGCTCGGGATGGTAATAAACCCGTAAATTGGATCGTTCAGTATTTTCAGTTTGTTTCTTGGAACCAAATTATTTTTTTAAATTAAACAATTACAAAGATACATATATGGATAACATTAAAATACTATGGGTTGATGACGAAATTGATCTGTTGAAGCCACATATTCTTTTTTTAGAAGAAAAGGACTATGAAGTCTTTACGGCCAGAAGTGGCACGGAAGCGCTGGAGGAAATTGACAAGGAGAATTTCGACATCGTGTTTCTGGATGAAAACATGCCGGGGCTGACGGGGCTGGAAACCCTGCAGGGAATCAAAAGTAAAAATGCGGCCCTGCCCGTGGTGATGATTACCAAGAATGAGGAAGAATCCATTATGGAGGATGCCATTGGATCCAAGATCACCGACTACCTGATCAAACCCGTTAATCCCAACCAGATTTTACTGAGTATCAAAAAAAATCTGGATCACTCGCGTCTGGTCTCCCAGAAAACGACCTCCAATTACCAGCAGGAGTTTCGCAAGATCGCCATGGATCTTGCCATGGTCAATTCCTATGAGGACTGGGTAGAGCTGTATCAAAGATTAATTTATTGGGAACTTGAGCTGGAAAACATCGAGGACCCGGGAATGTTCGATATTCTGGAGTCTCAGAAAACGGAAGCCAATTCGCAGTTCTTCAAATTTATTTCGAAAAACTATGCCTCCTGGTTCGAGGAAGACGCTGATGCGCCCATTATGTCCCATACCCTGTTTCGGGAGAAGGTAATGCCGCAGCTGAGCAAAGACCAGCCCACCCTGCTGGTGGTTATCGACAACCTGCGTTACGACCAGTGGAAAGCCTTTGAGCCGGTTATCAATAATTACTACAAGAAGCAATCCGAGGAGGCTTTCTATAGCATTTTACCCACGGCTACGCAATATGCCCGCAATGCCATTTTTTCCGGACTCATGCCCAGTGAAATGGAACGCCTATATCCGGATTTATGGAAAAACGATACGGATGAAGGGGGAAAAAACCTTTATGAAGAAGAATTTCTTCAAAGACAGCTTAAAAGGCTGGGAGCGGATATCAAGTATGAATACCACAAGATCAGTAACCTGCGCGCCGGGAAAAAACTAGTCGAGAATTTCCGGAGCCAGAAAGAAAATGACCTGTGCGTGGTGGTATACAATTTTGTGGACATGCTCTCGCATGCTAAAACAGAAATGGAAGTCATAAAAGAGCTGGCTTCCAACAATAAATCATATCGGTCCCTGACCCACAGCTGGTTTAAGAACTCTCCACTGCTGGAAATTATTCAACAGGCCCAGGTAATGGGGTTCAAGTTAATCATGACCACTGACCACGGCACCATTAACGTGAAGAATCCCTCTAAAGTGATCGGAGATAAGGAGACGAGCCTGAATTTGCGCTACAAGACGGGTAAGAGCCTTACCTATGACAATAAGGATGTGCTGGCGGTAAAGGATCCCAAAAAGATTCATCTGCCGAGCATTAATATGAGCAGTTCTTTCATATTCGCCAAGGGGGATTTGTTTTTTGCTTACCCCAACAACTACAACCATTATGTGAGTTATTACAGGGATACCTTTCAACATGGTGGGGTTTCTATGGAAGAAATGATTATTCCTTTCAGCGTTTTAAACCCCCGATAATAAAATTGTAAAGGGTTTCGTACATTTGCTAGTAATAAATTGATCAGAAAAAGTCCATGGTGATTCAATACAACTTATCGGAATTAGACGCGGCAGCCCGGCGGATTGTGGAGGCAGCCTCCTTTAGAACGCTTCTGTTTGTGGGAGAAATGGGCGCGGGTAAGACCACCCTGATTAAGGCACTGGTAAAAGCCCTTGGAAGTGAGGATCGGGTATCCAGTCCGACTTTTTCCCTGGTTAATATTTATCAGAGCCCAAACGGGACTATAAATCACTTCGATTTTTACCGATTGGAGGAACCTGAGGAGGCCCTGGATATAGGTTTTGAAGAATATCTGGATGGGACGGACTGGAATTTGATTGAATGGCCTCAAAAAGTAGCGCATTACATCCCGCAGAATCACCATATTCTGGAAATTTCGACCCATGGAAAAAGTGAAAGAAAGTTAAAATTAAGTTAAATAAAACTTAAAGCTCAAATAAATTGTTTAAATATATTGAAGGCGACAATGTTGTAATAAATCAGATTAACGGACTGATTCTACGACATCATTGTAAATTCATTTTATAAAACGAGAGATAGAAGAAGTTGCTTTAAGACTTTTAAGCTTCGAACATTTTTATTTTTAGCAGAAAAAAGGGCGCAAAAGTACAATTAATGTATTAATTTCTTGCACTTAAATCTGTTGTAGGTTTGCTTCAGTTAAACATCGAAACAACCATCAAAAGCAATAAAAATGAAAATCAAAGCATTTATCTTCGCAGCATCAATTTTAGGAGCAACTTATTTTGTAACTTCCACTCCTGAAAACAACGTCAAAGACAATGACATCCAAAAGACAGCTGTCGATAAAAGAAAAATCCGCATTCCTCGTATGGGGTAGTGTCATAGCGGTACTGATTGCCGTATCGCCTTATATATTTTATCTTTATGAGATTTTCCCAGACGGTCGGTTCTGGGAAAATGCTCTATTTACGTATGAGAGTAAATTCTACGAGGATGTTCAGACGGCCATGTGGACTTATCTGGGCAAGATAACCCCACTTATGCTGCTGCTCATCTGGTTTTTTACCTGCAAGCACTGGTGGTACCATGCCATCCTGGTTCCCATCGTTATGTATGCCTTCCAGCTGTTTGTGGCTTTTACTGATGACTTTTATGGGGAAGGAGCATATTCTCTGGATACCAATGGACTGATTTATCTTGCTCCCTTCTTTATAGTCATACTTTCCATAGTTTACCTGATCCGAATCAAAGTTTTTGACCGGATTTACGGTATAGACCTGACGGAAATCGAACGGGAAAATCTCAAACCCTTCTCCCCTTTCTCCGATAAAGAACACCAGGAAATCGAACAGTTTCGAAAAGAAGTTGATAAAGAAAAGAGTGCTCAGGAAGATTACTACGTCAAGCTCTAAGATTATGATCTGAAAAAATAGGCGCAAACAGAGCCATCTATAGTTCAATATATGGGCAAACAACTATTTCCATTTACCCGAGAGCAATTAATTCCGCAGGAAGAAACCCTGGAAGTATACAAGCAGCAGGGAAAGTTGTTTATTGGCATACCCAAAGAGAATTCTTATCAGGAGCGGCGCGTGTGTTTGACGCCGGATGCAGTGGCGGCCCTAACTGCGCATGGTCATCGGGTGATTGTGGAGGCTGGGGCTGGTGAAGCTGCCGGTTTTAGTGACCGGGAGTATTCAGAAGCCGGTGCGGAGGTTACGGGAGATACTAAAAAGGTTTTTTCCTGTCCGATGATCCTGAAGGTGGAGCCACCTACCCTGAAAGAGCTGGATCTGGTGAACCTGCAAGCTACCATAATTTCAGCCCTTCAGCTAAAGACCCAGAACAAGGCCTACTTTGAGAAATTAGCCAATAAGCGGGTTACCGCGCTGGCTTTCGAGTTTATAAAAGATGCGGAAGGAACGTACCCCGCCGTACGCGCTCTGAGTGAAATAGCAGGAACGGCAGCCATATTAATTGCCTCAGAACTAATGAGCAATCACAAGGGAGGAACGGGGTTGATGTTTGGAAATATCAATGGGGTGCCACCCGTTGAAGTGGTCATTCTGGGAGCCGGAACGGCCGGTCAATTTGCTGCCCGATCAGCCATGGCTATGGGTGCCAGCCTAAAGCTATTTGACAATTCCCTTACCCGGCTTCGCAGCGCACAACAAATTTTAGGACGGCCTCTGTATACCTCTACCCTTCAACCCAGGACACTTCTGGAAGCCGTAAAGAACTGTGATGTTCTCATCACTGCTGTACGGGGAAAGAATCGGGCGCCTATCCTGGTAACGGAAACCATGGTGGAAAACATGAAAAAAGGAGCCGTTATTATAGATGTCAGTATTGATATGGGAGGATGTGTGGAATCCAGTGAAGTCACTACGCACGAGAAACCAACATTTGTCAAACACGGGGTGATTCACTACTGTGTTCCCAACATTCCATCCCGTTATGCACAGACAGCCTCCCTCTCCATCAGTAATATTTGCACCCCTTATCTTCTGCATATTGCTGAACAGGGGGGGCTGGAAAATACCTTGAGGTATGACCGGGGATTGAGAAATGGTTTGTACTTTTACCACGGAGTTCTGACCAATAAATCAATTGCTGACTGGTTTGATCTCCCCTACAGGGATATCAATCTTTTAATTTTTTAAAATCCGATGAAATTTCTTCACCGCCTGGGGTATTACCTCGGAGGATTCGCCATAGGTCTGGTATTTTTGTTTTTCTTTTTAGGAGGAAAGCGTGCACGATGCGATTACGGACCCACGGACCGGGTGTTAAAAAACATCCGCATTAAAGAAAGAAGCTACTCAGGAGAAGCGCTCAGTACCATGGCAACGCATCAAATCGATTCTGCACAGATTGCCAATATTCTCAACCGGGGAAAAGTGGATTTTGACCGGACTCCCCGAGGCCTGGATTCCTGTAAAACCTATTACATAAGCGGAGCGGCGAAAGACCGTCCCGTGGAACTTGTGGTGGAAAATTGTGATTCGATTGCGACGATTCTGGAATTGAACTTGCTGGAAGAGTAAAATCCAGTTGATACCCATAAAAAGCCCTGGATACACTGACTGTTTCCGGGGTTTTCTTGTACTAAATGGTACGAGGATCGCAATGTTAAAAGAGGGGGGCTATAAAATCTGCGCGGCGTGATCTTTGGTTTTTACCTTCCCGATCACTTCGGTGATAATTCCGCTTTCGTCAATAACAAAAGTGGTGCGATGAATGCCTTCATACTCTCTTCCCATGAATTTCTTTGGCCCCCAAACTCCGTAAGCATTAATAACTTCTTTATCCTCGTCTGCTAAAAGTGGAAAAGGCAATTCTTTCTTTGTTTTAAAATTGTTCTGGCGCCTTTGTGAATCTGCACTGACGCCCACTATTTCGTAACCTTCCTGTTGAAAGCGCTGGTAATTATCTCGCAGGTTACAGGCCTGAGCGGTGCAACCCGGTGTACTTGCCTTAGGATAAAAGAATAACACCAGTTTCTTCCCCCGGTAATCTTCCAGGGTTCTCAGCACGCCATCCTGATCCTTAACTGAAAATTCCGGAGCTTTGTCTCCGGCCTTTAATGTCGTCATAATTATTAAATTTGTGTAAAGTTAATGATAATGACCAAGAAGGAAAAAGTCCAGTTTGTAATCGACACGCTCGAAGAGCTCTATCCCCACCCCCCAATTCCACTGGACCACAGAGATCCCTACACCCTGCTCATCGCCGTTTTGTTGTCAGCGCAGTGTACCGACGAGCGGGTCAATCAAATCACCCCACTTTTGTTTGCCAGGGCCGATAATCCTTATGCGATGGTAAAGATGTCAGTGGATGAAATCCGGGAGATTATAAAGCCTGTGGGCCTCTCCCCCATGAAATCTAAAGGTATTCACGGTCTGTCGGAAATCCTGATAGAAAAGTATAACGGAGAAGTTCCTGCTGATATGGAAGCTCTGGAGTCCCTTCCGGCGGTGGGACGTAAGACTGCCAGTGTAGTCATGGCACAGGCCTTTGATATACCCGCATTTCCAGTAGATACCCATATTCACCGTCTGATGTACCGCTGGAACCTCTCAAATGGAAAAAGTGTGGTGCAAACCGAAAGAGATGCCAAACGGCTGTTTCCCAAAGAGCTTTGGAATAAACTACATCTACAAATTATTTATTACGGCCGGGAATATTCTCCTGCCCGAAGCTGGGATCTGGAAAAAGATGTCATTACCCGAACCATCGGAAGAAAAAGTGTCATAAAGGACTACCTGGAAAAACAACAAAAGAGGAAAAAATAACCCCCGGCAGGCTCCTATGGAGCTACAAGGGGCGTGCTTGATATTTTATCCTTCCGGTTTACGGAGCCGGAACGGAAAATTAATTTACCTACTTTCCCGGATTATTTCCCGGTGACGAAATAAGGTGAGCTTTTTCTTAGCCGCTTTTAAACTGAGCACTTTCCTTCGTTTAGGAATCGATTCAGGGAATCGTTCCCCTGAGATCATTTTTGATAGCGTTTGTTTTTCTCTTGGTTGCAGTGCTGATAAATGAGGCTCTAACAAATTGTATAAGGTCCTGGCATCCATATTCTTTCTGTCTTTATCCTAAATATAAGGAAAATTGAGCCAGTAACAACTTACAAGCCAATGGATTATAGTCGTTATAACATTAATTAATAGAGTCTTAGGAACTAGAAGGGTGGCTCTTCAACCTACTGCCTCTAAAATAACAACGGGTTTACCTTAGCTTATCCTCTTTTAAAAGAAGCATTGGAGCTGCGGGAAACCCGTTACTTAAATAAATAAAGAAAGAAGATGGCTCACCTATCCTCCGGCGGAAAAGTCCCCCCAGATTTTTTCACAACCCCAAAAGATTGATGAGCATCTTCCTTGAAAAAGAAGTTTCAGATGTTACTGAACGCTTTCCTTATGCAAAAATCTGATTGTACAGACTTTGCAGCAATAAAACTACAGCGGTGGTAGATGCCAAAGCGATAAAGCCAAGCACAACAGCTATAATTGATTTTTGAACAAAACTCATGTCCTGAGTTGATGAATGGATGTTCTGCCAAATAGTAGTAATTGTATTCATATGCTATGCTTTTTTTCAGGCAGTAAGCCCTTCGGTTGATTTTATACAGCAATAATAAGAAGGAGAAGTCTTACGGAAAGAAAAAAAACGATGACTGGCTTCTTTATTCGTTAAAAAAGAATATCAGACGGTGGTATAAAGAAATGTCCTACAGCGCTTTAAGGTTTTTTAACAAGAGGAAGAGGAAACCAGGACAAAACGGAAGATTTTCCTCTCAAAGGTTGCGTTAAATTAAGGAAAGACTTCCATGGGGAGTGTTCACTGAGCTACCTCAAGGCTACTATCCTTCACGGGCAAAGCTTTTTAAAAATGGAGTTATGGGTCAAAAATTGGACATAACAATTCTGCATTCCTTCTTTGAGAATGTTCGAAATCCTGCTACACCCGCTCAACCTCATTAGGCCAATCCCAGGATCAGAAACACAGTAGCGGCACCAGCTGCTAAGATAATGAATGCCAGTACGATACTGATAATGGCCCGTTGAAGCCAGTTAAACTCTACGATGTAGTCGAGATAGTTCCTCCAAATTTCCTGAAGCATATTCATAGTAATAGGGTTTTAAAGGCGATAACAAAAGGTTATCTGAACACGTCCTTAAAGTACAAAATTTATAAACATCTGACAACTAAATGTTTAAATAAATTTAAGCCGGAATCTTTGGCAGTTTTATCCTGTTTTTTTATGCCTGTGGAAGGAGGTCGATTTTTATAAATTATGCCATTTTTCTCCGTCATCCCTCAAGTGTACACTGCGCCATACCACCTATTCAAAAAATGATGGCAGAATCACACCTGAGCGGCCAAAGATTTAGCCATGCAATCCTTTCCACTGACGGGCTAGAAGTAACATCCGTTGGGAAATTTTGATTAAATTCGTGAAAAATGATATAACATGAAATTTAGGAGAAACCACCACAGAGGATTGACCCTGGCCGGAGCCCTGGCAGCCGGATTGGCAATGGGGTGCGGTACTGGGGAAACAACTTCTGCTGTATCCCCTGGCGATACGCAAAACACTCAAACAGTTATGGAAGAAAACCCGCTACTACAAGAATGGGAAGGACCTTATGGAGGAGTGCCGGCCTTTGACAAAATGGAGCTTACAGATCTGGAGCCAGCTATGGAGCAGGCCATGGCCATGCACCTGGAAGAATTAGATGAAATTGGTCGGATGACCAGTACGCCCACTTTTGAAAATACCATTATTCCTTATGAAAAATCTGGTGAGGAACTTAGCCGGGTTTTTACCTATTATGGTATCTGGAGCAGCAATATGTCCTCTCCGGAATTTAGGGAGATTCAACAGCGGTTGGCTCCTAAGATATCCGATTATAGTTCTGCCATCCTTCAGAATGAAGCTTTGTTTAACCGGATCAAGGCCGTTTATGAGGCTTCGCTGGAAAACCCATTACCGGCTGACCAGCAGCGTACCGTTCAACTGATTTATGAAGGCTTTGCACTGGAAGGTGCAGATCTGGATCCGCAGGCTAAGGAACGTTATGCGGCCATTAATAAGGAGCTCTCTCAGTTGTACACCCAGTTCTCGAATAACGTTCTTGCGGACGAGGAGAATTATGTTGTGTATTTCTCGGAGGAACAAACCAGTGGCCTTCCGGAGTCTTATCTGACTTCGGCTGCAAAAGCGGCTGCAGAAAGAGGAAGAGACGGAATGTATGCTGTGCTCAATACCCGTTCCTATATGGACCCTTTTCTGACCTTTTCAGATGAACGGGAATTGCGTAAAGAGGTTTGGGAAAATTATTATTCCAGAGGGGACAACAATGATGAATTCGACAACAAACGAATCATCGAGCAAATCCTAAAGCTACGGGATGAGCGGGTGGGACTCCTGGGCTTCGAGAATTATGCCCAGTGGAGATTGCAAAACAGAATGGCCAAAACTCCGGAAAATGCCATGAATCTAATGAAAGCTGTCTGGCCAGCTGCCCTGGAGCGCGTGGAGCAGGAAGTAGCCGATATGCAGGCCATCGCGGATGCGGAAGGAGCTGGTATCACCATTGAGCCCTGGGACTATCGCTATTATGCCGAAAAGGTACGCCAGCAGAAATACCAGTTGGATTCAGACCAGATCAAGCAATACCTTCAACTGGACAAACTGACCGAGGCGATCTTCTTTGTGGGAGGGGAACTTTTTAATTTTGATTTCACAGAGGTTCCCGCCGGGAGTGTTCCAGTCTTCCATGAAGATGTGAAGGTCTGGGAAGTAACAGATAAAGATTCTCAGGAACATATTGGACTCTTCTATCTGGATCCCTTCGCCCGAACCGGAAAACGTTCTGGAGCCTGGGCTACCACCTATCGAAGCCATACCAACCTTGGGGAGGAAGAAACAGTTCTGGCCTCTAACAACTCCAACTTTATCAAACCAGCTCCCGGTGAGCCCGTTTTGGTTTCGTGGGATGATGCAGAAACCTTCTTCCACGAATTCGGACACGCGCTTCACTTTTTGGCTTCAGAGGTGAAATATCCCACCTTAAATGGAGGTGTACGCGATTATACCGAGTTCCAATCTCAGCTTTTAGAGCGTTGGCTTGCTACCGATCCGGTTATTGATCAGTTCCTGGTACACTACCAGACGGGAGAACCCATTCCTGATGAATTGGTGGCGAAGATTAAAGAAACTTCGACCTTCAATCAGGGATTTGCAACCACAGAATTTCTGGCCTCTGCCCTGATGGATATGATTTTACATACTACAGATCCAGAGGAAATCGACATGGATACTTTTGAGCAGGAAACTCTGGAATCTTTGGGTATGCCTTCAGAAATCGTGATGCGTCACCGCACGCCTCATTTTGGCCACGTGTTCTCCGGCGAAGGGTATGCAACCGGTTATTACGGATACCTATGGGCAGATGTACTGACTTCTGATGCCGCAGAAGCTTTTGCAGAGGCACCAGGTGGTTTCTATGATGAAACAGTGGCAGGTAAACTGGTAAAGTACCTGTTTGCACCCCGTAATGCCATTGATCCGGCAGAAGCATACCGCATGTTCCGCGGAAGAGATGCCTCTATTGATGCATTGATGCGAGACCGCGGGTTCCCGGTTCCTTCAGAGGGAGGAAACTAATCATTCATTGATAAAATAAGAGGCCGTCTCCCGTAAAATGGGGCGGCTTCTTTGTTTTAAGGAACTATAAACCACTTTCTTGTTTATCGCTCTTGATTTAAAGCATCCAATTTTTTCTAAAAATGGAGAGAAAGAATATCGGGTGTCATGGCTGCAATCCGACTCTCACTATGATATACTGGAATACACGATTGTGGGGTATTATAGAATGATCCGTCTGCTGATCCAAAGACCAAACCTTTATCTCCTGGCGATTATTTTTAGGAGTTATTCAAAAGAGATTGGAAGGTTCTTTAGTTTTGAAACTGGGTTCTTCAGTAGAAAAAAGATTATTGCGCGTGATTCAAGGCATAAAGCGCAAAACTGCCCAACCAATGTCCTCCTTCATACGTGTCTCCTACTAAATTTGGAAAGGAATAAGACAGATGGTGATCTGCGACTTTTCTTAAATGAACATACTCAGGATATTGATTGGCCAGGCCGTATAAAATCCAGGCCCTGTTGAAATTCAATCCATCCAAATGAACCAGCTTTCCGTCTGAGCGGTCGGACACCTCGCCTGGTTCCAGATTAAAAGATTTGTTTTTTAGTTGAGGCATAAAATCGTCCATCCACAGGCCGAAAGCATTCTTAGGAAGAACCCTTCGCATAATATCGATCTCGGCCAGACATGGGGAAAGAAAATCAAAACCGCTGGGCTCCCATTCCAAAGGACAGTTATCATCGTGCAGATAGAAATCTCGGGCTCTGCTTTTAATCAAATCCAGTAACGCTTCATTTCCCGTAGCCTGAGCGTAGTCAAAAGCAAGAGCCATGGCAAAGGCTGTATTGGTGTGCTCCCCTACCCTTATGGGGTAATTGAGTTTGGGAAGAAACTCCATGAACAGCTGGACGATACGATCCGTAAGCGGTTGCAGGGTTTCCTCTAATTCTTCAGCCAAAGGATCATCCCATTGATGTAATTCAGTGGCAAGCTGTAGCAGCCACGCCCATCCATAGGGACGTTCCCAGGTATCACTATGGGGACGGTTGAAATAAGCAACCTCCACTCTTACATTTTCTGGAGTAATGGTAGTCTTTAGGTATTCCCTGATTTGGTCGGCACGGTCAAGCTCCGGAAATTGACGAAGCAGGCTGATAAGAGCCCAGTGACCGTGAACGGAAGAATGCCAGTCAAAGCAGCCGTAGAAAATGGGGTGCAGGTCCCGGGGGCTTTCAAGATCTCCCTCATTTCCCAGTACCTGATTAAGCTTATTGGGATATTCGGTTTCAATACAATCCAGGGGGAGCTGAGCAAGTTTATTGGCTTCATCCAGATTTAGCCGGATCCGCTGTGTGGGTTCATCTGGCATTTGTAAAAACTCAGAAACTGTATCGCCTTGTGGCGACTCTTCAACTTCTTTAGTTCGGGAGTCATTACAGCTCCACATGAAAACCAATGCCGATACCAATAGTACTTTTCTCATGTCAGGAAGCTTTACGTGTAATTGATGCCGGAGTCACCTCATTGTAGAATCTCTCACAGCCAAGCTGATCAGGCCACGGGTAACAATAGGTGGAAACAACAAGCCCGGAATTTCGGCAGGCAGACCCGGTCGATTTCGAATCCATACCGCAAGCTGGGGTTAATCGAACCTTGCCTTCACCCATAAATAAGGAAAATATTCGACCATCCCTTCTCATTAGATTGAAAAGCGGCAGCGTTTTCACGCATGTTATAATTCTCCCCAGAAGTGTCGATGCTGCTACAGCTAAAGAAAATAAGATGGTGGTAGGGTTTAACGGGTGTTTTGGCCCGGTCACCATCCTTTCCTTAGCGCATAATAATGTCGAACCCACAGGATTAACAAGGTAATTTACCAGCATTCAAAGAATCTTTCTTTAAAAGTAGTAAAATTATTCCTTGTCAAATTCCTTATAAAGATTTGTTTAGCATCTTTTCCCGGTAGTAGTGTAGTAATCCATCAATGGGGCGTCGCACAAAATTCCCGATCTCCAGATGGTAGGGCTTGGCACAGTCCCTTATAATGTCCTGAGAGAAATAGGCAATGGATCCTATAAAATGTACCGGTACCTTTTGCGCCTGCTTGAAGCACAATACGCGGTGTTCGATGAAATTTTTCATTCCCTCGTCTATCAGGGAATAAAAGTAACCGTTTCGCTCCTGAGTAAAGATGAACTCGGCAAAAGAAGCCAGATACGAATTGGGGTTCTCTTTCTTATACAGGTTCTCTTTTATAACGTCCGGAGTCAAATCGAATTGCTTTTCAAACTCCTCAGCCAGTCCCTGTGGCATTTTTTTGTAAAAATAATCCCGGATCAGACGCTTCCCGAAATAATTTCCACTGGCCTCATCCATAAGGATATACCCAAGAGAATCCACCGCTGTGCTGATGTTCTGGCCATCGAAATAACAACTGTTAGACCCGGTGCCCAGGATACAGACAATTCCTGGCTCGGTTGTTGCTGCATATACGGCAGCGACCATATCTTCCTGAACCAATACTTCGGTAGAGTTTTCGAAGAATTGTTCCAGAATAGTTTGTAAGATTTTAGTCGGGCCCGGAGTTCCGCAACCCGCACCATAAAAATGAACGCGTTCGACCTTTTCCTTCACACCGTAAAGGTCTTCGTTTTCCCTGATACGCTGCTCCAGGACTTCCGTCTTGAAGACAGCGGGATTCAGGCCTTTTGTTCTGGTTTTAAAAACTTGTTCCCCCTGCGAATTCAGTAATATCCAGTCACATTTGGTGGAACCTCCATCTGCTATTAGAATCATTTGTAGCTTGATTATTTAGTAAAAAACCCCTGCTGTTGCGCAGGGGTTTCGAAAGTATGATAAATATTTAAATTGAAGCTACATGGGCCACCATTTCTACCAATTTTGCAGAATAACCGTATTCGTTGTCATACCAGGCAATTAGCTTGAAGAAATTATCGTTCAAAGCGATTCCTGCCTCGGCATCGAAATTACAAGTGTGTGCATCGGTCACGAAATCCTGCGAAACAACGGCTTCTTCGGTATAAGAAATTACCCCCTTGTACTCCCCTTCCGCAGCTTCTTTGAAAGCCTGCTTCACTTCTTCATAGGTAGCACTTTTCTCCGTGCGTACCGTAAGGTCCACTACGGATACGTCCGCGGTAGGAATTCTAAAAGCCATACCGGTCAGTTTTCCTTTCAATTCAGGGATTACTTTGGTTACCGCTACTGCAGCTCCAGTGGTACTGGGGATAATGTTGGTAAGGGCACTTCGTCCCAGACGGTAATTCTTAGGTGAAGGCGAATCTACCGTAAATTGTGTCGCAGTGGTTGCGTGTACGGTGGTCATGAGTCCTTCAACAATTCCGAATTTGTCGTTGACCACTTTTGCAAGAGGGGCCAGACAGTTGGTGGTACATGAAGCGTTGGAAATAATCGTTTGGTCAGCTGTGATTTCCTGGTGGTTCACTCCCAGTACATACATCGGCGCATCTTTAGAAGGTGCAGAAATCACTACCTTCTTAGCCCCTGCAGTGATGTGCTGCTGTGCTTTTTCATGGCTGGTGAAGATACCAGTGCATTCCATCACGATCTCGGCTCCTACTTCATCCCATTTCAAATCTTCCGGGTTGCGCTCTGCAGTCACACGGATGGTTTTTCCGTTAATGACCAGGTTCCCGTCCTTCACTTCCACCTCTCCTTTGAACCGTCCGTGGACAGAATCGTATTTTAGAAGGTAAGCCAGGTGCTCTACATCCAGAAGGTCATTAACTGCAACGACTTCCAGATCATCGCGCTCTACCGCGACCCGGAAAGCAATTCTACCAATTCTTCCAAATCCGTTTATTCCAATCTTCGTACTCATAATAAGTGTTTTAATTTTAAATAGTTGTGATATTCAGCACCCTTCGAAGATCCGTATCTAAAGGACGCTGTTTCTTAATTGCGATCTCAAAGGCTACAGAGGTAACCTTTCTGTTGGTAATTCCAACCATAACATTACTCTCTCCCTTGAGTAGGGCATCTACGGCCCCTACTCCAAGTTTACTGGCAAGCACCCTGTCATAGCAACTCGGGGCCCCGCCACGCTGAATGTGGCCCAAAACCGAAACCCGGATATCATAGCCGGTCACTTTAGTGCCGATTATTTCGGCCAGTTCCAGAATGTTCTTTCCGCTTCGTTCTCCTTCTGCCACCACTATGATACTGGATGTCTTTCCTGATTTTTTACTTCTTTTTAAAGACTCGATCAGGTGTTCTATTCCTTTATCCTCTTCAGGGATAAGGATTTCTTCTGCTCCGGCACCCACTCCCGAGTTCAGGGCGATGTCTCCGGCATCCCGTCCCATGACCTCCACCAAAAACAGGCGGTTGTGGGAACTGGCCGTATCGCGGATCTTATCAATGGCATCAACCACTGTATTGAGTGCGGTATCGTACCCAATGGTATAGTCTGTTCCGTTGATGTCGTTGTCGATGGTGGCCGGAATACCAATAACCGGGAACCCATGCTCTTCTTTAAGACGCAGGGCACCGGTGAAGGAACCATCTCCGCCAATTACAACCAGCGCATCAATTCCGGCTTCCACCAGATTCTGGTGGGCCAGTGCGCGGCCTTCCTCCGTTCTAAAAGCAGCACAACGTGCCGATTTGAGGAATGTTCCTCCTCTGTTAATAATGTTTCGAACCGACCGTGCCGCGAGTTCCTCAAAATCCTTATCAATAAGGCCCTGATAGCCTCGGTAAATACCGACACAACCTAAATCGTAATACGCACAAGCCCGTACTACTGCACGGATTGCTGCATTCATCCCGGGGGCATCACCTCCAGAGGTCAAAACCCCTATTTTTTCTATCTTTTTTGACATTGACCCAAATCTAAGTCTTTTGAAGATTATAAACCAATTTACACAAAAACTAAATCGTTTGCGGTTGATAAAAAAGAAAAATGCCCTTAGAAAGAGCATTTTGTAACAGATTTAAGAACGCATTTAATTATTTATCAAAATTTTATATTCCCATGCGTCCAACTCCAGCGAAGCTTCCGGAGTGAGTTTTACTGGCTGCCCTGCCATGTAGTCGTCAAAGGATCCTTCGAGTTCCAGACTAAAAGGCGTCCATTGATCGCTCATATTGGCTACAAATATAAGGCGTTCTCCTCCTTTTTCCCGCTCGAAAGCCAGAATTTTATCATCCTGGGTGGATTTCAGCCTATTATAAGAGGCAGCCTCCTTTCCTCCGTGCAGGGCCTTGGAACTATTTTTTAACCTGCCCAGCTCCACCAGCAATGGCCACATTTCTCCCCGGGTTTTGGGAATGCTGTCTTTTTCAAAGAACTTCAGGCGGTGATCCAAGTCATATTCCATCCCGCTGTAGATTAAGGGCATCCCGGGTATGGTATAGCTCATGGCAACGAAAGTTTCTGAGGCATCTCCCATCCGCTCCCGGATGGTTCCTGCCCAGGAGTTTTCGTCGTGATTGGTCACAAAGTTCATTAGAAAATCATCCTTTTGATATGTGGTATCAATCTTCTTCATATAGTCATCCCATGCTTGGACGGTAATCTCCCCCTGAGCCAGCTGGTTCATCAGGTGATGGCCTTCCCAGTTGTAACCCATATCAAAAGCCTTGTGAAACAGCGATTTCTTTTCTGATTCGGCCAGCATAAAAAGAGGTTTGTGCTCCTCCAGTGCCGCTACCGCCTCCTCCCAGAAAGCAGTCGGTACTTCTCCGGCTACATCCGCCCGGAATCCGTCAATATTAAATTCCGTGACCCAATACTCCATCTCCTCCTTCATAGCCTCCCAGAGGTCCTTATTATCGTAATTAAGATCAGCCACATCCGTCCATCCCCAGGATTCACCGGTGCCCGGATCGATGGGATCTATAATCTCCCCTGCTGCATTTGTGGTGTAGTACTCCGGATGCTCCTCCAGCCAGTGATGATCCCAACCGGTGTGGTTGGCCACCCAGTCCAGAATCACATACATCCCGTTCTGGTGAGCCGTTTCCACCAGCGTCCGGAAATCCTGCTCATTGCCAAACTCCGGATTGATGCCCCGGTAATCTGCAATGGCATAATAACTTCCCAGGTACTTTTCTTTTTCCTGAGGATCGGTTATATCCTCTATACTCAAATCCGGGGTGGCTTTTCGTTTCACCATGGATATCGGGTGAATGGGCATCAGCCAGATAATTTTTACTCCCAGTTCCCGAAGCTGCGGAATATCCTGGGTAAAAGATGCAAAATCTCCCTTGGCGGAATACTGGCGAATGTTCGCTTCATAGATGACCGCCGATTCCATCATCTGGTCAGAGACCGGTGGCAAACCTTCCTGAGTGGTTTCCCGGGTCTGCGTGGATTCCTTTTCTGCGTTTTTGCAGGAATAGAAAAGCAACATGGCGGCTGCCATGAGTAATGAAATTTTCCTGAAACTGGTTATCATAATTTTGATTTTTTCTTAAAGGCTAATGCTAAGCAGGCACA
The DNA here is from genome assembly GCA_029265595.1 of Flavobacteriaceae bacterium. Lineage (GTDB taxonomy): Bacteria > Bacteroidota > Bacteroidia > Flavobacteriales > Flavobacteriaceae > Salinimicrobium. The sequence goes on from JAJUIC010000001.1 coordinate 56,958, forward strand.
ATTTTCAGGCCGACCCGGCCTTTTTCGAGTTGGGTCCTTTTAATTTTTAAGTTCTATAACCATAGGGGTTTTGCCCTTCACCTTTAGGGAAGTCTGAAGATTCAGGGACCGGCCGGTGAGCACATCCTTCCCCGTAGTGGCGGATCCGAGGCCTTCGGAAAACCGCTCCATCTCGAGCTGCTGCGCCTGTGGGCTGTTGTTGAGCACCACCATCACCGTTTGCTCCTGCCCGATTCGAAAATACACATAAACATTATTTTCCGGCAGATAATGAAGCAGTCTTCCCGAGTGGAGGGCGGTAGTGGTTTTTCTGTAATTCAATAACTTTTTGGTAAAGGAGTGAAAAGCTTCCTGCTGGCTGGTGCGACCTTCCCGGGTAAAAGCATTTTGGGTGTCCGCAGCCCATCCTCCGGGAAAATCCCTTCTGATATCTCCATCTCCTTTGCTTTTCTCTCCCCGCATGCCGATTTCATCTCCGTAATAAATCTGAGGAATTCCTCGGGTGGTGGCCACCAGGGTGAGCGCCAGTTTATAGGCCCCCAGGTCCTGATCGTACAGTTCATGAAAGCGCTGGGTATCATGATTCCCCATAAATACCAGCAGGTTGTCAGTATCGGCATATAAGAAATCATTGGTGAAATTCTCATAAGCCCGGATCATTCCGCTCCCCCAGTCCGCTTCGTGCTCATGGAACATCAGCCCGATGGCATCATGCAAGGTGAAATCCATCACAGAAGGCAGGCCGGAGTTATAACTCTGAATGGCTCCTATGGGAGAGTCTTTCTGCCAGTAGGAAATCTGAGCCTGATCGTGCATCCACACCTCCCCCACTATATTGAAATTGGGGTATTCATTCATGATGGCCCGGGTCCAGGTCGCGATCGCCTCCTTGTCATTATAGGAATAGGTATCCACCCGGAATCCATCCAGCCCCGCATATTCGATCCACCAGATGGCGTTTTGAATCAGGTAATTTAAAACCAGGGGATTGCGCTGGTTCAGATCCGGCATGCTGGAAACAAACCAGCCATCCACGCAGTACTGGTGATCAATGTGGGAAGCATTATGGTCAAACTGCGTGGTCATGCGGTAATTTGAATTCTCATATCCGGGCCATTGATTCAGCCACTGGTAGGTAGGCAAGTCTTTCACCATCCAATGTTCCGCCCCCCAGTGGTTGGTCACATAATCCATAATGAGTTTCATGCCTCTTTTGTGCATTTCCTCTGCCAGTCGCCGATAATCCTCATTACTGCCATAGCGGGGATCAATGCGGTACACATCACTCTGGGCATAGGTGTGATAGGAATAGGTGGCATCGTTATCTTCCAGAAGCGGCGTACTCCAGATGGCCGTGACCCCCAGGTCCTCCAAATAATCCAGATGATCAATTATCCCTTGTATATCTCCTCCGTGACGTCCACCTTGTTTGGATCGATTCGCTTTTTCGGTCAGCTCGGGATGGGAATCATTGGAAGGATCTCCATTGGCAAAACGATCCGGCATAATAAGGTAAATCACATCGCTGGAATCAAATCCTTCCCGCTCAGCCGATCCCTCCTCCCGTTCCAGGATCGGATAGGAATGGGAAAACGCTTCCCCTGCTGCGTTGGAAAAATCAAACCGGAGGTTCCCCGCGGGCAAATCTGCGGTATTGACCGTGACAAAAAGATAGTTGGGGTTTTCGGTTTTAACCACCCCCAAAATTCGGGCTCCCTCTGACACCTGGACCTGGTGCTGGGCAATATCCGGCCCGTAAAACATGATCTGCAGGGATTCCAGGTTCATTCCACTCCACCAGTTGGGCGGCTCTACCCTCTCTATCTGTGCCTGCAGGTTAAAACTCAGCAGGCACAGCAACAGCATTCGGATTTTCATTTTAATGGTCTTTTTTATTTAGTTCCACGTTTACTTCTTCCCCCGGTTCCACGGTGAAGACTTCCAGTCCTACCGCGAGTTTTTCCGGCTCGTTCCCTTCGACACTAATAGTGGCTTTGGATTTATCTACCTTCACTTTAAGGATATTACCTCTGTAATTGATTTTAAAAGAATAAGACTCCCATTGATCGGGAATGATGGGATTGAACTGCAGGACTGGATTCTCCGTTCGCATTCCGCCAAAACCCTCCACGATACTGAGCCAGCTGCCGGCCATACTGGTAATATGGCAACCTTCCTTTACCTCGTGGTTGTAGTCGTCCAGATCGAGCCGGGCCGTTCTTAGGTAGAACTCATAGGCCTGATCCACCCGGCCGAGTCGAGCGGCCAGTATGCTGTGGATACATGGGGAAAGGGAGGATTCATGAACGGTCATGGGTTCGTAGAAGTCAAAATGTCTCTCCAGGGAGTCTGTGGAAAACCTGTCGGGAAAGAAATAGAAGCCCTGCAGGACATCCGCCTGTTTGATAAAACAGGACCGCAGGATACGATCCCAGCTCCAATGCTGATTGATGGGCCGCTCCTCTGGCGGCAGCTCCGATGCGGCCATGAGCTCCTTGTCTAAGAACCCATCCTGTTGCAGGTAAATTTCCCGCTCCTTGTCGTAGGGGAAATACAAATTCTGCAGGATTTCCTTCCACTGTTCGGATTCCTCAGATCGAAGTCCGGTGACTTCTACAATTCGCTGGTAATCCTTAGGGTAGTCCCTTTTGATGATATGTAAAAAAGCGCGGGTGGCGGCCATGGAAAACTGAGCCATGTAATTGGTGTACCAGTTGTTATTCACATTGTTTTCATATTCATTGGGACCGGTCACCCCCAGAATCATATATTTCTGAGCCTGCTGGCTATAAGTGACGCGTTGGGCCCAGAAGCGGGAAATGGCGATCATGACCTCCAACCCCTTCTCTACTATATACTCCATTTCTCCCGTATACTGGTAATACCGAATCATAGCCATAACCATGGCTCCATTGCGGTGGATTTCTTCAAAGGTGATTTCCCATTCATTATGGCATTCTTCTCCATTCATGGTAACCATCGGATACAGGGCAGCACCTCCGGTAAAGCCCAACTTTTCAGCATTCTCAATGGCTTTTTGCAGGTGATTGTACCGGTAAACCAACAGATTGCGGGCCACAGACTGATCTTTGGTGGCCATATAAAATGGAAAACAAAAGGCTTCCGTATCCCAATACGTACTGCCTCCGTATTTCTCCCCGGTAAATCCTTTTGGGCCTATATTCAGCCGGGGATCTTTGCCCGTATAGGTCTGGTTTAACTGAAAGATATTAAACCTGATTCCCTGCTGTGCTTTGAGATCTCCCTCAATGGTGATGTCGGCCATTTCCCAAATTGCTGCCCATGCCTCCTCCTGCTCCTGCAACAGGTCATCAAAACCAATAGACGCCGCTTCTGAGGCGACCTTTCCAGCCACAGTAACCAGCTCGTTTTTGGGATGGTTCAAATCGGTGACATAGCCTCCGAATTTCTCCAGCCTGAGGTGCCTTCCACTACTGGAGGACAGCTTGTAGGTAAAACCAATCCGTTCCTTTTCCACCTTTACCTGCGGCTGCCCCTCAACCGGCTGGCCGCCTTGAAACATTTTGGTTTCCATAAAAGTACAGGCATGGAAATTGGTTTTATGGGTGCGTGCGGTAATGAAGGCCTGATTCTGGTGATGGCTCACATCCAGGGTTTCCCAGAACTTCTCGTCCCAATTGGCATCCATGTTGGTAATTCCGCTATCGAGATAAGGCGTGATTTCCACCTGGGCCTCCCCTTTAACAATATCGACCTCATAGGATATGGCGCCCAGTTCCTCGCGCCTCAGGGACAGAAAACGTCTGGCCCGCACCGCTATTTCGATTCCGTCTGGGAGCACGGCGTAAAAAGAGCGCCTGAGGTACCCCTCTTTCATATAGAGTACCTGCTCATACTCACGGACCTCCTCACAAGTCACAAGATCTAGCGCCTGTCCGTTGATTTTTACGTCAATGCCGATCCAATTGGGTGCATTGAGAACTTTGGCGAAATATTCGGGATAGCCGTTTTTCCACCAGCCGACCCTGGTTTTGTCCGGATAATAAACGCCTCCAATATAACTTCCCTGCAGGCTTGGTCCGGAATACTGCTCTTCAAAATTAGCCCGTTGTCCCATCACCCCGTTTCCAAGGCTGAATAAACTCTCTGAGGACTCCACCCGGGAAGGATCGAAACCCTTCTCGATGATGTTCCAGGCATCCGGTAAAATATAATCTTGATTCATATTAGTCCGTTAAAATGTGTTGGTTAATAAATTCGGTGTTTATCTGCGAAAAATCAGAAAAAACATAATCGGCCTTTCCAAGGATGTTCTGGTCTCCAATTCCCACGCAACGCATCCCCGCCCGATTGGCCGCTTCCACTCCTGCCTGTGCATCTTCAAAAACCAGACATTGATCGGGAGCCACTCCTAATTTTTCGGCCGCTATTAGAAACACTTCAGGATGCGGCTTGGCTTTGGTGACATCATTTCCATCGACAATGGCTGAGAACATCCCGTCGATCTTTAATCCTCTGAGAATGGCTCTGGCATTTCTACTGGCTGATCCCAGTGCGAAAGGGACCTGGTGCTGGTGCAAATAATCCAGAATCGGCTGCACCCCGGGCAGGAGGTCCTCCTGATTAAGATTGGAAATAAGCTCCAGGTAATGTTCATTTTTCGAGCGCATGAGCGCTTCAAATTCCGGCTGACTCACCTGAATGTTTCCCCAGCCCAGAATCTGGTTGAGGGAATGCACCCGGCTGACGCCTTTTAATTGTTCGTTTTGCTCCAGAGTGATGTCAAAACCCAGATCATTGGCCATTTTCCGCCAGGCGATATAATGAAAACGCGCAGTATCTACAATGACTCCATCCAGGTCGAATATCACAGCTTTTAATTTATTCATCATTTTTCTTGTAAAACAGGTTCATCAACATCGTCAATCCGCAAGGTTAAAAAAGCCGCAATGAGCAGGGCCACGCCACTGGTAACCAGGGCGTAGATCGGATTGCCTCCATAGAAGTATTTGACCATTGGGCCACCAATAAAAGCATTGACAATCTGCGGCAGGACAATGAAGAAATTGAAAATGCCCATATACACGCCCATCTTCCGGGCCGGAATGGATCCCGCCAGGATGGCGTAGGGCATCGAGAGAATACTGGCCCATCCGATACCCACTCCAATCATGGAAAGGATCAGCCAGTTTTCATCAGGCATGATATAAATGGACAGCAGCCCCAGCGCCCCAATTAGAAGGGATACAAAGTGGGTCTGCTTCCGCCCGATTTTTAAGGCAATGGCCGGTAGGAAAAAAGCAAAGATGGCGGAAACCCCGTTGTAAATTCCAAAAAGAATCCCCACCCAGTCCCCGGCATTCTGATAGGTCTCACTGCTGTTGTCTGATAAGGGCAGGCCATAGATGTGATGCGCCACGGCCGGAGTGGTGAAAACCCATAAACCAAAAAGGCCGAACCAGGAAAAGAATTGTACCCAGCTCAGCTGCTTCATGGTATGTGGCATCTTTTTGAAGTCCGAGAAAATATCCAGCAAACTGGACTTTTCCTCAGGCTCCGGCAATACACCTGTGTGATCATCCATTTGATCCAGTTCCTGTGGGGTGTATTCCCTGGTGGTGGACACCGTTACCAGAATACTGATAATCAGAATGGCAGCACCTATGACAAAGGAAAGGGTCAGGTGCAGTGGCACCTCTCCAATCACGGCCTGATTGCTGATCCCCAGCCAGTTGGCCAGGACATAAGGCAGCCAGGAACCTATGACCGCCCCAATCCCTATGAGGACCGTCTGAACACTGAATCCCAGGGTGCGCTGATCGGAAGGTAAATTATCCGCCACCAGTGCCCGAAAGGGTTCCATGGCCACATTAAAGGAAGCGTCCATGATAAAGAGCATTCCGGCTCCCACCCAAAGGGCTGGCAGGACCGCCACGAACCAATCGGCATTCGGCATCAAGATCAATCCCACTGCAGCCATAAGGGCTCCGGCCAGAAAGAACGGACGGCGCCTGCCCATTCGGGTCCAGGTGCGGTCACTATAATATCCGATAATTGGTTGAACGATGAGACCGGTCAGGGGTGCCACTAACCAGAAAAAGGAAAGCTCGCTGACATCGGCTCCGAAGATTTGAAGGATTCGGCTGGCATTGGCGTTTTGAAGGGCGAAGCCTAACTGAATTCCAAGGAATCCGAAACTCATGTTCCAGATCTCCCAAAAGGACATGGATCTTTTTTGCATATCGTGTATAGGTTACGATAAGCACATTGACTTATCAAAACTTGTTTATTGGGAAGTAGAAATACAAGCTTTGACTCTTAAGTCGAAACAAACATAAGGAGAAAAAATGTAACTGGTTTAAAAAGTTTTCTCCTGCCCGACCTTTTCAGGCAAAACGATAAGGTTTACAAGCTCGATTCCCGCTCCACCAGACTCGTATGTATCATTTGAGTTTTATAAGGTTCTTCTTCACCCGGATCAGCCTCCAGGCGGTTAATCAGCAGGTTTGCGGCTTTCTCCCCCATTTCTGCGCCGTGCTGATTGATGGTTGTGAGGCTGGGTATGAACCGGGCCGACAGGCTCCCATCGGAAAAGCTAACCACGCGGACCTGATCCGGAACTTTCACTCCCATTTTGTGCAGTGCCCGGATGGCACTTGTTGAAAACTCCTCGTTCACCCCGAATATGCCATCCATCTTTTGCTCGCGAAGAAACTGCGCAATCTGCTCCTCGCTGCGATCCATGTCCTCAATCTTCAACACCAGTTGCTCATCAACCGGGATGCCACAGGACTCCAAAGCCTTTCGATACCCCTGGGTTCGCAGCTTTCCCACACTGACATAATCCACCGTGGTAATAATCCCTATTCTTCTGCACCCACGCTCCAGCAAGTGTTTTACTGCCATACAGGCCCCTTCTTCATCATCAATAATGACCTTGTCACATTCAACCTCCTCCACAATTCGATCAAACAGGACCATGGGCATTCCCTGGTGGATCACTTCCTTTAAATGGTGATAATCACCCCGCTGCTGGGTCTCCTTGGCAACCGCCACGATAAACCCATCGGTACTTCCACCGGCCAGCATCTCCAGGTTCATCACCTCATGATCAAAAGAGTTATTGGATACACAGATGATCACGTTATACCCCTGTTCATGAGCAACCTTTTCAATTCCGGCGATCACCGTGGCATAAAAATGATGTACGATTTCCGGAATCAGTATCCCAATGGTCCGGGTCTTCCGGTTTTTCAGACTCAGTGCAATGTTATTGGGACGGTAGTTATAGAGCTTGGCAAAAGCCTTGATCTTTTGCCGGGTGTCCTCACTGATTTCTGTTTTATCACGAAGGGCCTTCGACACGGTGGAAACCGATACGTCGAGTTCGCGGGCGATCTGTTTGAGTGTGAGCTTTGGTTTCATGACGGTTTCCGATAAAATTAAGCAAAAATTCGAAATCAGGCCAAAAGATTTTAAGAAAACGATCCGGGGAACAATTTGAAAAAGTTTTCAACACGAAAACGTTTGCAAGCCAGTGAGAGTAAAGGATTCTCATTTTCAATACCTTATTTTCTGTAACTTGGACTCGGAAGTAGAATTACAGGCAGAAATGCAGTTCAATTTAATTCGTATAATTTATGAGAACAATAATTAAAAGCACATTGCTGCTGATCTTTTTGATGCCAATGAGCTTTTTTGCGCAGTCCAGTCTCAGCGGTACCGTTACCGAGGGGGCCACTGGAATGCCCATTCCGGGGGTGAATGTCCTCATTGAGGGCACCACCACCGGGACGACAACCGACTTTAACGGAGAATTTACACTTACAGGTGTGGCCGAAAACGATGTCGTTTTGTTTAGCTACCTGGGATTTGCCACCTATGAGCTTGTTTATGCGGGCCAGGATCAGGTAGAGATTGCTCTGGAGCCGGACCAGGCTGTATTGGATGAGGTCGTACTGATCGGTTATGGATCCACTACCCGGCAGGATGCAACCGGGGCAGTGGAACAGGTCAGTCCGGAGGAATTTAACCGGGGTGCGATCGTTTCGCCTGAGCAGCTCTTATCCGGAAAATCCGCCGGGGTACGCATTACCTCCGGAAGCGGTGCTCCGGGAGGAGGTTCTGAAATCAGAATTCGGGGAGGATCTTCCCTGTCAGCCAACAACTCTCCGCTTATTGTGGTGGACGGTCTTCCACTGGACCAGCGCGGGGTGCAGGGCGTTCGCAACCAACTCAACGCGATTAACCCAAATGAGATTCAGGATTTTGTAGTACTCAAAGATGCATCAGCTACCGCTATTTACGGATCCAGGGCCTCCAACGGAGTGATTCTGATTACCACTAAAAAAGGAAACAAAAACAGTCCTTTGCAATTTGAGTATGATCTAAAAGCCTCGGTAGGAACCATAACCGATAAAGTAGATGTACTGGATGCCGATCAATTTCGAAACATGATAGAATCCACCCCGGGTACCAATCCGGATCTACTGGGAGATGCCAATACCGATTGGCAGGATCAGATTTACCAGACTTCTGTGGGGGCAATTCACAACCTCACCGTGTCCCAGGGGTTCGATAACTTCTACTACAGGGTGAACTACAACAACACCTCTCAAACCGGTCTACTCAAGACGGATCTTTACGAGAGAAATGCCCTGAATCTGGCCCTTAATGCGGATTTACTGGATAACGATTTAAAACTTACCCTGACGGCCAAGGGAAGTATAGACGGGAACCGTTTTGCAGATGAAGGAGCCATTGGAGCTGCCATCAACTTCGACCCTACCCATCCGGTTTATGATGCGGACAGTCCTTATGGAGGTTATTACGAGCATCGGATGGCCAATGGAGTTGCCATGCAACAGGCCACCCGGAACCCTCTGGCCCTACTAAGACAGTACAACGCTCGTGGCGAGACCAAGCGGGTCATTTCCAACTTTAATGTGGATTATCGCCTGCCCTTTCTGGAGGGACTTCGATTTAATATGAATGCGGGAGTTGATTATGCCGATAATGACGGATACAATTTCCGGCCGCTGGAATCCGCCGTGGTCCTTCAGGATATAGCCGATGAAGAAGAGTACTGGGGCTTTGACCGCAACACGCTCTTGGATTTCTATTTCAACTATAAGACTCATGTTGATGCGCTCGATACCCAGGTAGACCTAACAGCAGGTCACTCCTATCAGGAGTTCTATACGTCCAGTCAGCGACGCTACACAGATCAGGACGTGGAAGGAAACTGGTATCTGGACAACAATAACATCAACCGCAACTCTCTGGAGTCCTATTTTGCACGTGCCAGTTTTGATATTGCGGATCGGTATTTGATCTCAGCGAGTTTCCGTACCGACGGATCCTCCAGGTTTAGTCAGGAGAACCGCTGGAGTAACTTCCCGGCTTTATCGGTGGGATGGAAACTTCATAATGAGGGATTCCTGAGGGATTCCCGGAATCTTTCGGAACTGAAGCTTCGAGCAGGTTACGGGGTAACTGGAAACCAGGAGATCGGATCGAATTACGGTTATCTGGGGTACTACACCCCCAGTATCAGTGGGGCGAGCTACCAGTTTGGAAACCGCTTTTACAGAACCATTCGTCCTGAAGAATACGATCGCAATTTGCGATGGGAAGAACTGGAGACCTATAACGTGGGACTGGATATCGGGTTTTTCGACAACCGTCTAACCGGTACTGTTGATGCCTATTATAGGACCACCGACGGGCTTCTTGCAGAAGTACCCGTTCCGGCAGGATCCAACCTTTCCGACCGGCTGATTACCAACGTAGGAGAAACCACCAGTAAGGGTATTGAATTCGCCGTTAATGCAGATATCATCCGGGGGGACAACCTTAACTGGAGTATGAACTATAACATGACGTTCCAGGATCTGGAAATTACCAAACTGGCTCTGGGAGATGACCCGAACTTCTTTATTCCACAGGGAGGAATCAGTGGAGGTGTCGGAAACATGATTCAAATCTGGAAGACCGGAATTGATCCTTCCACTTTCTTTGTTTACCGGCAGGTATACAGCCCGGAGGGACATCCCATTGAAGGAGCTTATGTGGATGTAAATGGAGACGGACAAATTACGGAGAGCGACCGGCAGCCCTATAAAAAGGGAACACCGGACTTCTTTATGGGTCTGACCAATAACCTGAGCTACGGAAACTTTGATTTGAGCTTTACCTTCAGAGGAAGTTTCGGAGGTTATATGTATAACAACGCCCAGTCAGGAACGGGATTCCGAGGCGCCGGTACCGTCACCCCACAGCCTTACTATTCCAACCTGAGCAGCAATTTCCTGGAGACCGGTTTCAACGACAACCAGTTTTTCTCTGACTACTATGTTCAGAGCGCCGATTTTGTGAAACTCGACAACGTATCCATCGGATACCTCATTCCGGGGGAAAAGGTAGATTTCAGGGCTTCTCTAACGGCAACCAACGTGCTGACCATCACCAATTACGATGGATTGGATCCGGAGATTGCCGGTGGTATTGACAATAACTTCTATCCCCGTCCAAGAACTTTTACCCTTGGCTTGAATCTTCAGTTTTAATGAAACAAAAAAACGACAACATGTTTAGTAAAATAAAATCTTTCGCTGTCATTCTCCTGGGCCTGTTGGTTTTGGCCGGATGTGAGAACGAGCTGGAACTGACTCCTGAGGATCACCGTCAGGGCGCGGGAGAGCTCTTGCAGGATGCCAAGGGCTATAAAGAGTTCCTGGCAAAATTGTACGCCGGGCTGGCGGTCTCCGGACAACAGGGGCCGGCTGGAGACCCGGACCTGGTGGGACTGGATGAAGGTTTCTCCCAGTATCTGAGACTGTATTGGATGCTTCAGGAAATACCCACCGATGAAGCCGTACTGGGCTGGAATGACGAAGGTATTCCCAGTTTAAATTATCAGAACTGGACCTCCGGGAACCCCTTTATCCGAACCATGTATTCCAGAATTATGTATCAGGTGGCCCAGGCCAATGAGTTTATTCGGAAGACCGATGCCGGAGCGCTTGATGCCAATGGTGTTCCTGAAGCAGACCGTGGTACCATAGCGGAATTTCGTGCGGAAGCCCGTTTCCTCAGAGCTTTGAGCTACTACCATGCCCTGGATTTGTATGGGAACCCTCCTTTTGTAACAGAAGAGGATGAAATTGGAGCTTTCCTACCCGAGCAAATCAGGCGCCCGGAATTATTCGACTACATAGAGGCTGAACTTCTGGCGATCGAGCCGGAGTTGGCGGCTCCCGGTCAGAATGAATACGGGCGGGCGGATCAGGCAGCTGTATGGACGCTTCTGGCCAAGCTGTACCTTAATGCTGAAGTTTATACCGGCAGCGATCGTTATGCAGATGTCATCACCTATACCGATAAAGTCATAAATTCAGGATACAGCCTGGTGGATGATTATCAGAAATTATTCCTGGCCGATAATGATGTGAATGGCGCGCAACAGGAAATAATATTCCCCATCCGCTTTGACGGAATCCATACCAACTCCTACGGTGGAATGACCTTTATTATTCACGCAGCGGTTGGGGGCGACATGGATCCTGCGGACTTTGGGGTGAACTCCGGATGGGGAGGTCTTCGAACCACTCCTGAGTTTGTGAGCCTCTTCCCGGGAGGAGCAGATTCTGAAGATGCCCGGGAAATGTTCCATACGGAAGGGCAAAACCTCGAAATTCCCCAGATGGAGAACTTCGCCAATGGTTATGCGATCCGTAAATTTAGAAACGTGACCGTAGATGGGCAGCAGGGAAGTGACCGTACGGGGGAACACGTCGATAATGATTTTCCCATGTTCCGACTGGCAGATGTCTATTTAATGTATGCTGAGGCTACGCTTCGCGGAGGAGGTGGAGACCAGGGGCGGGCCCTAAACTACGTCAACGAGTTGCGCCAGCGGGCCTATCCCAGTGGAGGAACCATAAACGCATCTGAACTCACGCTGAATTTCATCCTGGATGAGCGTGGCCGGGAATTGTATTGGGAGGCGCACAGAAGAACGGATTTAATTCGATACAACCAATTTACGGAGAACGGAATCTGGGCCTGGAAAAACAACGTGCCTCAGGGAAGTCCGACTCCGGCCTATCGCAACCTCTATCCCCTACCCGCTTCGGACTTAGGAGTGAACACCAATTTGGAACAGAATGCAGGATATTAAAATTAACACCATCAAAATGAAAAAACTACCGATATTTTTAATTGCTTTTGTTGCGCTGCTGGGCCTGAATGCTTGCTCCAGTGATGACGATGTGGTCTTTATTGCGCAACCTGACATGGAGGGAATTGCTTTTTTGAATACATTTTCCTCTAACTATATTTTGACACCTGCTACCGGAACCAACGTTGCAGAGCGCTTTGTGTGGAATCAGGTGGATGTGGATGTACCCACTAATATTCAGTATGAGGTTCAGGGATCCCCCAGTGCTGATTTTGAAGAAATTACAGTTATGGGGAGTACCTCGGATAACAACCTGGCGGTGACCGTAAAACAAATGCTGGATTTGGCAGGGGAAGCCGGGATTGACAGTGACCCCGAGACCGAAGCTCCCAATACCGGGACCCTGTATTTTCGGGTGGTAGCCTCAGTAGGAACCGGAGGGGATCTGGCTCATACCTCTGAGCCCCAGGCCCTGACCGTTACCTTGCCTGAAGGTGGAGACGATGGAGGTATTACCTACCGTAATTTCTACCTGGTTGGAGATGTAACTGCCGCAGGATGGAGTGAGAATAATAACAATACTCCCCTATTCAGAGATGCGGAAAATTCGGACCTATACCACTTCACCGGACGCTTTGCCGGCGGGGATGACCTGGAAGGATTTAAATTGCTGGAGATTCTAGGAAAGTGGCAGCCGCAATGGGGTACTGACGGCTCGGGCAACCTTACCAATAATGAACTTTATGGCGAGGATCCGATAGCGTTCGCTGTAGAGGAAGATGGATATTTTACTCTCACGGTGGATGCCGATGAGATGACCTATTCTTTTGAGGAGTACGATGCCAGCGAGGCAGAAACCTACGCAAGTATTGGAATAGTGGGAGATGCTACGCCAGGCGGATGGGATGACGATACCATGCTGACTCAGACGGAGTTTGATCCGCACCTGTGGTATGCCGCAGATGTGGCACTGGCTGAAGGGGAACTTAAGTTCCGCGTGGACGGCGAGTGGGCCATGAACTGGGGAGGTACTACCTTCCCTAGTGGAGAAGGTGTTTTTGACGGTGGTAATATTCCAGCAGAAGAAGGTGTCTATACTATCTGGTTCAATGATATTACCAAACGGTATATCCTGATTGCGCAGTAGATAAGGCTTAAAATAGCGAAAGGGCTGTCGTGCGGCAGCCCTTTTTTAATACTTTAAATTATGAGAGAAAAAACATTAATGCGGTTTGTGATTGTCGCGATATTAAGCCTTGCATGGGCGTGTTCCTCCGACGATCCCCAGGAATCCGATCCGGATCCCACTTTGCCCCCCACTCCACCCGGTAGTAAATACCAGCCGCTGGATTTAACCGCGCTGGACAATGGACAGGGGGTGATGATGCAGGCCTTTTACTGGGACGTGGAGCCTCGCCACCAGTGGTGGAATACCATTAAGCCAAAGATTGGGGAATGGGCGGATGCAGGAGTGGATCGCATCTGGCTTCCGGTAGCCACCAAAGGACAATCGGGCGGGTATTCCATGGGATATGACCCCAGTGATTACTTTGATTTTGGAGAGTATGATCAGCATGGCACCATTCCCACCCGAATGGGAACCCGGGAGGAACTGGAAGCCGTTATTGCCCAGGCGCACGCCAAAGAGGTGGAAGTAATAGCCGATATTGTGCTGAATCACAATTCGGGAGGAGGACTGCAATACAACCCATACCGGCATAAGCAGACCTACACCCTGTTTAATGAAGACCATGGAAATGCTTCGGGGAAATTCAACAGGGATTTTGAACACTTTCATCCCAATGCGATTCACGAGCGGGATCCGGAGGCCATGTTTTTTGAAGAGCAGGACCTTTGCCACGATCATCCCCATGTGCAGAATTGGCTGTGGAAAAGCGAGGAGTCGGTGGCAAAATATTATAAGAACGTGATGGGGTTTGATGGGTGGCGTTTTGATTATGTCAAGGGTTTTGAACCCTGGGTGATCAGAGAATGGATGAAGAGTGTGGGTGGATATGCTGTGGGAGAGTTGTGGGAAGGCAATGGAGCCGTCCTGGCTCAGTGGGTGGAAGAAACCGGAATTGCAGCCTTTGACTTTGCGGCTTTCTATAAAATGGAAGAAGCCTTTGACCGTCACAATGACCTGAGGTATCTGGATCGAGATATGCTACGAAAGACGCATCCGCAGCTGGCCGTTACTTTTGTTGCCAATCACGATACCGAAAAAGACGAGCACCCGGACAACCGGATTTCAAAAGCGAATAAAATGAAATCCTATGCCTATATCCTCACCCACGATGGGTATCCAACTATTTTCTATCTCGATTATGAAGATCAGGACTTCAGCGAGGAACTCCGCCAGCTCATGTTAATCCATGGAAGTTTAGCCACTGGAGAGGTCGAAGTGCTTTATGTAGATCAGGACGAGTATGTAATGAGGCGCAGTGGCGGCCCAGGCAATCCGGGCCTCATTCTATATATGAACATCGGAAACAATATCAAAAGACGAAGTGTCCAGAGCCTGTGGAATGATCAGCCGGTAATGGATTATGCGGGTCAAACTTCTTATACCAGCACTTCCGATGTATCTGGGAAAGTCATGCTGGAAGCTCCGGCAAAAGGATATGCCATCTACAGTGTGATGGAGTAATCAGCCAAAACAGGTGGGAGCAGTCCCCTTTGCAGGGACTGCCTTGCCTTACTGCTTTCACTTTCCATTTTAAACCTTAAGTTTGAGGTGGTGCGTAGGTCACCAGGTCAATCCCAATTCCATTGGGATCCATAATAGCAAAGTGCCGATCCCCCCAGGGTTCGTCCCGTAGGTCAATATGGATTTCGACTCCCTTTTGTTGGAGCCTATGATACCAGGCATCCACATCTTCTACTTCTATGGTCAGATAGACCCCTTGATTCTGAAAAGGTTTTTGAAACAGGGGCTGCTGAGAGGCATGCTCGGGAATTAAAAAACTGATTTCAGCTTCCTGGCCTGGGGTGTGCAGTAATAGATAAAAATCATTCTCGAAAGAAACTCCAAATCCTAACACCTCCGTGTAAAAAGCTTTGGATTCCGATAATTTTGGTGTAATCACACCTGCGTTTAATTTCATTTTTTTGATTTTGGTTAAACATGTTACCACCTTAAAGGTGGAGCCTTTTAAATAGGTCACGCTGCAAAATTGGAAAATAATAACTTTGGAGGATTGTAAAAATCGGACAACCTTAATCTCTGGTGGCCTTTAGAGGGGTAGAACCGTAGAAATTTTTAAAGTCTTTAATTAAATGCGGCTGATCGTAATAACCCAAATCGGTAACTTCTCCCGGATTCTGGGAAGAAGTTTCCTGAAGCAGCTTCTGAAACCGCACCACTTTACTGAAAGACTTGGGGCTGGCCCCTATGTAGTGATCGAACATCCTGCGCATTTGTCTTGGGCTTAGACCTGTGTCTAAATCCCTTTCTATACGCAGCAGGCCGTTGCATTGAACGATTTTGCCAAGGGCGCGGTACACACGTGGATCAAGGTCAATTACTGCCTGAGATAAGCACTGTAGAAATAGCCGGTCCAGTTCCAGGAGAATGTGCCGGGTCGAGAGCGAGGGCTTAAAATGTCTCTCAATGGCACTTGAAAGCGATGGCACTACCAGGTGTAAGGCTTCGGAGCGATCCAGCAGTTCACTGGCTTTCACAGGAAAAAGTTGCGGGAACATCCCCGGGAGAAATCGGACGCCAACATAACGAAACGTGTTTTCAAGAGCAAAGTCCGTAAAGGTTTTACAAAAACCGGTGACGGCATTCTGCTGTGGATCGTCCAGATTGAAATAGATATCCATACATCCATCAGCCACCACACGGTACCTGAACCCCCGGGATAAAGCTTGGGTGCTCTCCAGGAGCCAGTAGCAGTGAATGTAGGGCTGGAGTCTAAGGTGCGGCTTAAATTCGGTATATACCACTTCTCCCCCATTAGAGGAAACCGTTGGTTGTATCGGATGATAGTCTTTGACAGTTAATTCCTGCATAGGTCCTGCTGCAGTTTATGCTCCTGGTTTCGAAATTTAAAAATAGAGAAAATTCAGTCCCTTAGAAACTACCTGGGGATATTCATCCATTTTGGCTTCTGAGTCTCCGGGTTGTTGAAAACGTGCTTAACACTGTCATAGGCCAATCCCAGAAGAAGAAGGATCGCCGGGATTAAAAAGACATACAGTCCCATATAGGGATAGAAAAAGCCTCCGGTGGTGCCACCCAAAAAGAAATAAATAATGATACGCAGGCGAAGCCTGATAGTGGTAGCCAGGCGCTTTCGCTGTTTACGGGTTTTGTAAAAGAACCACTGTGAGAGTTCTATTCCCAGGTCTGTGAAGAGTCCGGTGAGGTGGGTAGTTCGAACAATGGCATCAGAAATTAAGGTGACCAGAGAGTTCTGTAATCCCATGGCAAACAAAAGAATATAAGCGATGAGATTAAAATCAATCTCCAGGAGCCGATACCCCATAAGCGCTACCACAAATAATAGAGCACTCTCAATGATAACCGGCAGAATGTAAATATAACGATCGGACTTCCTTTTTAGCAGTTCGACAAGTAAGTTCGATACAAAGGATCCGAGCAGGAAGCAAAGAATGTAAAATAAGTAGATGAAAGCCCCCTTTACCTCGGGCGAGTAAAACCCTTCAATAAAAAATGCAAAATGCCCCGTCACATTAGTAGTAAGCTGCTGTACCGCCATAAATCCCGCCACGTTCACCAGACCGGCTACGAAGGAGAGTAAGGAGGCAATCTGCTTGTTGTGTTTAAGGGTACGGAGTTTTCCTCGGTGTCTGAACATTTTACTGAAGACCGGTTTTTGCGTGCATATCAGGTATTAACTGAATGGGTTTAAGGTCTCCAAAATTATGAAATTGGGGTGAGATTGCTCCTGCTGATCCTTATAATCTGCGAACTGCTACCTTTCGGGCTCCCTCTTATAATCTGTAAGAAAGTAATTTAAGGCGGCCATGGAGAGCATCCCAAGGTGAAAAGCCAGGGTGCGTTTGTCTTTTCGGATGGTTTTTGAAAATGTCAAAATCGACAATCCCGCCAGAAATCCCATATCAGCCTTCTGATGGTTTTCAAAGGGAATCACTCTGGCCAGTCCATAAGGAGTATCGGTCAGTGCATTGGTAGCGAGAAAGCCCGTAGACAATGCCTGGTAGGTTCTGGCCGCTTCATCATTAATTCCGAAAGCGACGGGGCCCATTACCTGCATTCCGGTATAGGCATAGTCAATTAAGGCGTGTTGGGAAGGACTTATTGGTTTTTCCATTGCGATGATTTTTCTGTTTTACTCAAATCTACTGATTTTCAGGTTATTGAGCCTTTAAAATTCCAGCAAAGCTTTGTTAACTATGGCTTAAACCTACTTGACTCAAGAATGTGGTAGGAGGTTGTTACCCGGATGGTTAGGCTCCCATGCTGATTTCTTTTACTTTTGTTTTAGTTATACTATTGTTGAATCACACCTGGACCTCCCCCTTATGACAGTACTGGATTTCGAACCCATTCAGCATGCAGATTTTGACCAGGCCCAATTGCCTGAGGAAGTACTTCGGTGGATTGCGCAGCATAACCTGTGGAATATATGGGTGCCGAAGGCCTTTGGCGGGCAGCAGCTAACCCTAAGTCAGGGGCTGCAGGTTCAAAAAGAACTGGCCCGATTTGATGGAAGTCTCGGCTGGACCCAAACTCTTTGTAGTGGGGCCAATTTTTTCATAGGGAATCTTCAAAAAGAGGTCATAACAGAAACTTTCGGGACTTATGGTAACAGGATTTGTCTGGGTGGAAGTGGAATGCCCACCGGTGAGGCTCAAAAGGAAGGGGACCACTACAGGATCACCGGCAACTGGAAATACGCTACCGGAGCTCCTCATCTTACCCATTTTACCTTGAATGCACGGGTGGTGGAAAATGGAAAAGCGGTCCTCTCAGCAGATGGGAAAGAGGTGGTTCAGTCATTTCTGTTATCGAGAAACCAGGTGAAGCTGATTCGGGACTGGAATACGATGGGCCTGAAGGCCACTGCCAGTCATTCCTTTAAAGTGGAAGATATTCTGGTGCACCAGAGCCACTCCTTTATTTACAACGAAACCTACCTCCCCCAGCCTATTTTCAAGATTCCATTTCCGATTTTTACAGACCTCACCCTGTGGGTAAATTATCTGGGGATGGCCCAGCATTTTCTCCAAGAGGCCAAAAGTACCGGTTTGCAACTGGACTTTAGCAGATTGGAGGGGGTACTCATGGCTGCTGACAGCGCTATTGACCAGTTTGCCTCGGAGGTGGAGGCGACCCTTGAAAAAGGAGGATCCTTTTCAAAGGAATTTACCAGTGAGGTGCATGAAGCCGGAGCCAGCTCGGTGAGACACCTTACCAGCTGCCTGATCGCGCTTTATCCAAAACTGGGAATGCGAGCCTGCAGTACAAGTCAACCCCTGAACAAAATATTTAGAGATTATTTTACTGCTACCCAGCACATTAATTTTCTGTAGTGGAATTTCCGGAATCCGGCCTTAATCCACTTCTTTAATAATGAAAAACCCATCATTGCCCTGGGATTGATACAGGGGCATGAAAATCGTAGCATCCCATCGGCTTCTGATTTCTTTGCCATTTTGAAGTGCCAGTAACTGGTCATCCTGAATTTGCTCAAAATTCTCGAAACCAGGACGCATTTCAAAGGAATCCCCTTTTTCCAGACCGTGCCGGTGGATGATTTCGAAGGTTTTCTGTCCTTCCGGATATTGGCGGGCAAAGACTTCATAACAACCCGGATAACAGGAAAGACCCTCCAACTCCAGGTCACAGGCCTTCTTCAGGGCCAGCCAGATCAGGCTCTCCTGATTTCTCTGGGTTTCTTCTGCCTCGTGTTGTCCCCCTTCAAAGGTAAATCCGGTAAGACCGTTCTTGCTGAAGTATTTATCTATGGAGCCATCCACGATGTCGCTAAAGCCCTTGACGATATACACCGGAAAGCGATGGGCAAATTCGTTGTTACCGCCTACATCCTGCACGGAGATATAAGGCAAACTGCTGGAAGAGGTGGTATGACAATCCACAAAATAGCGCTGGGGATATTTATCGGGCCCGTAGTCCTTTAGGATCTGGATGATTTCCTGCATCTCCTTTTCTTCGTGGGTGGTAGGATCCCTTTGAAGTTTTTCATCGGTCCATGTACGGTTTAGATCCTCATCTATAAAACGCTGGTTTTGCTGAAGCCCTTCCTGATTCCCCGCAATCCCGATAAAGGTTCCTTTCATGCGAGGTTTTTTCTCTTCCAGTTCCCTGAAAACCTCTTGCAGGGCCCGAACGCCACTGGGCTCATTTCCATGAACCCCTGCCGTTATCAGCAGCAGGGGCCCTCCTTTTTCTCCTTCATATTTGCCTAACATTCTCGGAACCCGTTCCATAATACTCCTTTTTAAATTAAACCATGGTCGCCAGTACGCGGTTGGAAATCTTTCCCTTATAGAGTCTTTTATACTCCATCTTCTTTTCAATGGAATCAATGACCACATCAGAGAAATCGGGCAGGCCAATTTCATTAAAGTGATCCAGCCCACCAGGGCTCAGTACATTGATTTCAATAAGCTTGTCCTTAACAATATCAAGACCCACGAAAAAGAGTCCATCCCTGATGAGTTTGGGAGCTGTTATTTCAATAATCCGCTTCATTTCATCGGTTAAAGGACTACTATCCGCCGTTGCTCCCTGAGCGAAGTTACTTCTGAATTCTCCTTCTCCCAGAACCCGCTTGATAATGCCGTATTTCCCATCTTTTTCCATGACCCGGCCATTCATAAGGAGGACTCTTACATCTCCCTCAGTCCCCGCAGGCAGATACTCCTGAGCAATGATATAGCCCTTGTTGGAGAGGTTGGTGAGAATCTGGTTGAGGTTCTTTTCATTCTTGTCTATGAAATACACATCTCTTCCACCCGAACCCTCCAAGGGTTTTAAAATCATCTTTTTCTTCTTCTGTTCGTAGAATTCCATGATTTCCTCCTTGTCCCGGGTAATAATGGAAGGTGGCTTTATTATACTGGGTAATTCTTCAAAATAGAGTTTGTCGATAAAGGCATGAGAAAGGGCATAGGCGTCATTGAGAACAAGCACCCCGGCTTGTTGCATCATTCTTCCGAAAGCGACTCCCGCCTGCTCTGCCCACTGACGGTCCGAACCTTCCTCTGTGGGGTTGTTCCGGATAAAGAGTACATCGAGATCTGTGGCGATGATTTTTTGTTTTTTTGCCCTTTCACTCTGGAGGACCTCAAGAAAATGCTGCGGAGAATCAATCTCGGCATTTTTGGGTATATAGGTGCTGATAATGGACAAAGGTTTGTCGTGGGCGAAGCTGAAGTCCCCCACTCCCATCACGTAAACTTCATGCTTGCGTCTGCGCGCTTCGTGCATGAGATAAACGGTAGTACCACAAGTCTCTGTGGAGATGGAATTAATAACAAAGCATATTTTCATTCGCGTATCATTTGTGAGAGGCTGATGCCGTCCCGGATTTTCTGTAATCGTGTTTGAGTTTCTTCTGATTTTAAATAGCGTGGAATCAGGTTGGTGTCTTTCATCACGCCTCGTTCTTTGAGCTCCCGGATTACGGGAAGATGTTTTAATGCAAATTTTCCAGAAAACAGAATTTCAAGTTCTCCACCTTTTTGCAGGTATTCCCGGAGCTGTACCAGGCCCCGGAGGTATATCACATCTTTAGTAAAGCCGCCACCTTGCAGGATTCTGGAGGTGGTATTAAAAGCTCTAAGGTCGCTAAAGCCGTATTGGCGGTGCAGAAGTCGGAATATCTCCTGAAAGTCAGCCCCGTCCAGGCGGGCAGCAGCAGCTACCACTCTTCCGGCAAGGGTGCGCATTCGGTTGGCCGTTAATCCGTTTACCAGATACTCAGCCAGCACCGCAATCCCCTCCTGAAGTGCGTCGTAATCGGTGAGACCCGTGGAAAGCATCCGCAGCGGATGTTGTATTCCATTGTAATAGGTCAGCACATGAGTACCCACTTCGTGCTGGACCAGTGCTTTGGTCTCCGTGGGAGCCATTTTATAGTCGCTTGGGATATACAACTCACCCTGAGAAACCATCAGGATATTGACATCATCCCGGACATGAATCCGGGAATAGAAGTTTCCGTCCTGCTCTTTAAAATATTCGAATTCCTCCTGGGCCAGATTCTTGAAATCCTGAGCATCCATCTGGTAGTGAACAGGGTCTAAAGGGTCCTCTTCCTGTACTTCATCAAGCAGTTGTTGGGCCTGCTGCTGCAGCTCCCTTTCGATCCCATCATACAACATCAAGCTATTGTAAAAGAAATGAGGTGTCCCTCGGTCCGTTAGCATACTTATCTGCATTTCCAACTCTTCGCGTTTTTCTCTAAAGAGAAAAGACAGGGCAGGGTCATCCACTTCCTCTATTTTTAGATTATAGAGTTCCCTCTTTAGAACATCAGGATCAATGGGCAGCAACCGGTAGTGGTAATTGAGCAATTTCTCATAGTTGCTTTTGAAGAAGGTTTCCTTGACTTGCCGAATGTTGGAAGGAGAAATAAGCCACAGAAATTGATAGGAGGTTTCTATGTGTGACAGAGCCTTGTCAATCTCCAGCACCTTTTCCCTAAGCTTTTTCTGTCCCAGAGCCCTGTAACTTTCTACCCCGCTACTGGTTTGAACCCGAATAAATTCAAAGATGGTTTTATGTAGAACCAGCACCAGGTCATCCTTGAAGCTTCTGAAAAATACCGGGTACTCCTCCCCTTCATTGTTGCGATACAGCGGCGGAATTTGTAGACCCAATAGCAATATACCGGCATCTTTGAGTTCGTTGACTTCCAATAATGGAAGCTCGCCCTCCCCCTGTCGTTGTTCCGTATCTTCTATATTGGTTTCAGAAAACGACAGGCCCTGATATTTGGCCGTCATTTTCTCCAGTTCCTCCTTGAATACTTTAATGGTAGTTGGTAATTTAGTGGCAGGTCCTTTCAAATTAAACGAACTACTGCCCTGTGGCCCGGCATAAAGCTCCAGTAACAGAAATGTCTTGAATTTACTAGCCATCGCATCTCCCAGACTGAACATCAATTGTCGGTACGCTTCGAAGTCTTTGTTGCCCAAAATAAGAAAGGAAGCCTCACTCAAAACAAACCGAATGGTCGCTTTATCCTGATCGGTATCTTCCTTTAGCCGATAAACTACCAGATATGGGAGTTCTTCACTCATGTGCAGGTAGCCGCCACCCGGTAAATGCCGTTCCACCTCCCCTTCTTCCTGAAGTTCCCGAAGAATTTCAGAAATGGGGGTCTCCCCTATGACTGAATCTCTGTTATCGGTACTAACTTCCATATAAGTTTTTTTGGACTTTATACAATTAAGAAAGAAGCCTATTTGGCCCCTCTTGTAAAAGTAAAATTTAATTTCAACCCAATAGAATCAAGGGCTGAGCCTTAAGTGAATATTAGCAATACTTTAACCACAAGCAACAAGGGCAAGGGATTTTCGATAGTCTAGGATCGTTATAAAAGGATCTGCGGGGGCCAAAGTGAAATATGGAAGAGGAATATCCGAATGGTTAATGTGCAAATTGACCAATAAAAAAACCCTAACCACTTGCGATTTAGGTGATCAGGGTTTAAAAGTGATCACGCCAGGATTCGAACCTGGGACCGTCTGCTTAGAAGGCAGATGCTCTATCCAGCTGAGCTACGTGACCATTTTTGCGGTGCAAATATAGCGAGCTTTTCAAAAAACACAACCAATAGTCTTGATTTATTTTAAAGAAACATTTTTATGTATATCGAGAAATCACCTAATGTTTTGTCATGCACCTAATTAGAAGGAAACTCTTAGCCAAAACTTTTATAGTCCGTTAGAGCATTTTTACCACCAATCCCTATTTGGCAAATCAAAAACCTGACAATATCATTACAGAAGGTTTGCAGGTATCACAATTAGCAGTTAAATTTGAGTGACACCTGGTTAAAACTTGGGATTTGCACTCAGCATGAAATCAGGATGACGTGCATCCACCTAACAATTGAATTATGGACAAGAAAAATAGGTTATTGTTCAAATTGCTTGGCATGGGGCTAATAGCTATTGTGATTGGGGCTAATCTGAAAATCAATGGTAACCCTAATGCCCATTATACTTTGTTTACCGGCTTGATTCTTGAACTGGGATCAATACTAGGTTTGATCCTGTACAATCTGTCCAAATTGAAATCGATATTAAAGTAGGCTTTAGAAGCTGGTGGTTACTGTAATTGAGTTTTAGCTTCAAGACAAAAGTGATGTGCAAGGCTTCCTTCTCAAACTGGAATACATAGCGCTATCCAAGAGGATACGGGAATAGAGAATATGTTTAAATTTCCCGGAGTAAAATCTTACTCCTTTAAAAGGAAATCAAAAATGAAATTCAATGGTGCATGCTCCTTGTCTTTATATTGTTTAATGGTTGGGATTACCTCATAATGGGGAATCACTCCGCGTCCAAAGGGAATTTTTTCCTCTACGTTCAGTTTGAATTGAAGAGCAGGAATTTCTACCTGAATCTTCGAATGTGGTAGTACATATTCTTCTCTATATCCGCTGGTGTTCCCATAATACCCTCCACCGGTTTCCTGACCCACAAAAACACCTATGTTCTGAGAATAAGCCATACTGGCAAATTCACTTCCACCGGAATACGTCCCGGGTCCGATTATAATGAAGATGTTTTCACCCTGGTATTTGTATTTCGGTTCTTTTGAGTAAGCCATTAATCCGTGTCCGAAAAGTCCGTTTCTACGTCGGATGCCGCCGTCTGCCATTTTTTTGGTGGTGAAGAGTCTTTCTAGAAGACCGAAGGTTTTTAAGGTTATTGGCTCATCTACTCTATTGTCTAAAAAGGATTTCTGAGCTTTGGCCATTACGGTGTGATACTTTTGATAATTATTTCCAATATAAGAATATAAGTGTCCCTCATTCCCTTCATCTCCCCCATCATTTTTACTGACATCAATGATGATTGTCTCGATCTTTTTCTCTGCTATAGTTTTAAAGCTCTTCTTTAGAAAGTTCTTCAGTGTCCTATGGTTCGACTGGATTTGTATCCGGCTGTTGGAGAACGTGTTAATGGATAAAACTGCTACTGAATCTCTCAGAATTTGAAACTCTAGAGGAGCAATGACTGAGGCTGCTGATGGCTCTCTCTTGCCGTATCTTTCTTCTATTTTTCGGTTGATCTGCGGTAACGTGAGAGGCTCCAGTCGAAAGGTGGAATCCTGACCTTCCATTTCTACCTCAAAGGAATCTACCTCTCCGTAATAGTAGTAGTAATTCAAGGCAAAATCGAAATGGTCAAGGTAAAAGTATTTTGTCAGTTGAATGTTTCCATCACTGGCATATAAGGTTCCCAACTTTGAGATAATTTCATCTGGCGTCTCTCCATTTATCATCTTGATTTTCCTAAATTTGACTTTTTCAGAAGAAAAACTCAAGTCCTCCGTTACGTAAAGATCTGTTCCTAAAAACTTAACCATCAATGGCAGGAACGTAGCTTTTTCCCTTATTCCGTTGTTAATAGACTGAGGTAAAACAAGAGCGGTATGAGCTTCTTTTGACATGGAGATTAAGGGAGCTATCGCCTTGTGGAATTCCAGAACATTCATGTCCCGATTAATTTTTGATTTAGCTCGGGCGAAAGCACCATCAAAACTGTCTTTCGAAGTGTACCAGTACAACCCCGTATGATACTTCTCCAGGCCCTGTTTCAGAAGTTCGAAATCCAGCAGTAACGAATCTTTTTCAATAAGAGGAAAACCGCCATATTGCTGGGCGTGGCCTGCTGAACTTGAAAATACCAATAGAAAAAGGAAAACGAGGATAAAATTTGCTTTCAATAAGGCTTTGATCATGCTTGGTTCAATGGGCGGTTCGAAATAAAGAGGTTGAAAGGCCAGCAGTACCCCTAAAATAGAAATATTTTTGATACTCCATGGGACATGTTTAATCTTCTGGTAATGGTCCATGTTCTTTAACCTCCTGCTAATTGCGTATCTTGCAGAAAAAATTGTTCTATGGATTTATCAGGAGTGAAACTCGTGGTGACGGATATGGATGGCACCCTACTGAATGCTAAAGGGGAGCTCAATGAGGAGTTTCCGGAAATTTTTCATCAGCTAAGAGAAAACAATATCAAATTTGCCGTGGCCAGTGGGCGCCAGTACTACAGCCTGGTTAAAAAGTTTCGTCCTGTCCTGGATGATTTGATCTTCATTGCGGAGAATGGAGCCATTGTAATGGAAAAGTCACAAGAGCGATTCTCTGTTCCCATGAAACGGGATAAAGCCATGGAAATCATCGAAGTTGTCAAGACCCTTGGTGAAAAATATCTCATCCTTTGTGGGAAAAAAGCGGCTTACATTGAAGATACCAACCCGGAGTTCATGAATCCATTTCTGCAGCACTACGATAAGTATGAAGTAGTGGATGATCTGACCAGGATAGAAGATGATGAAATCCTAAAGGTTACCATCTGCGACCTGGCCGGAGCAGAGGAAAATTCGCTTCCTCATGTCAAACATTTTGAGAGCGATTTGCAGGTGAAGCTATCAGGGGAAATTTGGATTGATTTTACAGATAAACAAGCTCAAAAGGGTAATGCCTTATCAAGGGTACAGGAGCATTATGGTATCAGCCCACAAGAGACCATGGTATTTGGAGACTACTTCAATGATGTGGAGATGTTTTCTCAGGCTGCCTTTAGCTTTGCGATGGAGAATGCACATGAGCAGGTAAAGCCCCATGCCAAATACCAAACCGCCAGCAACGAGGATGGTGGCGTGGAACAGATGTTGAAAAGGCTGCTGCAATCCGTAACAACCCGCAGTTAGTCCCCTCGGGGATCTCCGGCTAAGATATCGCAATGCTCAATAGTCCGATCATGATGATAATGATGCCGATCAGACGGTTTCGGAAGTTCTCCCTTTCCTTCATAAAGAAAAAGGCAAATAGAATGATGAATACGGAACTGGCTCTTTTAATAGAGATTACGTAAGGAACCAGAATGAACTGAATGGCGAACATCTGCGTGACCACACTGGTCGATTTGAAAAAGCCCACCATCAGAAGGGGCCAGCGACGATTCCTGATTTGCAGTAAAGGTTGCCTGGATTTCCACAGGACAATCGGGATCAAATAGATCAGGATGACAAAGTCTTTGGTGAAAGCCCAATAAATCGGAGAGGTCTCCTCCACTCCTATTTTGTCAATATTGGAGGTGATACTCCAGATAAAAGCCACCAGGAGCATATAGCGCGATCCCTGATTGCGCAACAGGGAAACAAAAGGAGCAAAGAACTTTTTGGAGTCATCACTGATATTTGAA